>JBIJCX010000037.1:0-37789 GCA_044344465.1 Opitutaceae bacterium
CGTCGGGCTTTGTAGCCCTGCGCGTGAGCGCAGGGACCTCCCGCACTCCCGCCGCTCACGCGGCGGGCTACAACGAAGCTGTTTCGTAAGAATTGGATGGTGGGCCGGGCGCTCCGCGCGCGGCCGAGGCGAAGGACGTAGCCGAGGCCGCGCACGGAGTGCCCGGCCCACCCCTTGGTTTCCGCACGACAGAGGAAGAAACGCTCCGACTGCATGGTCACGGCCTAAACGTGGGCAATGCTCCTTAGCCGAGCCAATCGCCTGGAAGCAGGCTCCTGCCTCCAAGCAATCACCGTCGCTGGTCCTGCGCGTAGATCGCCGCGGCTTCGGCGCGCCGGGAAACGTGCAGTTTCTCGAAGATCGTGCTGAGGTAGTTCTTCACCGTCTTCTCGCTCAGGCTGAGTTTCACCCCCGCCTCCTTGTTCGTGCACCCGTCGGCGATCAACGCCAGCACCCGTCGCTCCTGCGGTGAAAGTGAACCAAGCAGGTCGCTCCCGCTCCGGGAAACCTTCAGCAGTTGCATCACGCGTGCCGTGACGGCCGGATCGAGAATCGACTTGCCGGCGGCCACGTCACGAATCGCCTGAATCAACCCGCGGCCATCGATCTCCTTGAGCAGGTAACCGTGGGCACCGGCCGCGATGGCCTCGCCCACGAGCGCATCGTCGACCACGGAGGTGAGAATCAATACGCGGGTCTCGGGCGCATGTTGCAGGATTTTGCGGCAGGCCTCAAAGCCGGAGCCATCGGGCAGCCGGATATCGAGTAGGGCCACGTCGGGGCGCAGCCTGATGCAGGTGTCGACTCCCGCGGCGACGCTGGCGGCCTCGCCCACGACCTGCAGCGTCGGCTCGGTGCCGAACAAGGCCCGCAGCCCCATGCGTACGACCTCGCTGTCGTCGATGAGCACGACCGTGCTGCGTGATTCTTCCGGGGCGATTGTCATAGCGGAGCGGAGTCGAGAATCGGCAGGGTGGCGAGGACGCGCGCGCCCTCGCCGGGCTGGCTGGTCACGCGCAGCGTTGCGCCCAGCTGTTCGGCCCGAGCCTGCATGTTGGTGAGTCCGTGGCCTCCGTCGCGCCGCGTCGCCGCGTTGAAACCGATACCGTTATCATGGATGAGCAGGCAGACGTCCTGATCCCCCTTCTCCAGGCGCAACGTCACCAGCGAGGAGCCCCCATGCCGCAGCGCGTTGCTCACCGCCTCGCGCGCGATCTGCAAGGCCTGGAGGCTTTGCTCCGCGGTCAGCAGGGCAGCCGCCTTGTCGTCGATCTTGAGGTCGAAGCGCGCATCGCGCCCAGCCTGCAACTCGATGAGCAGGGCGCCAAGCGCGTGGGCAAATCCGCCGCGGCGCAGATTCTCCGGCGCGAGCCCCGTGATGTAGGCCCGCACGTCGCGAATCGTGTCGTTGAGTCCCGCCCGCGTCTGCTCGAGCCGGAGATCGGCCTCGGCCGGATTGCTCTTCACGAGGGCACGGACCGACTCCAGCGTGAGCCCGATGGCGTAAAGGGATTGAATAATGCCGTCGTGCAAATCGCGCCCGATCCGGATTTTTTCGTCGACCGACTGGGTGAGCAACTGCTGCTTGAGCTGGGCGTCCTCCTCGGCCCGGCGGCGGACGTCGCGTTCGCGGGTCAGTTCCTCGCCCTGCGCGGCCGAGGTCTCGGCGAGCCGCGCGAGCGTGTTGATTTCAGAACGGGCGGCGGCATACGGCGGGATGGAGTCGCCGGTGCGCCCGCGCGGAAACGCCAGGCTGAAGATCAGGGTCACGGCCAGCGCGAAGGCAAAGAGGGCCAGGGCCAGGGCCAGGCGCGGTGGCAGGGCGGCGAGCCGGGCGGTCGTGCTCGCAATGGGCGATGGCGGCCCGGCGTCCGTCGCGACCACCTGAAGTGCCGGGGGGGAGCTTGGCCGCCCGCGCCAGGCGGGCACGGCCAGCAGTGCCACGAGCGCGGCAAGCACGACGAGCAGGCCCATGCCCAAGATGCGTGGCAGTGAGTTCAATGGAATCCCGGCGCCATGTTGCCGGGCGATACCGGCACGTCAAAACTTTCGACATTTCCCCCGAGGCGGGTTTTGTTGCCCGGCTCCGCATGAAGTCATTCTACATCACGACCGCCATCGACTACGTGAACGGTTCGCCGCACCTGGGCCACGCCTATGAAAAGGTGCTGACGGACGTCATCGCCCGGTTTCGGCGCCAGATGGGGGACCGGGTGCATTTTCTCACCGGCACGGACGAGCACGGGCAAAAGGTGCAGGCGAGCGCGCGGAAGCAGGGCATCGAGCCGCAGCAGTACGTCGATGCGATCGCCGCGGAGTTCCGGGCGCTCTATGACCGGCTCGAGGTGTCGTATGACGATTTCATCCGCACGACGGAGCCGCGGCACAAGCAAGTCGTGCGCGACATCCTGCAGCGCCTCTTCGATGCGGGAGAGATTTACCAGGCGGAATACCACGGGTTCTACAGCACGCGGCAGGAGCAATTCCTGCAGGAAAAGGATCGGCTGCCCGATGGCTCGTGGCCCGAGATCTTCGGCGAGGTCACCAAGATCGTGGAGCCGAATTACTTCTTCCGGCTGCGCAAGCATCAAGACTGGCTGATCCACCACCTGGAGACGCACGAGGATTTCATTTTTCCGCGCTACCGGCAGAAACAGGTGCTCGAATTTCTCAAGGAGCCCTTGAACGACCTCTGCATCTCGCGCCCGAAGGAGCGGCTGGAATGGGGCATCCCGCTGCCGTTCGATGAAAACTACGTGACGTACGTCTGGTTCGACGCGCTCCTCAATTACTACTCGGGCGTCGTGGACAAGGGCCTGTGGCCGGCCGACTACAACGTGATCGGCAAGGACATCCTGGTGCCGCCGCATGCGGTTTACTGGCCGATCATGCTCCACGCGTCCGGCCTGCCGCCGCCGAAAGCGCTGCTGGTACACGGCTGGTGGCTGCAAAGCGGGGCCAAGATGTCGAAAAGCACGGGCGAGGCGGTCAACCCACTCGCGCTCATCGATCAATTCGGGGTCGATGCCTTTCGCTATTTCCTCATTCGCGAAATGAACGTCGGGCAGGACAGCGAGTTCACGGTCGAGCAATTTCTCGTCCGCTACAACAGCGAGCTGGCCAACAATCTCGGCAACCTGGTCAACCGCGCGCTGAACATGACGACGCGCTTCGCCGCCGGCATCGTGCCCGCGGCCGGAGTGGCCGGGGATTTCGAGCGCGAGTTGCACGAGCTCTGGCCGAAGACGCGCGACGAGATCATCACCCTTTGCGAGGGCTTTCAATTTCACACCGCCCTCGAGCGCACAATCGGCTTCGTCACCGCGACCAATGCCTACATCGAAAAGCGCGCGCCGTGGAAGCTGGGCAAATCGACCGAGGCGGCCGATCAAGAGCGGTTGCGCACGGCTTTGGCGACGATTGCCGAGGCGCTGCGGCTCGCGGTCGCGCTCCTGCAGCACGTGATGCCCGCGACCACGGCAAAAATCAATTCGGTCCTCGGTTACACGCCGGGCCCGGACTGGCGCGGTGAACTGGAGTGGGGCACGAAGTTGGATGGCGCGAAGGTCGCGGCGGCACTGGTGCTGTTTCCGCGGCCAGTGGCAGCAAAATGATTCAGATGTCAGCGATCAGAAGGCAGAGGCCAGAAAAGACACCGGGTGTGTTCCGGATCTGACCTCCGGCCTCTGACGTCTGACCTCTGCTGCTTCCATGACGATCCTTCCCCTGCAGCCCGCGGAACACGCCACGCCCGAGGCCCTGGGCGCTTTTCTGCACCAGTGTCGGGAGGCGGCCCGCCGCGACGGCCACGCGAAGCTGGTGAGCATCTCGCTGGTGGTCGATGCGCTCGATCCGCTGGCGGTGCTGGAGTCCATATTCGAGCCGAACGAACCGCATTTCTACGCCGAGCGGCCCGGCATCGAGAGTGCGGTCGCCGGCGCCGAGATCGCCGTCGCGCACGAGACGAGCGGTGGCGACCGCTTTGCGAGCGTGCAGCGCTGGATCGACGACACGCTGGCGCACACGATCGCGGTGGGTGACGTGAACGCGCCATTCGGGGGGCCCCACTTTTTTGCCGGCTTCACGTTTCAGGATGAGGTTGAGCCGGGAGAACCTTTTCCCGCGGCCTTCATCTTCGTGCCGCGCTGGCAGGTGGCGCTGGCCGGGGCCGCGACGACGGCGGTGGCCAATCTCTGCGTTGCCGCCGATTCGGATTTGGCCGCGCTGACCGAGCGCGTGTGGCGGGCGCACGGCAAGTTTCGGAGCTTCGGCTATGCGGAGGGCGCGATGCTCGCGGCCGACGAAGACGGGCGGCGTCCTCACTTCACCACCCGCGAGGCCGGCGACTACCGGGCAGCCGTGGTCCGCGCGATCGCGCGGATTGAGGCGGGCGAATTCAATAAGATCGTCCTCGCGCGCGCGCAGGATCTCATCGCCGACCGGCCGCTGCATCCGCTGCGGATGCTGAACGGCCTGCGGCAGCGTTTTCCCGACTGCTATTCCTTTTCCTTCGCGCATGGGCGGGGCCCGAGTTTCATCGGGGCGAGTCCGGAGCGGCTTGTGCGGGTGAGCCGGGGCACGCTCGAGACCGAGGCGCTGGCCGGTTCGATCCGCCGGGGCGGGAGTGCCAGCGAGGACGCCGCCCTCGCCGCCGCCCTGCTGCGCAGTGAAAAGGACGTGCGCGAACAGCGGCAGGTGCTCGACGACATCGTGGCGCGACTTTCGCCGCTGCACCTTACGCCCGAGTTCCCGGGCCAGCCGCACGTGCGGCGGTTCGCCAACGTCCAGCATCTCCACACTCCGGTGCGCGCGGCGCTGCCGGATGGCGTGCGGCTGCTCGACGCGCTGGCGGCCCTGCATCCGACGCCGGCCGTCGGCGGGAGTCCGCGCGAGGCGGTGGGGGCGCGGATTCGCGAACTCGAGGGCTTTCCCCGCGGGCTCTATGCCGGGGCGCTGGGCTGGCTCAATGCGCGCGGCGGCGGCGAGTTTTTTGTCGGCATCCGCTCGGCGCTGATCGAGGGCGCCCGGGCCCGGACCTACGCCGGGGCCGGGATTGTCGCCGGCTCGACGCCGGAAAAGGAATTTGCCGAAACGGAGTTGAAGTTCAAAGCCATGCTCGACGCGCTGGTCGAGTTTGCGCTGGTGCCGCTCGCGACCGGGCTGCGAAAAAATTAGGCCGCCATGGAACTCCCGCCCAACCTCGATCCGCGAAACACGAACTCGCTCTGGGCCAGCGTGCTGGTCGAGACGCTGGTGCGCTGTGGCGTGAAATACGCGGTGGTTTCCCCCGGCTCGCGCTCCGCGCCGCTGGCGTTCGCGCTGGCCGGCAACGACGGAATCGAGGCGATTCCGGTGCTCGACGAGCGATCAGCCGCGTTCTTCGCCCTCGGCCTGGCGAAACAGCGTCTGGAACCGGTGGTGCTCGTGTGCACCAGCGGAACGGCGGCGGCGAATTATTTCCCGGCCATCGTCGAAGCCCACGAAAGCGCGGTGCCGCTGCTTGTGATCACCGCCGATCGCCCGCCGGAATTGCGCGCATGCGCATCCGGCCAGGCGATTGATCAACAGAAACTCTTCGGGGGCTACGCGAACTTTCATCACGAGCTCGCCGTGCCGGAACTCACCGAGCCATTGTTCCGTTACCTGCGCCAGACGGTGGCCCACGCGGTGGCGCGCACGCAGCTGCCGTCGGGCGGGCCCGTGCATCTCAACGCGCCGTTTCGCGATCCGCTGCCGCCGCTGGCGGACGACGGTGCCGCCGGACGACTGGCGGCGGCGATCGATTGGCGGCGGTTTTTCTCGCAGCTGGCACCGCCCGAAATTCCGGCGTTGGCCGGGCCGCTGCCCCGGATTTCCCCCGACGTGCATGGCGCGATTGTGGTCGGCCCCGCTCAACCCGGCGACCCCGGGGAGTTTGTCACCGCCGTGGCGGAGATCGCGCGCCGGCTGGGCTGGCCCGTGCTCGCCGACGGACTTTCGCCGCTGCGGAATCATGCGGCCCGGATTCCGCATCTCGTCACGACCTACGACACAGTCTTGCGCAACGAAACGGCGGCCGAGCGGCTGAGACCCGAGGTGGTGCTCTGCCTCGGCGGCTGGCCAACCAGCAAGGTGCTGCGCGCCTGGATGGAGGCGAGCGCGGCGACCGTCTGGCTCGCGAGCGAACGACCGGATAATCGGGACGCGTTGCACGGTCGGACGCGCCAATTGTCCAGCTCGCTCGCGGCGCTCGCCGCCTGCCTGCCGGTGGCACTGGACGAAAACGGCTATCAACGGATGTGGGCGCGCTACGAGCAGCGGATGCGTCCGGCGCTGGATGCCCGGCTCCTCGCCGAGACGGCGCTCTTCGAACCCAAAGCGGCCTGGCTGCTCGCCCGTCACCTGCCGGAGGAAACACCGCTCTTCATGGCGAATTCGATGCCGGTGCGTGACGTCGAATACGTTTGGCCGGCGGGCGATCGTGCCATCCGACCGCTCTGCAATCGCGGCGCGAACGGCATCGACGGCACGCTCTCGACGGCGCTCGGTCTCGCGCATGACGCCGGCCGGCCGGCGGTCTTGCTGACCGGGGATCTGGCGTTGCTCCACGACACCAACGGCTTTCTGTTGCGGGGAAAGCTGCGCGGCTCCCTCACGATTGTGCTCATCAACAATCGCGGGGGCGGGATTTTTGAGCATTTGCCGGTGGCGCAGTTCGAACCACCTTTCGAGGAATTCTTCGCCACGCCGCAGGAGGTCGACTTCGCGCAGCTAAGTGCAGCCTACGGGGTGGAGCACGTGCCGGTGCGTGACTGGGCTCACTTCACGGAACTGATTTCCGCGCTGCCCGCCGCCGGGATGCGCGTACTCGAACTGCGCACGGATCGAAAGCTCGATGCGGCGAGGCGGAGGCAGTTGTTTGCCGACCTGGCGGCGACGTTGGGTTAGCGTGGAGCCCTTGCGCCCACGGAGAGAATTGGGGAGCTTCCCATCGTTGCATTTCCCGTCGCGCCGGCCACGCTGTGACCTTCGCCATGAAATCAAATCCTGCGTTATTGCCCGAATCCTCGCGTCGCCGGTTTCTTTCCCAACTCGCCGCGATCGGTGCCGCCGTGCCCCTCGCCCGCCTGACGACGACCGCCAGTGCCGCCGAGCCCAAGAAGAAAGCCACCAGCGCCGCCTCGGCGCCGGTTGGCCCCTGGACTGGAGGCCCGACGGTCATCCACGTATTTTCGAAACCCCTTTACTGGATGAGGTACGCGGAGACGGCGGCGCTGGCCAAGGCGGCGGGCTACGGTGGCATCGATTATACGGTGCGGGTTGCCCAAGGCCACGTGCTGCCCGAGAAGGTGAAGGAGGATCTGCCGCGCGCCGTCGAGGCCGCGCACGCCGCGGGGCTCAAGGTCGAACTCATCACCACCGAGATCACCAGCGCGCGCGACCCGCATGCCGAGACCGTGCTGCGGACCGCGGCGAAGCTCGGCGTGAAATCCTACCGCACCGGCAACTTCAACTACGACCCGAAGCTCGGCGTGATGGGCACGCTCGCGAAATTGAAGCCCGCGCTCAAGGAACTCGCGGCGCTCAACCAGAGCCTTGGCCTTCAGGGCGCGATTCAGAACCACGCCGGCCCCCGCGTCGGTGGCGCACTCTGGGACCTTTACGAATTGCTGCGGGACATCGATCCGCGCGGGCTCGGCGTTCAGTACGATATCCGCCATGCCGTCGTGGAGGGCGCGCAATCGTGGCCGGTCACCCTCAAGCTGCTCGCCCCGTGGATCAAGTGCACCGACCTGAAGGACTTCAAGTGGGAGCAGGCACCGGGCAAAGCGACGATCGAAAACGTGCCGATCGGCGAGGGGGTCGTGCCGTTCGACGACTATTTCAAGCTGGTCCGCGAGCTGAATCTCGCCGGCCCGATGTCGGTCCACCTCGAGTACGCACCGTTCGAACGTTCGAAGATTTCCGAGGCGGAAAAGCGCACCCAGTTCCCGGCGTTGATGAGAAAAGACCTCGTCGCGCTCAAGGGCTACATGGCCAAGCAGCAAATCACCTGATCGGAGGGTCGGTCAGGATGTGGGCCGGCGTCGCGCGGCGCGCCGCGACGAACGATCCCAGCTGGATCACGGCCGCGCGCCCGGTGCGCCGCGATTTCAAAATCCGACCGGCCGCGCGCCTACAACTGGATCGGCAGGCCGACCTCGATAATTTGCATCGGTGGCAGGCGGTAATAGTCGCGCGCCTGGCGGGCGTTGCGGCTGAGAAAGCCGTAAAAATGCTTCTGCCACTCCCACATCGAGGCGTCGCCGCCGGTGATGATCATTTCGCGGTTGAAATAGTAAGTGGCCTCGGACGGTTTCAGCGGCACGCCGCGCGCCCGGATTTCCTCGATGAGCGCACTGACGTCGGGCGACTCCATATAGCCGTAGCGGCCCAGCGCGCGCCAGACCCCGTTGCCGATTTCGCGCACGACTAATCGATCCGCGCCGGTGACGTCAGGCACCTCTTCGGTGGCAATGCTCAGCAGGACGACGGTTTCGTGCAGCACCTTGTTGGCCTTGACGTGGTGCAGGAGCACGAGCGGGGTGCCGGTGGGGCTGCCCGCCATGAAAACGCCGGTGCCGCGCACGCGCACGATGTGCTTGCTGCACGCGATGCCGCTCAACTCCGCCTCAGTGATTTCGTTGGCATAGACGCGACGGAATATCTCCGCCTTGCCTGTCTTCCACGTCACCATGATGGCGACGATGCCAACGGCGATGAGGACCGGGAGCCAGCCGCCATCGGCAAATTTGTGCAGATTCGCCGCGAAGAAAACCACGTCGATGGCCAGGAAGGCCCCGCACACCAGTCCGGCGCGCCAGGCCGGCCATTTCCAGGCCCGGAGCATGACAAAAAAGAGCGCGAGGGTGGTGACGATCATCGTGCCCGTAACGGCGATGCCGTAGGCGGCGGCCAGCGCGGTGCTGGACTTGAACCCGTAGACGGTCGCGATGGAGCCGATCGCGAGGGTCACGTTTACCAGTGGCAGGTAGATTTGGCCGCGCTGATCCGGATTCGTGTGGGTCACGGTCAGGCGCGGGAAATAGCCGAGCTGGATGGCTTGCCGCACCAGTGAATACGCGCCGGAGATGAGTGCCTGGCTGGCAATGATCGCGGCGAGCACGGAGAGCGCCAGCAGCCCGTAACGCAGGGGGCCCTCCGGCGCCAGGGCGAGAAACGGATTCTCGGATGAGCCGCGTCCGGAAAGCACATGCGCCCCCTGGCCAAAGTAGTTGAGGGTCAGGCCCGGGAGCACGATGGCGTACCAGGAAATCTTGATCGCGCGCCGGCCAAAATGGCCCATGTCGGCATAGAGCGCCTCGACCCCGGTGATCGCCAGGACGACGGAACCCAGCAGGACCGTGGCTTCCCTGGGATGGCTGCCGAGCAGTTCGAGCCCGAGGAGCGGATTCAGCGCCCGCAGGACCAGCGGGGTTTCGATGACGCGCCAGAGTCCAAAGGCGCCGAGGACGAGAAACCAGAGCAACATGATGGGCCCGTAGATGCCGCCGATAAACTTGGTGCCATGATGCTGGAACATGAACAGCCCCGCCAAGACGAGGCAGGAAAGAGGCACCACGAGATGTTCGACTCCGGGCCACACCAGTTTGATGCCCTCCGTGGCGCCCATCACCGTCATGGCCGGCGTGATGATGGCCTCGCCGCACAGCATCGCGGCGCCAATCAGCACGATCAACGTGCCGGCGGTGAGCGATTTGGTCGTGCCGCGCTCGAGCTGGCCGAGTGCCAGGAGCGCGAAGATTCCGCCCTCTCCGCGATTGTCCGCCCGCAGCACGAACAGCGTGTACTTCACGCTGACCACCAGGATGAGCGACCAGAAGACCAGTGAGAGCACTCCGAGCACCGCGACGGCATGTTCCCCGGGCGGCAACGCATGGAGGCATTCGCGAATCGTATAGAGCGGACTCGTGCCGATGTCGCCAAACACCACCCCCAGCGCTCCGACGCAGAGCGCAGTTTGCGCGCCGGCCTTCAGCGGCGTGGTCGTGGGAGTGCTCATCGAAGCGGTGCAGTCTTCAGCATGGACCCGGCAGCTCCAAGCAGTTTCGCGGTCCGGCATAAATGTGCTTGATTTCGCGCCGGCGGGCTGGCGGCCCGGGCGCAATGGACAAACGGCGAAATAATTTCACACTTGGACCATGATTCCTGCATGGACGGTGGCCAAAACCTATACGGATATCCTCTACCACAAGGCCGGCGGCATCGCCAGGGTGACGATCAACCGCCCGGCCAAGCGAAATGCGTTTCGTCCCCTCACGGTGACAGAGATGTTCGATGCCTTCACCGACGCGCGCGAGGACCCGGCCATCGGAGTGGTGCTCCTCACCGGCGCCGGGCCGCATTCGGACGGGAAGTACGCGTTCTGTGCGGGCGGGGATCAGAGCGTGCGTGGTCACGCGGGTTACATCGACGAAGCCGGCGTGCCGCGACTCAATGTGCTCGATTTGCAGAAACTCATCCGCTCGATGCCAAAGGTCGTGATCGCGCTGGTGGCCGGTTATGCGATCGGCGGCGGGCACGTGCTCCATGTGGTGTGCGATCTGAGCATCGCGGCGGACAACGCGATCTTTGGCCAGGTCGGGCCGAAGATGGGCAGCTTCGACGGCGGCTTCGGCTCGAGCTATCTGGCGCGGATCGTCGGACAGAAGAAGGCGCGGGAGATTTGGTTTTTGTGCCGACAGTATGATGCGCAGGAGGCGCTCGACATGGGCCTGGTCAACAAGGTCGTGCCGGTCGGCGAGCTCGAGGCCGAGGGCGTCATCTGGGCGAATGAAATCCTGGGGCACAGTCCGCTGGCAATCCGACTCCTGAAGAGCGGCTTCAATGCGGAGCTCGATGGCCAGGCCGGGATCCAGGAACTCGCCGGCAACGCGACGCTGCTCTATTACATGAGCGAGGAGGCGAAGGAATTCCACTCGGCCCAGCGCGAGAAGCGGAAGCCGGAAGCGCGGAAGTATCCCTGGCTCCCGTGAGGTTTTTTGCTCCGCAAAAAACGGGACACAAAAAAGCGCGGCTCGAAGCCGCGCTGGGAAGGGTGGGAGGATTCGGTTCGCCTACTTGCCCAGACTTGCGCGCAGATCGGCGAGCTGGTTGGCGCTGCCGAGCAGCACGTTGCGACTCGCGATGAACTTCGCGTACTCCTCGATGAAGATCTTACCCGGCGGACGGAAATCGAACTCCTTCGGCTTGTCGCGGAAGAATTCGCGATGCACGCGCGTCCAGACGAGACGGCCGTCCGTGTCGATGTTGACCTTCGTGACGCCCCGTTTGGCGGCGGGCAGGTATTCGTTCGGGTCGACGCCCATGGAGCCGGCCATCTGGCCGCCGGCGGCGTTGATGCGGTCCACTTCGTCCTTCGGCACGGACGACGAGCCATGCATCACCAGCGGGAAACCGGGCAGGCGGGCCTTGATCTTGTCGAGCACATCGAAGTGCAGGGATTGCTTGCCCTTGAACTTGAAAGCGCCGTGCGAGGTGCCGATTGCGCAGGCGAGCGAGTCGCATCCGCTCAGTTGCACAAATTTCTCCGCTTCGGCGGGATCGGTCAGGCAGGCATTGCCTTCCTCGACCTTGATGTCCTCCTCGACGCCGCCGAGCATGCCGAGCTCGGCCTCGACGGAAATGCCCTTGGCGTGGGCGCGGTCGGTGACGCGCTTGGTGATCGCCACGTTTTGATCGAAAGGATCGTGCGAGGCGTCGATCATGACGGAACTGTAGAAACCGGAGTCGATGCAATCGTAGCAGGTTTCCTCATCGCCGTGGTCGAGGTGGACGGCAAAGATCGAGTCCGGAAAAATCTCGGCGGCCGAACGAATGATCGCCTCGAGCATGCGCTTGTCGGTGTATTTCCGCGCGCCCTTGGAAATCTGAATGATGAACGGAGCCTGCGACTGGATGCAGCCCTTGAAAAGGCCCATCGCCTGCTCGGCGTTATTGATGTTGTACGCGCCAACGGCGTACTTGCCGTAGGCATGCTTGAATAGCTGTGCGGTGGTGACGATCATGGTCGGAAATGAGAGGGTTCACTGTCCCTGCGACCGTCGGCGCCGGCAAGGGTATTCTCAGTGCATAAATGGCGAAGAATTGGGCGTGGATTGCGCACCCGGCGAACCACGTCCGCACACCATGTTGCACCCGCGGTCGGAATCGGCACTCCACGGCCAAAACGCCAAGTCGCGGGTCCCGTTCAGCCTCAACCGCCAGGGCGGCGAGTCGGACTCCCGCCGGTCGTTGTGCCGCCGCCGGAAGGTCCGCGAGCGCGATCGCCGGTCGTTGGCTGACCCGCCGACATCGTTTCCCGAACCAATTGCTGGAGCTGTTGCTGACTTTGCTGCTGCTGGCGGATGTCCTGCAAAGCTTGGAGTTGGGGCGGTGCGAGGATCGCCTGCGCCTGGGCGACGGCGGTACTCGTCACGGGTGCGGTGGCTCCGCCCCGCCCACCATCAGCCACGGCGGCCATAAACCCGGGGCCCGGTCCGCCGCCGCCAAAGGCGCCCAACAGGACGGCACCGAAGTCGCCGAATCCCCCGCCTGGGCCGCGGCCACCCATGGGTGGAGGGGGCGGACCGCCGTCAACCGGCGGGTTGTTGGGCGTGCGCGTCGGGGTGTTGGCGGCAAGGACTTGGACCAACTGCTCGGCCTGCACCGAGGTCAGGGGCGTGTTGGTGTAACTCAGGCGCTGCTGGAGGTCGTTCACGACATTCCGCTGCGGGAGGGTCTGTTCGTAGGTCTGAAGTTGGGCGAATCCGGAATCGCCCAGCACGGACTTGATGCCGCTGTTGACCGAATTATGCGCATCGGCGATCAGCTTGCGAAAGCCAGCGGGATCCGTGCGGGGATCCATCCCTTGATCGCGGGCGGCCGACATGACGTCCTGCACCGTGGTCTGCCGCTCGAGCAGAAGGTTCTTGAGCTTGTCGAGCTGCTCCGGGGGAAGGTTAAGATTTTTGAACAGCGAGGCGTAGCGGGCATCGATCGCGGCCTTTTGCTGCACGCTCATCAGCGCCTGCACCTCGGGCTTGGCCATCAGGTCACGCATGGCGGCCATCTGTTGCATGCCGTCCATCGGGCCCCGCCCACCACGACCGCGGCCGCCACGGCCCTCCTCAAAAGCGGGACGGTCGGTGTTCGCGGCGGCGACCACGGCATCGGCTTCGCCGGCCTTGTCACTCCTCGCGGCGGCGAGTTGATCCCGCAGTTCGCGGTTGAGCTTTTCCAGATCCCACCCGCGCTTTTGCAGCGCGGCCCGCTCATCCTTGTTCAGGGCCGCCGCGCGCAGTTCAACCAGTTCCTGGTGCTGACGCCAAGCGAGCGCCACTCCGCCAATGGTGGTCAGCGTGAGCAGGGCAATCAGATAACTCTTGGGGGAATTCACAGTGAGGGACTAGACGCGGCGGTCGGGGTGAAGTTACTTTTCCGGCCGGGCAGCCCGATGGCCCGGTCCTTGGACGAGGACTATCGGCCATCTGGTCGCTTCGCGCCAAGGCGGCTACGATCTGGGGCCGCAGCTTACCGCGGCGGAAACTCGAATTCGGCCTTCGAACCGGTCTTCGAGAGCACCAGGTAGGCGCCAAATGGCTGGCCCCGTTTCGACATGAAACCTTCGATGAGGTTGGTGCGGCCGTTCTCGAAGAGGTTGCGCGCCTCGTCCGTCGAAATCTCCTTCTGGCAAACATGGCGTTTTAACGTGAACACGACGCGGTTGTCCTGATCCGGCCGGCGGACATAGAACGCCTCCGGGGTCCCGAGCACCTCCCCATTCTTGTGCATCTTGCTCAGCCCGATCACCTCGGCCTTTGCCAGGTCGGGTGGCGTCTTCGCTTTCCGTGGGATCGGATTGCCGTCCTTGTCCACCTTGGCCTTCCGCGGCGGAAACTCCCAGGCGATGCGATCTGCCTGTCGTTTGAGAAACGCATCGAACGGCCGGCCCTTCTTTGAGATGAAGCCTTGGATGAGATCGGTCTTGCCCTGCGCGATCAGCTGGATCGCCGCCTCACGGGGGATCGACTTCTGGCACATCAACCGGCCGACGCGAAACGTCTGCTTCCAGCCTTCGCCATTTTGCTCCCGCAGGATGTAGCTGTTGCCCGATTCGCACAGCTCGGCCCCAGTCGCGGGATCCTGCCAGAACGGTTCAAGTGTCGCGATATCCTGCTTGTCGCCAAAATCATACTCGGCCTTCCATTTCCCTTTCTCCACATCCTTGACGAGCTTCAGCTTGGCCGCGAACCGGCTCCGCGTCTTGGCCGAGATGAAACCGTCGAGCGGTCCGATGGCGCCTTTCTCGACGAGTTCGCGCACTTCGGGCTCCTCCATTTTCCGGCCGCCGATGACCTTGTAGATCATGAATTCACCGTCGTGCGACTTGTAGCCGCGCAACGTTTCGCGCAGGGGCAACCCATCCGTCGGCGAGATGATGTCGGTCACGCGCGCGATGGAATCGTCCTCTTCGAAACCCTTGACCCGTTCGATGATGCCCTTCGTGGTCGCGGCGATTTCGGCCATGAACTTGGCCCGGGTAAACTTGCCGTGCTCGATTTGGCGGAGCTTGTATTCCCATTCGCCGGTGAGGTCGGGCTTCGTCAGCTCCTCCGCTTTCACGGCACTGAGAAACTGCAGCAACTGCTCCGCCTTCGACGTGGGCACGAGCTCACGCTGCGCCCGATCCATGTATTTCTGATTGATGAGGCCGTCGATCGTGTCGGCGCGGGTCGCCGGGGTGCCCAGACCGCGTTCCTTCATCGCCTCGGCCATGCCTTCGTCGTCGACCAGCTTGCCGGCGCCCTCCATGGCGGAGAGCAGCGTTGCCTCGGTGTAGCGGGGCGGCGGCTTGGTGGCTTCGGCGTGCAGCACCGGGTCAATGGTCCTGGCCTGGGCGGGTGAGCCGTCCTCGGCCGTGAGCGCGGGCAGCGATTTCGAAGCGGCGGAATCTTCGTCGATGGTCGTGCGGCCATAGACGGCCAGCCAGCCCGGAACCACGAGCACTTTTCCCTCGGTCTTGAAATCGTGTCCCGGCGCCACCGTGCTGATGCGGGTCGTCACGTCGAATTCCGCCGGCGGATAAAAGGCCGCGACGAAGCGGCGGGCGATCATGTCGAACACCTTTGCCTCCATTTCGTCGAGGTGCTTGGCCTCGTGGGTCGTCGGGATGATCGCGAAGTGGTCGGAAATTTGCTCGTTGTTGAAGATCCGCTTGTTGGGCCGGACCCAGCCGGCCTCGATCACCTTGTGGGCGTGCGGGGCCAGGCTGCCGTGCAGGTTCTGCAGCGTTTCCCGAACCGTCGGAATGTAATCCTCCGGTAGCGCCCGCGAATCCGTGCGGGGGTAGGTGATCATCTTGTGGCGCTCGTAGAGGGCCTGCGCGATCTGCAGGGTCCGGCGGGCGGGCAGTCCGAAGCGGTTGTTCGCCTCGCGCTGGAGCGTCGTGAGATCGTAGAGGCGGGGCGAGGCCTGCGTGCTCGCCTTCTTTTCCTCGGTGACGCGGGCCAGCGGCTGGCCCTGGCAGGCGGCGAGGACGGCCTCGGCGAGCGCCTTTTCCCAGATGCGATCGATGCGATCGTGCTCGTCGTTTTCGGCGCGCTTGAAGTTTGCCCGTTGATACGTGCCGTCGTAGCGACCCCGGGCGATCTCGAAGGTCGCGGTCACCTGCCAGTAGTCGCGCGGCTTGAAATTCCGGATTTCCTGTTCGCGGGCGTAGACGATGGCGAGGGTGGGGGTCTGCACGCGGCCGACCGAGGCGACGTTGCCGGCCCTCGAACCAAACATGCGCTTGGTCAGGGCGCGGGTGCCATTGATGCCGATCAGCCAGTCGCTTTCGCTGCGGCAGCGCGCCGCATCCTCGAGCCCCTTCATCTTCTCGCCCGGCCGGAGATGCTGGAAGGCCTCCTTGATGCCCTCGGTGGTCATCGTCTGCATCCAGGCGCGTTGCACCGGCAGCTTGCACTTCGTGAGCTGGTAAAGATACGCGAAGATCAACTCGCCCTCCCGGCCGGCGTCACAGGCGTTGATGACCTGATCGATGTCCTTGCGGGCGAGGAGCTTTTTCAGCGCGCTGAAGCGCTCCTTGGACTGCTCGATCGGCTTGAGGCCGAACTTGGCCGGAATAATCGGCAGGGTCTCGAGCCGCCAGAAGCCATATTTCTTCTTGTCGATGTCCTCCGGCATCTCGAGTTCCACCAGATGACCAAGCGCATACGAAACGACGAACGTGTCGTTTTCGTAGTGGTCGCCCTTCTTGGGAATTTTTCCGAGCGAGCGCGCGAGGTCGGCGGCGACGGACGGCTTCTCGGCGATGACAAGTGACTTCATGCGGACGCGAGCCGTTAGCGGTGGAGCGACGAAGTGCAAGAAATAGTTTTTAGCTTTCCGCCCGGGCGCGGAAAACTCAGAGGCCGAGCAACACGATTGTTTTCGCGCCGTTTTCCTGGGGCAACACGAGCAGCGGGCGGTCGCGCAACCGTGCAATCAACTCGTCATCGGAAATGACTTTTCATGGGCTGCGTGTTCACAGGAGAATACGCACCTCGGCGTAAAATCCACCGCCGACAATAAAATCTCATCTGTCGTAAACGGTAGAGCGATGGCCGACCGCGACGACGATTACGACAAGGACGTTGTCTTCCAGCCGGCAGAGGAGCCGCCAGTCGCGTATGCGGTAGCGCCAGAGGTCGTGCCGGGATCCGCGCAGCGGTTTGCCGAATTGCCGAGGATCGCGCGACCGGCGGATCCGCTGGTCGAGCCAGTCGCGGATTTCGCGGTCGGCCTCGGGGCCGAGGTCGCGAAGGTCGCGCACCGCCTCGGGCGTGAGATCATATTCCCAATTCACGCCAGGCTTCCTCCGGGTTCAGTCGTTTGGCCCCGGAGGCAAGATGGCGTTCCCAGGCCGCGTCGCCGATGCGGGCATCGAGTTCATCCTCGACCGCCTCCCGCACCTGCTCGACGATGGCCGCGAGACGGTCGAGGCGGTCGGCGTCGGGAACGGCGTTCGCGCGGTCGAGCGCGGCATCGAGGATGAACTTGTGGGTGCTCACGCCGCGGCGGCGGGCGGCGGCGGCCAGGCGGCGTTTCGCCGCGGGCGTAAGACGGATCGTGGTGGTGCGGGTGGCAGCCATGTGGCACAGGTGTAGCACACGCCGGGAGCTGTCAAAACGAAATCTCTCCGCCCTGTCGGGCTCCAAGCACGCGAAACGCGGCATCGAGTTATCGCGAGGGTGTTGCCCGTGAACGCGATTGAGTTTGTGCGGGTGCCTTCGGCAGATTGGACCTGAAACCGCCATGTCTCTTTCCCTCCACGAACACCTCTTCAACCTCAACGCCGACGTGCAAAAGGCCTGGTTGCGGCAGGCGGGTGCATGGGACAAGACCTTGACGCGCAAGGCGCAGTTCGTGGCGGCCATCGAGACCCAACTGCGCGACCATCTCGCCGGGTTCCTCGCCCGTTTGTCGGAGGCGCAGAGGCAGCTGCTCGCCGAATCCGCGCATCAGGGAAGCCTGATCGGACCGCGCGAGTTCGAGGCGAAATTCGGCGGCCCGTGCCCGATGCCGAAGAGCTATTACGGCTACCACGAGGAGGTTTCGCTGCTGGTCGCCGTGATCTGCACTCCGCGATCCGCCTACGAAGGCGAACGGGAGTTGGCGGGTGAACTGCTCGAGCCGCTGCGGCGGCTGCTGCCGAAGCCGGCGGCGCCGCAGCCGCGCACGCTGCCGGCGCTGCCGAAATTCTGGCCGTCCGAGAAAGAGGATCTGGGAGGCGACAAGATTCGCCCGGTCCACGTGCACGAGGGTGAGCGCATTGCGCCCGCCGAACTCGGTCGCGTGCTGCGGTTGATCCAAGGGGGCAAGCTCCACGTCGCCGATTCCAGCCGGCGGCCGACGGACGCAGCCACGCGCTTGATTGGCGAGGCGCTGGTGGTGCCGGACTTCGCGCTTGAGCCGCCGAAGAGCGAAATCAACCAGTGGACCGAAACTGGCGGCCCGGTTCGCGCCCATGCCTGGGGCGTCCTCGTGCAGCAATGCGGCTGGGCCCGACCGCATGGCGGCGTGTTGAAGCTGACCTCCGACGGCCAGGCAATGCTGCGCGGGTTTTCGCCCGAAGGATTTCGCGCGGGGGTGATGAAGTTCCTCGGCGACGGCGAGTTCGACGAGCTGCATCGCGTCAACCACATTCGCGGCCAGTCGGGCAAAGGACGGCGATGGCTTCGCGATCCCGCTTTGCGCAAAGCCGCCCTTGAAGAGGCCTTGAGCGAGCTGCCGGTTGGCGACTGGTTGACCTACCAGGAAGCGCGGCGGATTATCGAGGCGTCCGGCCACGAGTGGGACGTGCTGAAGGAGGCTGCCGGCGTGCTCTACTTCGGCGAACTGCGGTACGGGATGATCAACGACATCGGCGGTCTCAACAGCCAGTTCTTGCGGGCGCTGTGCCACGAATCCCTGGCCACGCTCGGCCTGGTGGATGTCGGTTATGTCTATCCGCACTCGCTCTGGCCCGACCTCCGCGATTCGTGGGGCATCGACGACTTGAGTTTCTGCGGCCGCTATGACGGGCTGCTTTTCGTGCGGATCAATCCGCTTGGCGCCTATGCGCTCGGACATTCCGACCGCTACGAGTTCCGCCCCGATTCGGGGCCGAAACTATTTCAAGTCTGGCCGAATCTGGAAATCCATCTTGCGGCCGGTGTGCTCAATCCGGCCGATCGCGCCGCCTTGGAACTTATGGCCGTGCCGCGCGACGAGAGGGTCTTGGTCCTCGACCCCGAGCGCATTTTTTCGCACGCCGAGGCTGGTGGCGCGCTGGCCGAGTTACTGCAGTTTCTGGAAGCCAATGCGGCGGACGGTCTGCCGGAGAGCGTGCGCGAATTCATGGGATCGCTCGATCACCGCATCCGGTCCTTCCGACGGGCGCGGGAGGCGGTGCTACTCGAATGGGCAGAAGAGGGTCTCGCGCGGCACATCGCCGACGACCCCGCAACCAGCGAGCTCTGCTACCACGCGGGCGGCCATCGGCTCGTCGTGGCGAAGGATCAGCTCGCCGCCTTTCGCCGCGCCGTGAAGAAACTCGGGTTTGTTCTGCCGCTGGGAAAGTAGCCGGCAGGCGCAAGTGCACTCACGGTCAACCCGCCAGCCGCGGCGTCTCGGCAAGCGCGGCGTCGAGGGACCCGAGCATGGCGGCGATCGTGGCGTCGGTCTCGTCACCCATGTTCGAGATGCGGAAGGTTTTCCCCTTCAGTTTCCCGTAGCCACCATCGATCACCAACTTGTGCTTCGACTTGAGGATCTTGTTCAACGCCGACAGGTCGACGTTGAGCGTGTTCGCGAAGCAGTTGAGCGTGACGGAACCGTGGCCTTCCTTGGGGAACAATTTGAACCCCTGGGCGAAAAAATGATCGCGTACGGTCCGGTTGAGGCGGGCATGCCGGGTGTAGCGGTTCTCGACGCCCTCGGCCATAATGTCCTCGAGCTTGGACTTGAGGGCATAAATCAGCGGAATCACCGGCGTGCTGGGCGTCATCCCGCCCTCGTGATTTTTCTGAAACTCCACGAAATCGAAGTAGTAGCCGCGACCCGGCGTCCGCGCGGCCCGTTCCAAGGCGCGTTTCGAAACGGAGAGGAGCGACATCCCGGGCGGCAGCGCCAGCGCCTTCTGGGAACCGGTGATCAAGACGTCGATGCCCAGTTCATCCTTCTTGATCGGGAGAGCGCTGAAGGAGCTGACGGTGTCGATGATGGAGACGACCTCGGGAAATTCGCGGACGACCTTCATGATGGCGGCGAGATCGCTCATGCAGCCGCAGGACGTTTCGTTGTGGATCAGCGTGATGGCGTCGTAACCGCCGGTGGCCAGCTCGCGGCGCACGGCGTCGGGATCGACCGGCTGGCCCCATTCGAAACGGAGGGCGGTCGCCTGCTTGTCATCGCGCAGGGCCACGTCGTTCCATTTGTCGGAAAAGGCGCCGTTCATGCAGTTGAGCACCTTTTTCTGCACGACGTTGCGGAGCGAACCCTCCATCACGCCCCAGGCGCTGCTGGTGGAGAGATAGACCGGATCCTGCGTGTACATCAGTCCCTGCAGGGTGGGCTGCATCGACTGATAGAGGGCGACGAAGTCGGGGCTGCGGTGCCCGATCATCGGCTGCGCCATGGCGCGGAGCGTTTTTTCCGAGACCGCGATGGGACCGGGAATGAAGAGTTTGTAGCTCATGGATTTTTGCGGGGCAAAAATCCTGCCGGCGTTCCGCCGTGGCGGAGCAACCAGAAAGAGATTTTTGCCGGATCGTTGATGTTCAGTGGTGGGGCCCGCGCAAGATGGGCAGGCGTTCGGGAAAACAGTTTACGTAGCGACGGTCGTCAACCTTCATTCCGGTCAGCGCCATGCTTCATCACGGTTTTCAGTCATTCGGCCGGGGGTTGGTCGTTCCGGATTTTTCGCCTGCAGCGGGAAATCGGTAGGTTTTTTTGCGCCGCAAAAACCCATGTCCTGGCCCAAGAAACACATCAACGCGCTCGAGCTTTACACGATCGACGTGATTTATGGCCGGCGGGCCGGGGCGGGCGCGACGGTTTACGCGGCGTTTCTGCAAACGCTTTCCTGGCTTTTCAACGGCATCGCGCAGGCCCGGCTTTGGCTCTACCGCCATCGCATCCTGCATGACCAGCCGCTGGGCTGCCTCGTGGTGGTCGTGGGCAACCTCACGGTCGGCGGCACGGGCAAGACGCCGGTGGTCGAGAAATTTGCCAAGGCCCTCCGCGATCGTGGACGGAAGGTCGCCATCCTCAGCCGCGGCTACAAGAGCAAGGCCCCGCCGCCATGGAAAAAGTGGTGGTGGGCGCTGACCCATGAGGAGGAGCCGCCGCCCCGGATTGTGAGCGACGGCGAACGGGTGTTGCTGAACAGCGAGGAGGCGGGCGACGAGCCCTTCATGCTTGCGCGCAACCTTCCCGGGGTGATCGTGCTGGTGGACAAGAACCGGGTGAAGGCCGGGGCCTATGCGATCAAGAAATTCGGCTGCGACACCCTGGTGCTGGACGACGGTTTTCAATACCTGCCGTTGAAAGGCCGGCTCAACCTGCTGCTGGTCGACAAATCGAATCCGTTTGGCAACGGGCATCTGCTGCCGCGCGGCATCCTGCGTGAGCCCATCAAGCATCTGCGGCGGGCGAGCTACATTTTTCTGACCAAGTCGAACGGTCAGCGCGATCCCGAGCTCGAACGTTTGATCGAGGAGCACAATCCCGGCGTCGACATCATTGAATGCGCGCATCGACCCCAGTTCTTGCAGCGCTTCGGCACCGCGACTGACGCGGCCGCCTCGCGGGAGCCGCTGACATTCCTGAAGGGCCGGCGCGTGTTCGCGTTCAGCGGGATCGCCACCCCGGAGAGTTTTGAGAAATTCCTGCGCGATCTCGGCGCCCTCATTGTCGGGCGGGAACGCTTCCTCGATCACTATCGGTATGCGGACGATGATCTGGCGGAGCTTTTTGCCCTGGCGCAGCAGGGCGGCGCGGAGTGCCTCGTCACGACGGAGAAAGATGCGGTCCGGATCAGCGAGCGCAGCGCGTTTCCGCTGCCCTTGTTCTACCTCCGGCTCGAAATCGACATCCTGCGTGGCGCCGCCGACTTCGACGAGGCCGTGGGCAGAATCTGTTTTCCGCAATCCGGTCATGGCCGGGCGCCTCGACCGCTTCCGCCGTTGCGGGGCGATCGGTGACCGTGGTCGGCCGTGCCACTGCGATGTTCGTCCCACCGGCGGTCATCGAACCTCCGCGGTAGAAATTCGCGCTGCCGCCACCGCTGGGCACCTTTCCACTTGCGAGGGCCGACGTCCGCAGCGTTAGTTTTCCCCATCATGATCATCGACCCGAGATTTACCAAGCTCGCCGGCGGCCTGACCGGATTTTCGACCACACTCAAGCCCGGGGAGCGGGTGCTGATCGACGCCTTCGACGTGCCGGATGCGATGGTGATCGCTCTCGTGCGCGCGACCCGGGCCCGCGGCGCCTTTCCCTATGTGCAGTTGCATCGGGCCCGCATCACCCGGGAGCTCTCCCTCGGTGCCGAGGAAGGTCAGTTTGGCCCGCACGCGGAAACCGAACTGGCCCGCATGCAGAAGATGGATGCCTACATCGCCCTGCGCGGATCGGAGAACATTTTCGAAGCGTCCGACGTGCCGTCCGAGAGAGTTCAGCTCGTTTCCCGCCTGATGAAGCCCGTGCTCGACCACCGGGTCGGAAAAACGAAATGGGTCGTGCTGCGCTGGCCAAGCTCCGCGATGGCGCAGCAGGCGGGCATGAGCACGGAGGCATTCGAGGACTTCTATTTCCGGGTTTGCACCCTCGACTACGCGCGCATGGCGCCGGGGATGAAGGCGCTGGCCGACTTGATGAAGGCCACCGATCGCGTGCAGATCAAGGGACCCGGGACCGATCTGCGTTTTTCGATCAAGGGCATTGGCGCGCAGACCTGCGGTGGACTCCGCAACATTCCCGATGGCGAGGTCTTTTCCTGTCCGGTCAAGGACAGCGTCGAAGGCCACGTGCAATACAACGCTCCGACCGTGTACCTCGGTGCGTCCTTTGACCACATCCGGCTCGCGTTCAAAAAGGGCCGGGTGGTCGACGCGACATCCTCCAACACGAAGCGGTTGAACGAAATCCTCGATAGTGACGCCGGCGCGCGCTACATCGGCGAATTCGCGCTCGGTTTCAACCCGCACATCCTCGAGCCGATGCGGGACATCCTCTTCGACGAGAAGATCGCCGGATCCTTCCACTTCACCCCGGGCCAGGCCTACGCCGGCGTCGGCAATGGCAACAATTCCCAGGTGCACTGGGACATGGTTTGTATCCAGCGTCCGGAGTACGGCGGGGGCGAAATCTGGTTCGACGGCAAGCTCATCCGCCAGGACGGGCTGTTCGTGCCGAAAGCGCTGCACAAGTTGAATCCGGATTATTTGCTGAAAGGGTAGGAGGGCGCTGGCGTGTACTTTGGAGCCGGCCACGCCGTTCCATCGCCTGTCCAGCCGGTTCCGACCAAAGTCTCATGCGCGAATTCATCCAGGCGCTCCCCAAGACCGAAACACACCTTCATGTCGAGGGCGCTTTGCCCTATGAATTGCTGGCCGCGTGGCGGCCCGGGCAATGGCCGCCGGATCCGCAGTTCCGTGCCCGGACCTACCGTTACGCCACCTTCCCGGAATTCGAAAAAATCCTCCTTGATCACGCCCTGCATTGGTTCACGTCGGCCGAGCGCTATCGGGAGGCGGCGCAGGCGATTTTCGCGCAACACGTCGCCCAAAACGTGCGCTACGTGGAGACAAGCTTTCACCTGCCGGTCACAGGCTTCATCAAGGTGCCGGGGCCGGAAATCATCGCGGCGATTCGCGCCGCCGTCCCGGCGGGCTTGGAGGTGCGGATTTTTGCCGGGATGTTGCGCAGCGATTTCGGCGGCGAACTGCGGCCGACCATCGACCAGCTGCACACGTGGGACGGACTTGCGGGGGTGGACCTCCACGGTTTCGAACAGATGCCAACCCATCCCGACACGGCCGCCGTCTGGGCGCGGCTCCGTGCGGCGGGCAAGGTCACGAAGTGCCACGCCGGTGAGTTCGACGGCGCGGCCCGCGTCCGCGAGGCCATCGAGACGCTGGGCGTCACCCGCATTCAGCACGGGGTGCGCGCGATCGAGGATCCAGCCGTCGTTCGCCTCGCTGCCGACCGGGGCGTGACGTTTGATGTCTGCCCGATCAGCAACGTCGGCTTGAATGTGGTGCGCTCGATGAAGGAGCATCCGCTCCGGCGATTGATGCAGGCCGGGGTGCGTTGCACGGTGAGCACCGACGATCCGCTCTGCTTCGCCAATTCGATCACCGAGGAGTACGAGACGCTTGCCCGCGAGCTGGACTTTACAGGCGCGGAACTGGCCCAGGTGGCGCGTAACGGCTGGGAAGTCGCCGACGTGTCCGCGGTGGCGCGACAGGCCGCGTTGGACGAAATCTCGCGGGTGGAACAGAACGAGGGGTAGGAGCCTGCTTGCAGGCGATGCGCTGCGCTGTCAGGGCTGAATCGCCTGCAAGCAGGCTCCTACATGATCCAATCCTACACCGTCCCGGCCGGCGTCACCCGGGTTCGCGCTGACAAAGCGCTGGCAATCGCATTTCCCGAGCACAGCCGGACGGCCCTGCAACGGGCGTTTGATGCGGGGCACGTGACGCTCCGCGGCGTGGTGATCAAACGCGATCACGATGCCTTCGGCGGAGACGTGCTGGAATTTTCGTTCCCCGACACCGTGCCCTCCGCGATCAAGGGCGCCGACATCCCGCTCGACGTGATCTTTGAGGACAAGCACATGCTGGCTCTCAACAAGGCCGCCGGCATGGTGGTGCATCCGGGCGCGGCGACGGGGGAGGACACGCTCGTGCATGCCCTGCTTGGCTATTGCGCGGACAGTTTGAGTGGCATCGGCGGCGTCGAGCGACCTGGCATCGTGCACCGGCTCGACAAGGAGACAACGGGGGTGATGGTCGTGGCAAAAACCGACCGGGCGCATCGCGCCCTGGCGGATCAGTTCGCGACCCGCTCGCTGAAAAAGGAATACGTCGCGCTTGTCGCGGGGGTGCCGCAATTGCTCAGCGGCACGATCGACCGGGCGATCGCGCGCCACCCGGTGCACCGCCACCGGATGACGGTCGGCGAGGGCGGGCGGGCGGCGCGCACGGCCTGGGAACGGCTCGAGACCTTTGGCGACATCGCCGCGCTGGTGCGCTGCCAGATTTTCACCGGCCGCACGCACCAGATTCGCGTGCACCTGAAATCGCTCGGCCACCCGTTGCTCGGCGATCCGCTCTACGGCTGGAAACCGGATCCGCGGCTCCCGCGCCAGCCGGAGCGGGTGATGCTGCACGCGGAGCATCTGGTGCTGACCCATCCGATTTCGGGCAAGGAGCTCGATCTGCGCGCGCCGTTGCCCGAGGACTTCCTGGCCATGATGAAGACGCTCCGCAAAGTCGCGAAAGTGAAGCCGGTGCGGGTGGCGAAACGGCCCCGGCGGGAAGACGGCCCGGGCGAGCGCGGTTATCGCGAGTAAGCCGCGGCGGCTATCGCCCGGCTCGAACGCAACGCGCGCTTAGACGTCCAACGCGGCCGCGGCCAGCCCGTAGCGCAGATTGAAAAGCGAGTTGCGATACTCGGAAACTCCACCGCAGTCGGCGAGGGCGATCAAGGTGGCGAGCGCCACGGGAAAAACATCCGCCCGGCCCGGTGGCAACCCGGGGACCCGCCGGCGGTCGGCCAGAGGGAGGGCGCCGAGCCACGCGAGCATCGCCCTCAGATCTGCGACCGTGATCACCGGATCGGTTTGCGCGAACGCCTTGCCCGCCTGTGCCCCCAGGATTGTCCGCACCGTCGCCACGGTCCCGCCCGTCCCGATCGCCGCCGACGGCGCCGGCAGCGAGCACGTGAAACCCGAGCGAGCGAAAACGTCGCGCGTGTGGGAGCCGACGGCCAGTTCCGCCTTGGCTGGCAGGGGCGCCGAGGGATCCGACACGAATTTTTCCGTGAGCCGCACACAGCCGAGCTGGAGACTCGCCGCCTGCGTGATCCGACGATCATGAAAGGCGAGGCACTCGAGACTGCCGCCACCAAGATCGAAAACATAGAAGTTTCGCAGGTGACGCAGGGCGGGATCACAGGTCAGGCCGCGGCCGATCAAGCTGGCTTCCTCGTCGCCGCTGAGCAGGCGAACGGCGTGGCCGGTGGCGGCCAGAACCTGGGCGCGAAACTCCCCGCCGTTCCGCGCGTCGCGCACCGCGCTCGTCGCGACGAGCACCGTCTGGGCCGGATAAAATGGCGCGGCGCCGGCCATGAGTCGGCGGATCGCGTCCAAACCGCGCGCCATCCCCTCCGCTCCCAGGCACGGATCCGCCTGGCTGATTCCGGCGCTAATCCGGGCCTCAATCGTGTCCGAGTGCAGCGTGGCAACAGCTCCTCCCGCCGTGCGCGCCGCGACGAGCACCTTGATCGAGTTGCTGCCGATATCGATGATGGCGACGGAGGGCATGGGGGCGGCCTTTTTACCCGGAACGTAGGTCGGTTGCCGTGTGCCCCTAGAGCACGAAATCCTTCGGCGCGATGAGCAGCACGAACTCACCTTTGAGGCTGGCCTTCGCCAGGCGGGACTGCACGTCCGCGGCGGATCCGATCCAGAAGGTTTCGTGCAATTTGGTCACTTCCTTCGCGACGCAGATGACCCGGTCCGCGCCGAGTGTCGTCACGATCTCGTCCACCGCCTTGTCGATGCGGTGGCAGCTTTCGTAGAGGGCGAGCGTGTAGTCGAAGTCGAGGTGGCGGGTGAAAAACGCGATGCGGGCGGCGCTCTTGGGCGGCAGGAAGCCAACATAGAGGAAACCGTTCGTCGGCAACCCGCTGGCGCTTAGCACCGCCGTGAGCGCACTTGGGCCGGGCACCGGGACCACCGGCAGCCCGCGGCGGCGGCACGCCCGCACGAGCCGGAATCCCGGGTCGCTCAGCGCCGGGGTGCCCGCGTCGCTGACGACGGCGACCGACTTGCCGGCGGCGATTTCGGCGGCGAGGCGCTCGGCCGCCTCGGTTTCGTTGTGCTCGTGGTAGGCGACGAGATGCTGGTGCAGCCCGAGGCGCGTGAGCAGGGAGCCGGTCGTGCGGGTGTCCTCGCAGGCAATCAGATCGACGGCTCCGAGGATGGCGCGGGCGCGCTCGGTGAGGTCGGCGAGGTTGCCGATGGGCGTCGCCACCACGTAAAGATGACCGGGCTGCGGAGTGAGCGAGTTATTTTCCATCGGCGGGTTTTCGCCGGGCAGAAACCCAAGATTCACCCGACCCAAGACGGCAACTGACTCTAGCGGCCGGTGGACGGAGCCATGCCGGGAATCTGGCCTTCCCAGCCGGCGGGCTGACTCCATGGAATGGACGACTTCTTCGGGCTGTTGGTCGAGCACGCGCCAAGGAGTGCGCCCAGCGACGCAAGCAGAACGAACAATGCGGTTTTCTTGAGCGTGATCATGTTTCAGCGAATCAATAAGGCGGAATCGCCTTTCTGCAAGACCGCTCGCAGCGTGTCGGGCAACACTTGAGCCACCGAGAAGTTAGAGCGTACGTCACTGATTTGGACGGTGGCGACGACGACCGGGCCGTGGCTGACGCTCAGTTTTTGCCCGAGCTGCGCGCCCCGGGTTGAACCGAAATTGAGCACGACAAAGGAACTCTCCGGCCCGACGGTCAGCACGGTGGCTCGTCCGGTGCGATTGGTGAACACGGCGGTGGAGGCGCCGGCCGCGCTGGTCGCCGCGGCGCCGTTCCGGGCCGCGGCGAGCTGACGTTCGAGCTCGGCGATCGTGTTTTTGTAGGCGAAGACCGCTTCGGGTGAAGCGTTCGATGCCCGGCTGTCGGCGAGGTCGTCGCGCAACGCTGCAACCTCGTCCGCCAGGGCGCGGGCGGTCAGCTCGTAAACGGACAAGACCGTCCTGGTCTGCGCCAGATCCCGGTCGAGCTCGCTGGCGCGAGCCTCGTTCGCGGCGGCCCTCGATTTCGCCTCTTCCAGTTCGATGCCGAGCGCGCTGTTCCGGGCCTTGAGGGAGCCGTTCTGCTCGTTCGCGTTGGCGAGTTCCGCCCCGAGCTTCACCGCGCGCGTACCGGCGTCGGCGAGCCGCAGCTCGAGGATTTTCTTCGAGTTGCCGATCTCAAAGTAGAGCACCGCGGAAAGGGTCGAACCCAGCAGGGCGATCGCGCAGAGGATGAGAGGCAGGCGGTGCATGGGAGGGCGAACGTGGCGGATCTTGGATCGACAGTCGATGACCGCCGGGCTGGCGGCGGGCGGATGTCATCGGCGGGCAGGGGCCGCCGCGGCCGCATCAACCCGCCCGATACTTCGATTCGAACCACGGCTGCCGGGCGCGCTTCTTCACCCCGCTGTTCCGGTTCGCGGCGAGGTGCTCGAGGACCTTGAAGACGAGTTCGGTCTTCTCCGACGCACCGATCTTCTTGGCCAGTTTTTCCGCCGTAAACGATTCGCCGGCGGCGGTCTTCAGGGCCGCCACCACCTTCAGCTGCAGGGCGATCACCCCGCCGGCGGCCTTCTTGCCCGCTTCGACTCCGGGCTGATGATACGCGTTGATGCCGACCAGCGACGCATAGAAACCCACGGTTCGCTCGTAGAGCGCAATGAGCATGCCGAGCGTGCGCGGCGAGACATCCGGCACCGTGATCGTGATCGAGTGGCGACCCTTTTCACTCAGCGCATCCCGCGTCCCGAGCATGAAACCCTGCAGGTAATCGCCGCTGGTCACGCCCGGATCGACCTCGATCGCGCTCTTCCCCTCGCGGTCCTTCAGCACCTCGATGAAGGTGACGAAGAAATTGTTCACGCCCTCCCGGAGTTGCTGCACATAGGCGTGCTGATCGGTCGAACCCTTGTTGCCATAAACAGCGATCCCCTGGTTCACCACGTGACCCTCGAGATCGAACTCCTTGCCGATCGACTCCATCACGAGCTGCTGGAGATACCGGGAAAAGAGCAGCAGCCGATCCTTGTAGGGCAGCACAACCATGTCTTTGGCGCCACGTCCGTCCGTGGCAAAGTGCCACATCAGGGCGAGCAGGGCGGCGGGATTTTGGGCCGTCACCGGATAGCGGGTGACGTCGTCCATTGCCGCGGCGCCGTTGAGGAGCGCCTGGATGTCTATGCCCTGCAGGGCGGCGGGCAGCAGGCCAACGGCACTCAGCTCACTCGTGCGCCCGCCCACCCAGTCCCACATGGCGAAGCGGGCGAGCCAGCCTTCGCGAACCGCAACTTGATCGAGCTTCGACCCGGCGCCGGTGATCGCGACGAAATGTTTCGCCGGATCGAGGCCGTCGGCCTTGAAGGCGGCGATGGCCTCGAGCATGCCATTGCGCGTCTCGGCGGTCCCGCCGGATTTCGAGATGACGACGACGAGGGTCCGGGCGAGCTGGCGGCCGAGTCCGGCGAGGACGTAGTCCATGCCATCGGGATCGGTGTTGTCGAAAAATGTGATGGCGAGCTGGTCCTTGCGCGGTTGACCGAGGGCGTGCTGGACCAGCTGTGGACCGAGCGCAGAGCCGCCGATGCCGATGACGAGCAGGTTCCTGAATTTGCCCTTCGGGCCGGCGATGGCACCGGCGTGAACCTGGGCGGCGAAATCCTTGACGGCCGCGAGCGTCGACGTGACCTCGTTGGCAATTTCGGGGGTGGGCGAGAGATGCGGGGCCCGCAGCCAGTAATGGCCGACCATGCGCCGCTCGTCGGGATTGGCAATCGCGCCGCCCTCGAGCCGGGCCATGGCCGCGAACGCGTCCTGCATCTGCGGCTCCATCGAGGAAAAGAAATCGTCGGGAAATGGAATCCGGCTGATATCAAGCGCCACGCCGAGGCTGGCGTTGGGGTAATAATGGTTTTTGAAGCGGGACCAATTCATGATGCCAGCGCCAGCGGGCGGACTTCGGTTTTCACGCGTTTGGCCTGATGCCGGTCGAATTCCAGCATATCGTAGGCTTCTTGCAGGCGTATCCAGAACCCGCGGCTCGTGCCAAAAAAGAGTGCAAAGCGGGCGTCGGTATCGACGGAGATGCCGTTTTGACCACGTACAATCCGGGTGATGCGTGAGTGCGGAAGGCCGGTGTCCTGCGCGAGGCGATACTGCGATACGCCCATCGGCTTGAGGAAATCCTCAAGCAGGATTTCTCCGGGATGGATGTTGGGGAGGAGCTTGGGCTTTTTCATTACTAGTGATAATCGGTTATTTCGACGTCATGCGCGTCGTGACCGTCCCAGCGGAAGCAGAGGCGATATTGATCATTGATCCTGATGGCGTGTTGACCGGCGCGGTCGGTTTTGAGCGCGTGGAGCTTGTTGTTAGGCGGAATGCGGAGATCGGCGAGAATTTCGGCGGCGTAGAGCTGGCGAAGCTTTCGGTAGGCGGTGCGCTGAATGGAAGGCGGGAGTTCGGGAGCCTGTTCGCCGAGCCAAATGGCTTCGGTGGCACGATCGGCAAAGCTCTTGAGCACGCGAAAACGTCGCCACACTGGCTATTTGCGTCAAGTGCAAATAGGGTCCATATCGCCTGCAACCAGGCTACTTCCCGGTTAACCGAGATTTTTGTCGGTCACGGCACCGAGGGAGGCGCTGGTGACGAGCTTGGCGTACTTGGCGAGCACACCGCGGGTTTCCTTGGCCTTCTTCGGCTTCCACGCCTTGAGCCGGGCTTTGATTTCCTTGGCGGGGAGGCCGAGCGTGAGCTCGTTCTTGACGGCGTCGATGGTGATAAGGTCGCCATTCCTGATGATCGCGATCGGTCCGCCCGTCGCGGTTTCCGGCGTAATATGGCCGACGACGAAGCCGTGGCTGCCGCCCGAGAAGCGTCCGTCGGTGATGAGCGCGACGTCCTTGCCCAGGCCTTTGCCCATGATGGCGCTGGTCGGGCTCAACATTTCGCGCATGCCGGGACCGCCCACCGGGCCCTCGTTACGGATGACCACCACGTGTCCGGCCTTGACGCGACCATCGAGGATCGCGGCGAGTGCGGCCTCTTCGCCTTCGAAGACGATCGCTTTGCCGGAGAACGTGAGGCCTTCCTTGCCCGTGACCTTCGCGACCGCACCTTCCGCGGCGAGGTTGCCATATAGAATGCGCAGGTGGCTGTCGGGTTTGATGGGGTTGGAAAGGGGCCGCACGACATCCTGATCGATTGGATACGGTGCCACGCCGCGGAGATTTTCGGCCACAGTCTTGCCGGTGACGGTGATGCACTCGCCGTGGAGCAAGCCAGCGTCGAGCAACACCTTCATGAGGGGCGGCAGTCCGCCGATTCGCGTGAGGTGCACCATGCCGTATTTGCCCGATGGCTTGAGGTCGGCGAGAACGGGCACGCGCTTGCCGATCCGCGTGAAGTCGTCGATGGAGAGCTTCACCCGCGCCTCGTGGGCCATGGCCAGGAGGTGGAGCACGGCATTGGTCGAGCCGCCGAGCGCGATGACGACGGTGATGGCGTTCTCGAATGCCTTGCGCGTCATGATATCGCGCGGCTTGATGCCGGCCTGGAGCAGGGCGAGCGCGGCGGCGCCAGCGCGGCGGCAGTCGTCCTTCTTTTCGTTGCTGATGGCGATTTGCGCGGAGCTGTTGGGGAGGCTCATGCCGAGGGCCTCGATCGCGGACGCCATGGTGTTGGCCGTGTACATACCGCCGCACGAGCCCGGGCCAGGCACCGAGCAGCTCTCGATCTTTTCCAGGCCCTGGTCGTCGAGCCGATCCGCCGCATGCTGGCCGATGGCCTCGTAAACTGAAACGATGTCACATTCCTTCTTCGAATCCGGATGAATGCCGGGGAGGATCGTGCCGCCGTAGACAAATACGCCGGGGCGATTGAGGCGGGCGAGCGCCATGACACAGCCGGGCATGTTCTTGTCGCAGCCGCCGATCGCGACCACGGCATCGAAACCCTCGGCGCCGGCCACGGTCTCGATCGAGTCGGCGATGACTTCGCGCGACACGAGCGAGTAACGCATGCCGGGTGTGCCCATGCTGATGCCATCGGAGACCGTAATCGTCCCAAAGATGATCGCCTTGCCGCCGGCCGCATTGGCGCCCGCCTCGGCTTCGCGGGCAAGCTGGTCGATGTGCATGTTGCACGGCGTCAGCATCGCCCAGGTCGAGGCCACGCCGATGACGGGTTTTTCGAAATCGGCTTCGGTGAAGCCGACGGGGCGGAGCATCGAGCGGGCGCCGGCGCGGCTGGGGCCGTCGTGCACGATGGAGGAGAACTGGCGGAGGGGATTCGGAGTGGAGCTCATGGCGAAAATTCGTGGCAGGAGACCAAAGGGACGCGGGGCGGGCAAGCGTGTTCGTGGATCCGGTTCGAATCCTGAAAACTCGTTCATTGGCGGCTCAGTGGCCCGAGGTTCGTCTCTGCGCCTCGTGCGCATGCCGATTGATCCCCGAGTGCAAATCCGGTTTTCCCTGAGCCGGACGGAGGCATGGCTGTTGGGCGCGGGCGTCGCGCTGGTCTGCTTCAAGCTCTGGTTGGTGTCAGCGCAGACGATCTTTGCCATCGGCTATGCCAACTACGACGACGCGCTGTATCTCAAGCTGGCGGACTCGCTCCTGCAGGGCGAATGGCTCGGCCCCTACGACAAGTTCACGCTGGCCCATGGGCCGATGTACCCGCTCTTCATCGCGGCGGCCTATTGCCTCGAAGTTCCCCTGTTCACGGCCCAGCAGCTCTTTTATGTCCTGGGCTGCGGCTTGATGGTGCAAGCACTGCGCCCGCTGGTGCAGCGTGCCGGTCTGCGCTTTGGGTTTTTCGCGCTGTTGCTTTTTAATCCGGTGACCTTTGACAGCATCATCTATGCCCGGGTGTTGCGGCAGGACATTATTCATTCGCTGGTGCTGCTGATCCTTGCTTCGGGGGTGGGGTTGTATGCTCGGAGCGCCGCACCCAAACGCCACATGCTGCCCTGGGCGCTCATCGGTGGCCTGGCCTGGCCGGCTTTCTGGCTGACGCGCGAAGAAGGGGTTTGGATTCTGCCGTGCCTGGGATTGCTCTTCTTGGCGGCGGGCGTGGCGGTTTGGCGCGGGCGAGCGCCGGATCGCCGTGCCAGAGTCGCGCTGCTGGCTCTGCCGGCGCTGCTCTGGGCGGCGGGTGTCGGCGCGGTTGCGACCATCAACCTGCGTTACTACGGGGTCTTTACGACGTGTGAACTCAAACAGTCCGATTTCAACGATGCGTATGGCGCGCTCGCGCGGATTACACCGGCGCAATGGCGGCCCTATATCCCCGTGTCCCGTGAAACGCGCGAACGTCTCTATGCCGTGAGCCCGGCCCTTTGCCGAGCTGCGGCCCACCTTGGACGGCCCGGTTGGCGAGTTTTGGGCGGGGGCCTCGGAGATCCTGACCCACCTGCCAAAAGAACAGCGCGAGATTGCCGGCGGCTGGTTCATGTGGACGTTGCGCGAGGCGGTTGAGGCCGCCGGCCACGGCAAGAGCGGCGCCACGGCGAAAGCCTATTACGCTCGTTTGGCCCGGGAGGTGAACGATCTTTGCGATCGCGGCGTGTTGAAAGCCGGGCCTCGCCGCAGCGGCTTCCTGCCCCCGCCGCGCAAGGAATATCTCGGCCCTTCTCTTGCCGCGGCCCGGGGCGCGGCGTGGATGCTGGTCTCGTTTGATCAGATGGGCACGAAAGCGGGGGAAAGCATTGGCACACCGGAAAACCTGGCGATTTTCTCCCGGCTCACGCGGGGGCGCCTGAGCCCTTTGCCCGGCAGCACTTCCTTCACCCCGAAACCGGTCTGGCGCGAGGGCCTGCGGCTGGCGATTCTTGACAGAATTGGAAGGGTTTACTCAGCCCTCGCGCCCTGGGTGGGTGGAGCAGCTTTGGCCGCGTTGCTGGCGGCGGGCGGCATCGCGATCTTTCGGCGCCGGGTGTCCTGCTTCACCTTCCTGGGTCTCGCCTTGCTCGGCTCAATCGTTGCGCTCGTGCTGATCGTCGCCCTGGTCGACAGCACCTCGTTTCCCGCGCAAAACACCGGTTATCTCGCCGGCGGTTATGCCATGTGGTTGTTGCTGATGTTTGTCGGCTGGCTCGCGTTGGCCGAAGGATGGCGGGGCGGGGCGGCCAAGCCCGATGCGAGTCCGCCGCTGCCGGCAGAATCGTAACCAGCTTCCGCACCGGCTCCGTTCCTACAGTTTTCGGGAGAACTCGGAGAGCAGGAACATCGCCAGACGTTTGCCCGTCGGCCAGACTGGAAATTTGGTTTCGCCGTGGGGACGACCAACTTCGCGCACGGGAAATTCGATCCGACGCAGCCGCAGCCGGTAGGCTCGCACCACCATCTCGAAATCGATCGTCACACCCGTCTCGGAGATCTGCATCCGGCGGTAGGCGTCGACGGTAAAGCCCTTCACGCCATGCAGGACATCGCGGACCCGCCAGCCCTCCCGCCGCCACAAGAGCGCCGCAACCACGCTCAGGGCCATGACCCCACTTTCTGATCTTGAGGAACTCTTCGTCCTCCTCGTTGTGCGCCCCGGGCAGATTGCGACTGGCAATCGCCAGGTCGTAACCAGCTTCCAGAGGGCGGGCGCACTCCGAGGCCATCGCAGGATCGATGGTCCCCCTGGGAAACACGACCACGACCGCCTCGCTCCGCGCCCGCTCCACGGCATCCGCGTAAGCGGCATTCAGACTCCGCCGCTGTTTGACGGAACACCGGAATCCCCTGCGCCGTCAGGTATTCAACCGTGCCTAGTGATACTCGCCATTCACGATGCGATTCACCGGATCGAGCGAAACCACCGGGCAACTGGGGCGAAAGTGATCGCCCAACGCCGCCGCCATCCGGCGCCAGACTTCGCCATAACCATGTTGCGCTGGGTAAAGGAAGGTGCCGTGCGCCGGCAAGGTGCCCGTCGCCCGACGTTCCAAGCAGCTCTGCAGAATTTCCCGGAAAGAAACTGCCGGCAGCTTCTGCAGCCAGTACGTGCCCAGTTGCTCCAACGGCATGCACCACATCTTCCGGTTGTAGGGCAGCATGTAGTCATCCGCTATCCGCCGGCCCAGCTTCCAACGGATTCACTCGCCAAATTCCTCCGGCGGCGGGGTGCCGCTCGCGCAGCCGGCCTGCGCGATCGACTCCAGGAAATCGATCTGATCGGCTTGCGGCAATTGCCACAGGTTAGCCTCCAAGGGATGGTCGACTTCACTTCCGCGCAGGCGAATCCGAGCGATGCGGGTGTGTTCCTTCCACTCCGCGCGGGGCATGAACTGAAAAAGAAAATCCAGTACAGTGGACCGCCGCAGGTCGAGGAAATGTCCGCCGCCGAGGTCAAGCGGAGCGCCATCCACCATGTCCGACCGACACAAGCCACCCGCTTCCGCCTCCTTCTCCAGCACTACGAACGACGAATTGCCGGACCGCAAAACCTGATGGGCAAAAGTCAGACCGGATGGGCCGGCGCCCAGGATGCAAAAATCGACGTGCAGCATTCCCCATGAGAAATTCAAGAACCAGCAGAATTGGCCAGAATTATTCACATGGTCGTGGTGACAAATTCAGGTTGCATGCGACCGGACGCGGCGCATCACTCGTCCCGATTTCCTCGCATGGCATTTAACCTGAAAAAAGTGCTCAAAGCACTCCTGCTGTCCTCGAACCAACCGCTTGCGCCCAAGGATATCCAGGCCGCATTTACGCGGTTTCACGACCGGGCGGGAGAATTTGCGCCAGGGTTGCTCAGCGATGAAACCAAGCCGACGGCGACCACCGATGGCGCGGAAATGCCGCCTGCGATCAGCGGGAGCGAAGAGACGACCGCGATGGAAACTCCAGTAACCGCCGAGGTCGACGTCGCGGGTGTCCCGGCACCGGATGCCGATCTCTATCAGGAGGTGCCTTCCTTGATCACCGCGGCGCAGATTAGGGAGGCCATGGACGAGATTGCGGCGGAACTCCGCGCTTCCGACGATGGATTGCTGCTAATCGAGGGCAACGTCGGCTACCGTTTGGTCACTCATCCGCGTTTCGCGCGCTGGTTGCGCATCCTGCGGCAGGAACCGCCTCCCGTGCGACTGAGCCAGTCGGCAATCGAGACCTTGGCGGTAATCGCGTATCGGCAGCCGGTCACTCGCGGGGAGATCGAGACGATTCGCGGGGTGTCGGCCGAGGCCGGCATCAACAAGCTGCTTGAGCGCGAATTCATCTACATCGTGGGCCGTGCGGACTCGCCGGGTCGGCCGATCCAGTACGGCACCACGGATCAGTTTCTCGAGTTCGTGGGCATCAAGTCGCTCGACGAACTGCCGGCATCGGACGTGCTGTCGTCACGCCAGATCGACGATTGGTTGAAAAATTCTTCCAACACCCACACGCCGAACGACGCCGACATGGGCCTGGCGGACGAGCAACTGCCGCTCGAGGCCCCCGTGCCCCGGCGGGAGAACTACGGCGCCGTCGAGACGCCGATCGAAACGGCGGTTGAAATGGCGGTCGAAAAAGCGGCAACCGAGGGCGGCGCAGCCCCGCAAACCTGACATGGAACTCGGGACCATTCGCGAGAAGATCGACCAGCTCGACAAGCAACTGGTCGAGGTGCTGAACCAGCGGCTGGCGTTGGCGGCCGAGATTGGGAAATTGAAGCGCAGTCAGGGCGGGCAAATATACGTGGCGGAGCGCGAGGATGCCGTGATGCGCAAGGTGACGGCGCAAAACGAGGGACCGATCAAGAACGAGGCGCTGCGCGCGATTTACCGCGAGATCATGTCGGCGGCCATCGCGCTCGAGAAGCCGCTGATGATCGCGTACCTCGGCCCCGAGGCGAGCAACACCCACGGGGCGGCGCTGAAGAAATTCGGCGCCAGCGTTGACTACCACGCGATGGCGACCGTCAGCGACATCTTCACCGCGGTCGAGAAGGGCGAGAACGATTACGCGGTCATACCGATTGAAAATTCCACCGAGGGCTCGGTGCGCGAGGCCCTCGACAGTTTCGTCGAGAGCGACCTGAAGATCGTCGCGCAAATTTACCTCGAGATAAACCACGCCTTGATTTCGAACTCTCCCCTCGAGGAGATAACCCGGGTTTATTCCAAGGATCAGGCCCTGGCGCAGTGCCGGCACTGGCTGCAGCGGCACCTGCCTCACGCCCAACTCGTCGACGCGCCGAGCACCTCGCGCGCGGTGCAGATGGTCAAGCTCGAGCCGGGCACCGCGGCAGTGGCGGGCGAACTCGCCGCGGAGCACTACGGGGTGCCGATCATCGTGCGGAACATCCAGGACAAGGCGGATAACACCACCCGGTTCTTTGTCCTGGGCCGCAAGGCCTCCGGTCCCGTCGGCCGGGGCAAGGATGTCACCAGCCTGCTGGTGTCGCTGGGCGACGAGGCGGCGTCGCATTCGGGTGCACTGCTCAAGATGCTGATGCCCCTCGCGGAGCGCGGGATCAACCTGTCGAAGATCGAGTCGCGCCCGAGCAAAAAGCGCCCGTGGGATTATTTCTTTTTCCTCGATGTGACCGGCCACTACGACGATGCGAACATGAAGGCGGCGCTGTCCGAGCTGAAAAAATTCTGTCCGCTCGTCAAGTGGCTCGGCAGCTACCCGGCGGTAAGCTGAGCATTCTCCGGCCAACGCCGGAGAAATTTCACCGGGCGCGAACTGGTTGGTGATCCTGGGACCGGTTCAGCGTCGGCTGAGCGCGTAATACATGACCATGATGCAGAGGGCGAGCACCGCGAACGCGCCCACAAAATAGAGGATGCAGCCTTTGCGTACGTCGGTGCGCAGCGTGTCAGGCGCAACCCGGAATTCGTCCAGAATCGTGTCCGGTGCGAGGCCGGACCCGGACGGCGGCCTGGTCGGTGTCGCCACCTCCCGCGCCGAACGCTCGGGCGCTGTGGACGCGATCGCCGGGGTCGGCGGTGCTACGCCGGATCCCGACGGTTTGGTCGGCGGTGAAGCCTCCACGATTTCGCGATCCAGCCAGGCGAGATGCTCCTGCAGTAAAGCGCGCTGGCGGCGGAGTTCGGCGAGGCGGTCGGCGGACATGTTGCGCCGCCAAAGTGGATTGGTGTGCCCGGACGCGCAAGCTCACGTAAGAGCACCCCGGTGAACACCGGGCGAATCTCAGTTTCCTGCAGCTGCTATCCTTGGGTGGGCGGGCACGTCCCCGTGCCCGCATTCGAAACACGATCGAGCGGCCAGTCATGCGGGCAC
>JBIJCX010000606.1:0-3369 GCA_044344465.1 Opitutaceae bacterium
TCGCGGGCTTTTCGCCCGTGCAGTCCCCGGGCCAGCACGGCCAGCACGTCGCATCCGCGGTGCTCGCCGTCGAGGCGTTCAAGGTTGCGGGCGATCCGAAGGCCTTTCCCGAGCAGCTCGCCGAAGGATTGACGCCGTGGCAACCGAAGCGGGTGCTGCAAAACACGCGGTTTGGCGGCCGGGGCGGCAAGGGCGGCGGAGGCGACACTCCCGCCGGGCTCCGCATCGAGGCGGGCGGCAACGACCCGGTGACGGGCGAGAGTCTGGCGGCCATCGCGGCGCGCAGCCGCGGCCAGCACATCACCCAGGGCTTCGGCAATTTCGGCGCCGCCGCGGCTGGCAGCGGCGGCCCGCGACAGGAGACGTTCAACCTGCTGGCGGGCGAGCCGGCGACGGGCGACATCCTCGACGGCGTCGATGTGGCGTTTGGCCGCTTTCCGGGCGGAGCCGAGATCGCGAAACTCGCCGACGATGCGATCGCCCGGTTCATGATCGCCGATCCGGCGTCGAGCGTGCCCGTGGTACTCGTGATGCGGGCAAAGCTCGCCGCGCTGCCCACGGATCCCGTCATCGCCGACAAACGGGCGCAACTCGATCGCATTTTGCAGGCGTGTCTGGGCCTGAGTGTCGCGACGACCACCGCATCCGCTGAAGTCGTCCCGGGGGAGAAATTTGGCGTGCGGCATACCGCCACCGTGCGGGCAGCAGCGCCGGTGCGCTGGATTGAGGTGCGCGCAAGGGGCGCGGCCGTCGCAATCAACGCGGGGCTCTCCGTCGGCCATCCAACCACCCGGGAGTCAACCCACGTGCTTCCCTTGCAAACTCCGATCAGCCAGCCCTACTGGCTGCGCGAGGAGGGAACCCCGGGACTCTTCCGGGTCGACGACCCGAAACTGATCGGCCGGCCCGAGGCCCCGCCGGCGTTTCCGGTCGATTTTGTCTTTGCGGTCGGCGGGCAGACACTCGTCGTCGCCACTGAACCGGTACGTTTGATCGCGGCGGCCCCGGCGGCGCAGTCCCGGCGTCCCCTCCTGGTCATTCCGCCGGTCGCGCTGGCTTTTCCCTTTGAGGTCGCGCTGTTCGCTCCCGGTGGGTCGAAGCCGGTGGCCGTCGAAGTGACCAGCGCGCGCGCCGGCACCGCCGGCACCTTGCGGCTGGATGCGCCTCCAGCGTGGAAAATCTCCCCGGCGAGCCAGCCCTTCAACCTGGCCCGCGTGGGCGACAAGGCGCGGATCACGTTCACCGTCACCGCCCCCGCCCAGACGGCTTCCGGCAGCCTCACGGCGACGGCCGAGGTTGGCGGGGTGCGGTTCAACAATGGCCGGGTCGCATTCAACTACGCCCATCTTCCGGTGCAGCTGCTCCAACCGCCGGAGCGACTCAAGGTCGCCGCGTTCGACCTCGCGATCCGCGGCCGCAGGATCGGCTACCTGCCCGGTGCCGGTGACAGTGTGGCGGAAAATTTGGAGCAGATGGGTTATGCCGTGAAGCAGCTCACCGGGGCGGACCTGACGCCGGAGAAATTACGCGGCCTGGATGCGGTCGTGATCGGGGTGCGCGCGTTTAACGAGCGCAAGGATCTGGCGGCGAATCTGCCTGGGCTCTTCGCCTGGGTCGAGGCCGGTGGGACCGCCATCGCGCAATACAACCGCCCGAGCGGCAGCCTGCGCGTGCCGCTGGCACCCTATGAACTCTCGATTGCGGGCTCGGCGCCACAGTTGCGCGTGACCGATGAGAACGCCCCGGTGTCGTTTCTCGCGCCCGATGACCCGGCGCTCAACGTGCCGAACAGGATCACGGCGGCGGATTTCGCGGGTTGGGTGCAGGAGCGGGGAGCCTATTTTCCCAGCAGCTGGGACGAGCAGCAGTTCAAGCCGCTGCTGGCGATGAGCGATCCCGGAGAGGCGCCGCTGAAGAGCAGCGTGTTGATCGCGCGGCACGGCAAGGGATACTACGTTTACACCGGCCTCGCGTTCTTCCGCCAGTTGCCGGCCGGCGTGCCCGGCGCCTACCGGCTTTTCGCGAACCTCGTTTCGCTCGGGAAATGATTTCGCCGTCGCCGCCCGAAGGAGGCGGGGTGCCTTCACCCCGCAGGTTCCGAAACGATGCCCCGGCGGATCAGCCCGGCCGGGCGTCTGACGCGGGCGACGAGACGCCGGGGGTGCCGGGTTTCCGCACCTGGCGCGGCGTCTACTGGTTCGTGTTTGGGTGCTTTGTCCTCGTGGTCGTGCTGCTCACGATCTTTTCCCGCGTCTTCGCATGAACGTCCTCGATTGGATGGTGCTGCTTGGGACGATGCTGGGGATCGCGGCCTACGGCACGTGGCGCACCCGCCACACCGACAATCTCAACACCTACCTCAAGGGCAGCAGCACGACAAAGTGGGGGACAATCGGGCTGTCCGTCATGGCCACGCAGGCGAGCACGATCACCTATCTTTCGCTGCCGGGCCAGGCCTACGAAAACGGAATCGCTTTCATCCAGAATTATTTCGGCCTTCCCCTCGCCTTGATCGTCGTGTGCGCCGTGTTCCTGCCGATTTATCGCAAGCTCGGGGTCTACACGGCGTATGAGTTTCTCGGCCAGCGGTTCGACCGGAAGACGCGTTTGCTGGGTGCGGGCCTGTTTCTGCTGCAGCGCGGCATCCAGGCGGGAATCACCATCTACGCGCCCTCGATCATCCTCGCGACCGTGCTCGGGTGGCGGCTGGACCTCACGATCGTCTTCACGGGGGTGCTCGCGATCGTCTACACGGTGACCGGGGGCAGCGCCGCGGTGAACCTCACGCAACGCTGGCAGATGGCGGTGATCTTCGGCGGCATGATCACGGCGTTTGTCGTGCTGTTGACGAAACTGCCGGCCGATGCGGCGCACATCGCCGGTGCGATGGGCAAGCTCCACGCGGTGGATTATACCCCGGACCTGAAGGTGCGGTACACCCTCTGGAGCGGCGTGCTCGGCGGATTTTTTCTTTCCCTTTCGTATTTCGGCACCGACCAGTCGCAGGTGCAGCGCTACATTGGCGGGGCGCAGCTGCGGGAAGGGCGGCTGGGCCTGATGTTCAACGCCGTGTTCAAGATTCCGATGCAGTTCTTCATCGTGATGCTCGGCGCGCTGCTGTTCGTATTTTACCAGTTTCAACCGGACACGCCGGTGATCTTCAACCAGACCCAGTGGCGCCGGCAGGCGGAGGGCCCACAGGGGGCGGCGTTTCGCGCCCTTGAACAAAAACACGCCGCGCTGCACGTCGACAAGCAGGCCAAGATCCGCGCCTGGGTGGCGGTGCACGATGGGGCCGACCCGGCGGTGGAAGCCGCGGCGCGGTCCGCGATGACGGCGGCGCAAAGGGCGTCCGAGGTCGTGCGGCGT
>JBIJCX010000607.1:0-3367 GCA_044344465.1 Opitutaceae bacterium
GGCGCTCACGACCGGCATCCGCGAAGCCACCCTCACCGGCAAACCGTACCCGATCAAAGGCTGGCTCGTTTACGCGACCAATCTCCTGCACGCCCTGCCCAACGAGGCCGAGACGATCCGCGCCATCAAACAGCTCGACCTGCTCGTCGTCGTCGACGTGATCCCGAGCGAGATCGCCGGCTGGGCCGACGTCGTGCTGCCAGAGTCCACCTATCTCGAGCGTCACGACGAGTTGAACGTCGAGCTCTTCAAGGAGCCGTTCATTGCGTTGCGGCAGCCGGTCATCGCGTCGCCGCACGACCAGAAGCCGAACTGGTGGATCGCCAAGAAACTCGCCGAGAAACTCGGCCTCGGCGCCTTCTACCCATGGCAGGACATCGAGGAATACCTCGCCCATCGCGTGAAGGACGCCGGGCTCGATTTCGCCGCCCTGAAGAAGAACGGCCTCATCCGCGGTCCGCGACAGCCGCTCTACTTCGACGAAGGCGCGCCCGCTGAGTTCGGCACGCCGTCCGGCAAAATCGAGTTCTACTCGTCGCAGCTCGAAAAGGCCGGCTTCGATCCGGTGCCGAAATACGTGCCGCCCGTGGCCGGACCGCCCGGCGCCTTCCGTCTGCTCTTCGGCCGCGCTCCGGTTCACTCGTTCAGCCGCACGCATTCCAACCGCTTGCTCAGCGACATGATGGATACCAACGCCGTCTGGGTGAACGCCGCCATTGCGCGCCGCCTGGGACTGAAGAGCGGCGACAACGTCCGCCTGAAAAACCAGGACGGCGTGCTCAGCAACCGCATCGCCGTCAAGGCGACCGAGCGCATCCGTCCCGACTGCGTCTACCTCGTCCACGGCTTCGGCCACAGTTCCCGCGGCCTGCGGCACGCCTTCGGCAAGGGCGCCAGCGACGCGCAGCTCATCACCCGTTACAGAACCGATCCGCTCATGGGCGGCACCGCGATGAACGTCAACTTCGTCACCCTCGAACCCGCGGAGAAAGCCTGAACATGTCGCGCTACGTCATGGTCATCGACACCCGTCGCTGCGTCGGCTGCATGGACTGCGTCGTCGCCTGCAAGACGGAGAACAACGTGCCCGAGGGCTACAATCGCGATTGGATCACCGAGGAGGTGCGCGGCACGTTTCCGAATCCGCGGCTGGAGATCCGTTCCGAGCGCTGCAACCACTGCGACAATCCGCCCTGCGTCTATTGCTGCCCGACCGGAGCCAGCCACATCCACCAGAACGGCGGCGTCGTACTCGTGACGCACAACAAGTGCATCGGCTGCAAAGGCTGCATCGCCGCGTGTCCCTACGACGCCCGCTTCGTCCATCCCGACGGCTACGTCGACAAGTGCACGTTCTGCCTCCACCGCGTCGAGCAGGGCCTAAAACCGGCCTGTGTCTCCGTCTGCCCGACGCACTGCATGCATTTCGGCGACCTGGAGGATCCGCAGAGCGAGGTGAGCAGACTCCTCGGTGCCCGCGCCCATCACACCCTCCTGCCGGAGGCCGGCTGCCAGCCCCGCATCTACTATCTGACCTGATCCGCCATGCCGATCGAACTGACCACCACCCGCCACAACCCCGGCATCGACCCCGTGCTGCACGCCTGGGGTTGGGAAATTCCCGTCTACCTCTTTCTCGGCGGCCTCGTCGCCGGCCTGATGATCATCGCCGGCACCCGCCTGCTCCTCGTCAAGCCGCGGGAGCGCCATGCCATGGTCTGCTGCACCATCGGTCCGCTGGTGGGGATGGCGTTGCTCGGCCTCGGCCTCCTCGCGCTCTTCCTCGACCTTTCCAATAAATTCTACGTCTGGCGGCTTTACCTGACGTTCGAGGTGACGTCGCCGATGTCGTGGGGTTCGTGGATTCTGCTGTTCGTCTTTCCTGCGTTGCTGGCCAACGCCCTCACCCATCTCCCCGAGGCCATTCCCTCCGTGGCCAAACGCTTTCCGGTGCTGGTGACGATCAGCGATTTCATCCTCGCGCGGCCACGGGTGGTGATCGGCATCGGTCTCGCCAACATGATCCTCGGCGTCTCCCTCGGCATTTACACGGGCATCCTGATCAGTGGCCTGCCCGCCCGGCCGCTTTGGAACACGTCCCTGCTCGGACCGCTCTTCCTTTTCTCCGGCCTCTCCACGGCCGCCGCGTTGCTGCACGCAATTCTTGTCATCGCCATGAAGGACGAGGAGCGCCCGGCCTTCGCCGACTTCCTGCTCTCCTCGCTGGCCCGCTGGTCGCAGGGCCGCGGTCCGGATACGAGCATCGCGCCGGTGCTCACCCGGGCAGACAACAGCTTCCTCACGATCGAACTGGGCCTGCTGCTGCTCTTCCTGATCGGTCTGCTCACGTCGACCGAGGTCAATCGCCGGGCCGCGGAGATGCTGCTCACCGGCGCCTACGCGGCGCCGTTCTGGGTGCTGGTGATTGGCACCGGCATCCTCGCCCCGCTCATGCTCCAGTACCTCGAGCTGCAGAACCGCATCCGCCACACGCTCGCTCCCGCCGTGCTCGTCCTCGTCGGCGGCCTGGCGTTGCGCTTCATCCTCGTTTACGCGGGCCAGGAAAGCCACTGGCTGCGCGTCGCCGCCGGCTCGTAACCACCGGCACGCTCCACCGATTTTTCCGCCATGTCGCCTCCGTCGCCTCCCGCCAAACCCTATTTGAATCCCTATCTGGCCGGCTTCGGTCTCGGGCTCGTGTTGCTCGCGTCATTCGTGGTCATGGGTCGCGGCCTCGGTGCCTCGGGCGCATTCACCAGTGCCGTGGCCGCCGCGGTCCACGCCGTCGCCCCGGCGCACGCCAAGGCGAACGCGTTTTACGCCGAGTATCTGGGCGATGGCACGGTGAGCCCGTTCAAGGACTGGCTCGTGTTTCAGGTCATCGGCGTGTTCGTCGGCGGTCTGCTCTCAGGTGCGTTTGCCAACCGTCTGCGCGTCACCGTCGAGAAGGGTCCGCGCATCTCCACGTCCGGGCGGCTGATCCTCGCGTTTGTTGGCGGGGCCATCCTGGCGGTCGGCGCCAAGCTCGCGCTCGGCTGCATGAGCGGCCAGGCGCTCACCGGCGGCGCATTGCTCAACGCCGGCAGCTGGGTGGCCATGATGTGCATCTTTGGCGGCGCCTATGGGCTCGCCTGGTTCGTCCGGAGGCAGTGGCTATGAACGCACCCTTCTACCGCTTCGGCCTCTTCCACGACGAGGTCTCCCTGATCGTCGCGTTCGTCATCGGAATCGGCTTCGGCTTCTTCCTCGAGCGCGCCGGCTTCGGCAGCGCCCGCAAGCTCACGGCCCAGTTCTACTTCAAGGATCTTGCCGTACTAAAGGTGATGTTTACGGCCATCGTCACCGCGATGGTCGGGCTCTACGTGGT
>JBIJCX010000608.1:0-3362 GCA_044344465.1 Opitutaceae bacterium
CTGTGCCCGCCTTGCCATTTCTTTTTCGGCGGTCACACACCGCCGCTACAGTTTTTGAAATCCAAATGAGTTCTCTCCCGAATCCCTTCGAGACGTTGCAGTCGTTCACCGCGAACGGGGCGTCACACAAGTTCTACTCCCTGCCCGCGCTCGAGTCGGCCGGCTTCAAGGTCTCGCGACTGCCCGTCTCGATCCGGCTGGTGCTCGAGTCGCTGCTGCGCAACTGCGACGGCAAACGAGTGGCCGAGGGCGCCATCCGGGATCTCGCGGGCTGGGGAGCCAAGGCGGAGCGGACGGCGGAGATACCGTTCGTCGTCGCTCGCATCGTGCTGCAGGATTTCACGGGCGTGCCGCTGCTCGTCGACCTGGCGGCCATGCGCTCGGCTGTGGCTCGCATGGGCAAGAACCCGAAGATCATCGAGCCGCTCGTGCCGGTGGATCTCGTGGTCGACCATTCGGTGCAGGTGGACTTTGCCGGCTCGGCGGACGCGCTGAAAAAGAATCTCGAGCTTGAGTTCACGCGCAACCGCGAGCGCTACCAGTTTCTGAAATGGGGCATGCAGGCGTTCGAGACCTTCAAGGTCGTGCCCCCGGGCATCGGCATCGTGCACCAGGTGAACCTCGAGTTTCTCGCCAAAGGTGTGCTCAGCGATGCAGCGGGCGTGTGCTATCCCGACACGCTGGTCGGTACCGACTCGCACACGACCATGATCAACGGCATCGGCATCGTCGGCTGGGGCGTCGGCGGCATCGAGGCCGAGGCGGGCATGCTGGGCCAGCCGGTGTATTTTCTCACGCCCGATGTGGTCGGTGTGCACCTCACCGGCGCGCTCCGCGAAGGGGTGACGGCGACGGACCTCGCGCTCACGGTCACCCAGATGCTCCGCAAGGCCAAGGTCGTGGGCAAATTCGTCGAGTTTTTCGGTCCGGGCGCGCAGGCGCTCCCCGTGGTCGATCGCGCGACGATCGCGAACATGGCTCCGGAGTACGGCGCCACCATGGGCTTCTTCCCCGTCGATGCCGAGTGCTCGAATTATCTGCGCGCGACCGGCCGGGACGAAAAACACGTTGCACTGTATGAGGCCTATTATCGGGCGCAGGGCTTGTGGGGGATCCCGCAACGGGGCAGCATCGACTATTCGCAGGAGCTGGAACTCGACCTGGGCGCAGTGGTGCCGAGTGTCGCCGGGCCGAAGCGGCCGCAGGACCGGATCGAGCTGCCGCGGATGAAGCAGGAGTTTGTCACGGCGTTTTCAAGGCCCGTGGCGGAAAATGGCTTTGGCAAGAAGGCCGCGGAATTCTCGACCGTTTCCGCCGAGGTCGGTGGCACGCGCATTGGCCACGGCTCGGTGCTGATCGCCGCGATCACGAGTTGCACCAACACGTCGAATCCGAGCGTGATGCTGGCCGCCGGCCTGCTGGCGAAAAAAGCGGTGGAGAAGGGGCTCAAGGTCAATCCGGCGGTTAAGTCGTCGCTGGCCCCCGGTTCGCGCGTCGTGACCGAGTATCTGGAAAAAACCGGCCTCGCGCCCTACCTCGACCAACTCGGGTTTCAGACGGTCGGTTACGGCTGCACCACCTGCATCGGCAACTCGGGCCCGCTGGCGGCGCCGATCGAGGAGGCGGTGGTAAAGAACGATCTCGTCGCGGCCTCCGTGCTCTCGGGCAACCGCAACTTCGAGGCGCGCGTCCACCAGAACATCAAGTCGAACTTCCTCATGTCGCCACCGCTGGTCGTCGCGTTCGCCCTCGCGGGACGCGTTGACATCGATCTGTCGCAGGAGCCGATTGGCACCGGGAAGGACGGCCAGCCCGTTATGCTCAAGGACCTTTGGCCGACGCTGCAGGAGGTTCGCGACCAGATGCAGGCGGCGCTCAAGCCCGAGGTATTCCGGAGGCTCTATAGCAATTTTGCCGCGCAAAATCCGAAGTGGAACGAAATCCCCTCGACGGCGGGCAATGTCTACCAGTTTGATCACCAGTCGACGTACATTCAGGAGCCGCCGTTTTTCGCGGGCTTTTCCATGTCGGCCGGCACGATCGCGGAGATCACGGGGGCACGGGCGCTCGGCATCTTTGGCGACTCGGTGACGACGGATCACATTTCGCCCGCCGGGGCGATCAAGAAGACGTCGCCCGCCGGGCGCTACCTGATTGAGAACGGCGTGCCGTTCGAGGAATTCAATTCCTATGGTTCGCGCCGCGGCAACGATCGCGTGATGGTCCGCGGCACCTTCGCCAACGTCCGGATCAAGAACCTCATGCTCGGCGGCGAGGAGGGCGGCAACACGATCTACCAGGCGACCGGCGAAAAACTCGCGATCTATGATGCGGCGGCGAAGCACATCGCGGCGAAGACACCGCTCATCGTGATCGCCGGCCAGGAGTACGGCACCGGATCTTCGCGTGACTGGGCCGCGAAGGGCACCAACCTCCTCGGCGTCAGGGTCGTCGTCGCGCAGAGCTTCGAACGCATTCATCGTTCCAACCTGGTCGGCATGGGGGTGCTGCCGCTGCAATTCAAGGAGGGCACGACCGCCCAGACGCTCAAGCTCGATGGCTACGAGACCTACGACGTCATCGGACTCGAGGGTGGGCTGAAGCCCCAGCAGGACGTGACGCTTCGCATCACGCGTCAGGACGGCCGGGTGGAAAACGTGCCCGTGCGGTGCCGGATCGATACCCCGATCGAAATCGATTACTACCAGCACGGCGGCATCCTGCCGTATGTGCTGCGGCAAATCGTCGCACGGACCTGACTGCGCTGGAAGGGGCGCCAGGCGGCTCTGGAGTCAGTGTCGTCTGTGCCGTCCCCCTTCTGACCGCCGGCAGGGCGGGTTGGCCGGTGCTGGCTGCGAATCCGCAAATGTAAAATCAACTCCCGGACCGTATCGCTTGCTGAAACCGCCAATACGACCACTTTTTGGTGCCGCGCTCAGGCGCGGCTTCCATTTGCACCATGTCTGAAACCGCCAGCAATCCCGCCTTTCTCGTGGATGCGTACTCCGACCCGGTGGTCGTGCGCATCCAGGGGCGCGCGAGTTTTCAGAACAGCGGTTGCCTGCGGGATTTTCTTTTGGAGATGATGAAACGCGGGCAAACCCGCTTTGTGCTCGATTTCGAACACTGCGCGAGCATGGACAGCACGTTCCTCGGCGTGCTGGCCGGAGCGGCGATTGAACTGAAAAAGTCATCGGCCAGCGGCAGCCTGGTGGCCTCGCGCGTGGGCCAGCGCAACCTGGAGCTCATTCGCAACCTCGGCCTCCACCGTTTGCTGACGGTGGATGCAGGAGATTTTGAGCTGAGCTTCGGCCAGCGTGGGACGCCGCTCGATTGCCAGAAGCGCACCGATATCGACACCG
>JBIJCX010000609.1:0-3351 GCA_044344465.1 Opitutaceae bacterium
GCGAAAGTTCCGCCTGCGGCCCACCGCCGGCAGTCTGGCCAAAGTTCGCAAGGTTGCGTCGAGAGCATGTTCGAATTTCCACGCGCAGCGGAAGAGCGTGAGCCTGGCGGCGGGTTTGTCGGCCCGACGGCCAGGCTTGCCCTTGGTGCGGCGGGCACTGGTGGCGGCAGTGGTCCGCGTTGAATTTGTGGATTGCACGGTTGCCCTACGGCAGATCCCGCAATAATGCCTGAACCTCGGGCAAACGCAGAAATCGTCCGGGAGTTGTCACCCGCGTCTGGCCATAGGCCGCCCGATCAAATTGTCCGGGGGCGGTGTTCACGGTGAGCAACCAGTCCGCTCCGGCAGCGAGGGCGCATTCGAGAAATCGATTGTCGGGCGAATGCCGAATCACGCGCAACGTGGTCAGCGGAAAACAGAGTTCCAGTTTCGTCGTCAGCGCCGTGAGAAACTCGTCGGCACCGGACAGCACATGCCCGTATTCCTCCAACATGGCGGGAGACGCGGTGGCATGCAGCCTCCCGGCAAGCACCATCTCGACAATCAGAGCGGCATAGTTGGTCTCGCCCGGCAGAGTGGCGAGCTTCAACACGCACGTATCAAGAACGAGCAGCAAGGTAAGGTCGCGCCTCACGCAGCGCTTTTTCCCGCCGTTTCGCTTCGACAAAAGCAACCGCCTCCACGTCCGTCATCGTCTTACCCGCGTTCTTGCGATGAAGCCGGGCAAGCACGGGCGACAAACGGATTCGCCGCACTTTGCCGTCGACAATGGCCTTCAAGAACATGCAGGCAATTAGTTCCGGAGGTGAGTGTATCGCAAGCGCAATGAGCCGGCTTCAGCGGTCATGCCAGGCCGGCAGCGGATGTCGGATCGAGATTGTGCGCGCGCGCGCACAAATGGGATCCACGGCCTCACGCCGGCAGCATCCGCCGCAGCCGCGCCAGCAGCCGGCGCTCGTTTTGCTTCGTCAATTCATGCTCCCAAATCCGGAGTACTTTCCAACCCATGGTGCGCAACGTCCGGTTCACGAGCCGGTCGCGGGTCCGGTTGGCGGCAAGTTTGTCCTGCCAAAACTTCGCGTTCTGCCTCGGAATCGTGATGTGCTTCTGGCACCCATGCCAGAAGCAGCCGTCAACGAAGACCGCGAGTTTCCCTGTCCGCCGCAGCCTTGGCGAAGGAGGAAGCCGTGGAAAAACAAAATCCGGCCGGACTCGGAACTCTGGCTTCGGCTTAAACTTCAACTTCCCCGCTTCAACTTTTTCCCGGAGCGACGCTCCGCGTCGTCCAGCCGATGATGCCGTGCGCCCGGAAGATCGCGATCAGCCGCAGCTCGGTGTCCCGGTTGCCGCGCGAACGGATGGCGGACATCACGGCGGACCGTTTACGCTTTGAGAAAATGTCGGCCATGATCGGACCGATCCCAACCTACCGTAGTTTGATTTGGAAGGCGAACAGCTGATCGAGAAACTCAGCCCGGATCATCCGCCACGGGTAGCCGTGATTTCGAATCTTTCCGTCCAGTTTTTCGGACATTGTGAATTCGAAAACATCGCTGCGATGAGTGACGAGTTCGATGAATCGCTCAATGGGCTGGTCGCAACGACCGAAGTCTATCAACTTTCCAAGACACCTTTTGACCCTGGATTTACCATGCCATATAAAATCGAGCTTAGATACTCCTACGGATGGGATGATGCCGGTTGGACTGACGACACAAACTTGGCATCCAAGCCGACTCGATTTGAATCGGTTGAAGACGCTCAGGTGGCGCTGGACGAATTCTTCACAGAGGTTAAAGGGGCGGTATCTGCTAAAAATATCGACTCAGAGTGTCTCACCGATGACTACAGAATCGTTGCGGTGAACGAGTGATTCTCTGTTTGGATGTCTTGAGGACGCAGACCTCAGCCAGCGTTCGCTCTGCAATTAGCCGCATGCTTCTTCAGGAGTTCTGTGGCGGGAGAAAAGGTCTTCGGCAGCACGAGCTTTTGTCCCTCAAAACGGGTGAGCCATTCAGCAGCCTCCTTCGTCGCTTGCGTTGTCTTGTGGAGATGCGGTGCAAATCGGATCAAGAACCCGTCCTCAATCCACATCAGGTGTCGGTCGAAGGCGCGGTCATGCAGCGCGTTTAAGCAAAGTCCGTTTTTTGGGTTGAGACGATTCTCCTTATCCTCCGCCCACGGCACGATGTGACTGGCGGTGAGCAGGGACCGCACAGCGAGACCCGTGACGCAGCAACGGAAATTGTACGCTGAGAGAATTCGACGACGGAAAAAACTTTGGTTCACCCGAACCTTCACAACCGCATCGCGCTCGATGCCTGCCTTCGGCAAATCTTGCGTCTCAATTTCCGCGACTTCTTCCAAGCTCTTCCCTAGATATTGTGCGTGCAGTCGTTCGCTTTCGAAGGCGAGTGACTCGGGGTCGTGAGCAAATTCAGCCCAGATGGCGGCCTCGCCTTTGGCCCCATGCGACATTCCGCGAATGCCGCGAGCTTGAAGAACGGGATCGAGGCGGGCGATGTTAGCCAACTTTAGGGACACAGCGTTGACACTCCGTCCAAGTAACTTCGCCAGTTCTTGAAGCCGTGGATTGTGTACGTGAATCGTTCCAAACGGAATGTCGTTGTAGAGATTGAAAGCGAGAATGTGCTCTTCGCGCGTCCAATTGGGGTTCTTGCTCATAAACAGCAGCGCTGAGAGGGAAAACAGAGCAAAGGGTATTGTGCGATGGAAGGTCGGCTACCACAAGGGCCTCGACACGATTTGCTCTCATTCAGAGAGCGTGGTCATCGATCGATGCCCTCGCAAAGTTCCGCGGCAGAACTCTTGAGCGCCTTCGCGATCCGAACGACGCTTAGCATGCTGATGTTCCGCGCACCCCGTTCGACGCTGCTGATGTAGGTGCGGTCGAGCTCGGCGAGCTCAGCGAGTTTCTCTTGGGAAAGCTCTTTCGCGTCGCGTCGGGCGCGAACATTCGCGCCAAACTTCTTCAAGGAGGGTTCCGGTGTGGGCATCCGGTCAGACTAGCGGAGTGACGACTTTAAGACCACGGACTATAAGTCTCATTTTTCTGGCACCGCCGGTTTTCTCCGACACGTTCCGGCCATGCCGCGAAAGCCAGACCAACGTCAGCGCCAGCTCGCCGCCATCAAAGCGGCGCGCGGGAGCCTGCGCCGGGCTCCCGGGGGGCCGTCGTTCGCCGAGCGGATGGCCGCGTTCAAGGCGGAGGAGCGCGCGCTGGAACAGCGGCGGGAGGATTGCCTGGCGACGCTGCGCGCCAGACCAAGAGACCAAGGGACCAAGAGACCAAGAGACCAAGAGACCAAGAGACCAAGAGACCAAGGGACT
>JBIJCX010000610.1:0-3345 GCA_044344465.1 Opitutaceae bacterium
CACCGATGACGAGGGCTTCGGTCCGCAGGTGGATCCGAATGCGCAATATCGGAAGAACAGCGATGGATCCCTCGCCCGCGACGCAAGCGGCCGCCGCATCCCGATCACCACCGACCCACTGGCTGTGGCCAGACTTGTCTACAAGGAACGGGGCTCGAGCGCGAAGACCGATTACGACGGCCTCTACCCGAGCCTGAACTCGTCGTTCGAATTGAGGAACGACCTAGTTTTGCGCTTCGGCTACGCGCGCACGATCGGTCGTCCCAACCTCCCTTCCATCATCCCGGGTGTGACCTACTCGACCATCACGGAAACCTCGACGCAGCAAGACATCACCGTGATCAACTCGCGACTGCGGCCTTGGACGGCGAACAATTTCGACCTGTCGATGGAATCCTACCTGATCAAGGACGGGTTCGGCTCGATCGGTGCCTTCCAAAAAAACCTCCGGAATTTCTTCACGTCGACCGCGATCCCCGGCACGCCGGAGAACCTGGCTCAGTACGGTGTGATCGCCTCGGCTGGCGACGCCCTCCAGTACAATATCATCACCCGCGGCAATGGCGGCGATGCGCGGGTGCGCGGTCTTGAGTTCTCGTATCGGCAGTCGTTCGGATTCATCGGGAAATGGGGCAAGAGCCTGCAGGCTTTCCTCAACCACACCCGGTCCTCACTCAGCGGATCCGCGACCGCCGACTTCACCGGCTTCAATCCGCGGTCCCTGAGCTGGGGCCTCACCTGGTCCCGGCCCCGCTATGTCATCAAGTACTCCAGCAACCTGCAGGACGAGGTTCAGCGCACGGCGGTGGCGGCCAGCGCGACGGTTCCTCCTGGAACCTACAATTACCAGGCGAAGCTGCGGCGCGATACGGTGAGCGTTGAGTTTGCGGTCCGATCGCGCGTGAGAGTTTTTGCATCCGTGCAGGACCTGAACACACCGGGCGGCTACCACTTCAAGCTGCTCCAGTATGCCCCGGGCACCCCCAAGTACATGCGCCCAACCCGCATCATCGAGTGGGGCGTGAGCGCGATTTTCGGCGTCAAGGGCGAGTTTTGACCAGCCGTGCGCGTGCACTGTCAACGGTTCCTCACTTTCCTCGCGGCAATCGTCGTACAGAGCGTGCCGGATCCCCAACTGGCGGCCGCGGAGCTCCGCCCGAATGTCCTCCTGATCGTGGGAGAAGACGTCGGCCTCCAGCTGGGCTGCTACGGCGACACCCTCGCGCGGACACCCCATCTCGACCGGCTGGCGTCAAAGGGAGTCCGATACGAATACGCGTTTGTCACCCAGGCCGTGTGTAGTCCCTCGCGGGCCAGCCTGCTCACCGGACTGCATCCTCATCAGCACGGCCAGATCGGCTTGGCGACGCACCAGTTCACGATGGTGAAGCGCTGGCCGACACTGCCAGGGCTGCTGAAGTCGGCGGGCTATCGCACCGGCCGGATCGGCAAACTGCACGTCCTGCCGGAGGCGGCGTTCCCGTTCGACATGGTCTGGGACGATGCCCGCTACAACAGCTTCAAAAACCGGGACGTGCGGACAACAGCCGAGGTTGCGGGCCGGTTCCTCGCGAAGGGCGGTCCGTTCTTCCTGATGGTGAATTTCGCCGACGCGCATCTGCCGTTCCTGCGCCAGTCGCATGGCGTGCCCGATCAGCCCATCGGAGAGGCGGAGGCCCGGCCGCCTGCCGCCGTTGGGGTCGACAATGCAAGACTGCGGCGCATCGCAGCCGATTACTACAACTGCGTCCAGCGGCTGGACACCGGCGTGGGCCTGTTGATGGACGAGTTGGATCGGTCCGGGCACGCGGATAACACGGTTATCCTCTTCCTGGGGGATCACGGGCCGCAATTCGCCCGGGGCAAGGCGACCTGTTACGAACTCGGTCTTCGGGTGCCGCTCATCCTGCGACTGCCGGGCCAGCAGCCGCCCGCAGTGCGGACCGAGCTCGTCTCGACTGTCGACATCCTTCCCACCGTCCTGAAACTGGCGGGCCTGCCGCAGCCGCGGAACCTGCCCGGCGCGTCGTTGCTGCCCGACGATCTGAAGCATACGCCCGGCTCGCGCCGATACGTGCACGGCTCCTGGAACTCGAGCCACCCGTTTCCCGGGCCCTCGCTTCTCTTCCCGCAGAGATCGGTGCGCGACCGACGCTACAAACTGATCGTCAATCTCCTCCCGGGAACGCCCAATCCCGTAGAGGAGTACTACACGTCACATGCGTTGGTGGACACCGGGCCGTCACAGCGGGAGATCGATGCAGCCGCCCCGGCGGTGGCCGCCGCCTATGCCACTTGGCGCAACAGCCCGCCGGCCGAGCTCTACGATCTGGAAGCCGATCCTGACGAACTGACCAACCTGGCCAACCTGCCGGAGATGGCGGCGGTGCGCGAGCGCCTGACTGCGGAGTTGCTGCGCTGGCGGCGTGAGACAAACGACCCGCTCTTGGACGCGGGCAAGTTGGGCCGGCTCGTCGACGAAGACCGCGAGAGGGTCGCCTTGCTGAAACGGGACGGTCCCAAGAACGCGCCCCCTTGGCGTTACCCGGAATATTTGTATGGAAGCGCGGAAAACTGAGGCGGTCGCTCACCGGGTGCGCCGATTCCCCGCTGCGCCTCGCGCGACGATCGGTCGGCCCTTTCGATCCATCGTCAATCGTGCCGGTATGAGATCGAGTGGGCGGGCGCGAGGCGTGAATATCACCCGCGCAGGAACGCGAGCTCTTACTCTCATGAAAAAACCAGTTCAAACCCTGTCCCACTGCCTCCGCGCGCGCCTCCTGCCCCACACCTTGCTTACACTCCTCGCTGTTTTCGCGCCACCGGTGGCGCGCGGCGCGCCCCCTGAGCCTTCTCCTTACGCCTTCTACGAACGATTCATCGCGATCGACGCCGCCTGCGCGTGGCCGAGCCTGCACGCGCTGCCCAACGGCGATCTGGTCGTCCTGATCTGGCCGCAGGACAGCCACGGCAAAACGTCGGGCGCGGTCGAGTCGTGGATCAGCCGCGACCACGGCGTCAAATGGCGCCGGGCCGGCGTGCCGGTTCCGATCGAGCCCGGATTGATTCGGGTCAACGTGGGGGCGGGAGTGGTCGCCGGGAGCCTCATCGCCATGGTCGGAGGATTTACCAACCGCCCGCCCTATGAGGAGGGAGCCCGCTTTTGGTCGAAAGAGCGGACCGCCGAGATCACCCGGAATTCCACCTCGCTCGAAGTGGGGGTGGCGGTCTCCCGGGATTCAGGGGTGACGTGGTCGCAGTATCCCGATCCCGGCTTCGGCCGCGGACCCGTTACAGGACGGCATTTCATTCCTTACGGCCGGGTCGGTGAGCTCACGGACCGCA
>JBIJCX010000038.1:0-37464 GCA_044344465.1 Opitutaceae bacterium
CACCCGGTCCAAACGGGGGGCAGGTGGACGGCCCCGCCCACCAGTGAGAGTAGTTTCAAAATACTGCGAGGCGGACGCAAAACGATGCGAACGTGGTTGGAACTGGCGGAACCTTTGGCCAGTACCTTCCCGTGAATCGCCACCATGCTTGAAGTCCCGAAACGCCTTTCGCTCCCGTCGCAAGTCGCGGCCGCGATCCGCAAGGGCATCGAGGAAAATCTCTGGGCCAAGTATCTGCCGGGCGAGCGCCGCCTGAGCGACCTGCTGCAGGTGAGCCGGCCGACCGTGCGCGCGGCGCTGCATCTCCTGGCGAAGGAGGGCTGGTTTCAGATTCGACCGGGCAAGCGCAATCGGGTGCCGGCGGGGCGCGTCCTCCGGCGGTCGAGCGCCCCCCCGACGCCTGGTCGGCCTCATCGTGCCCGAGCCGTTGTCGGATGTGTCCCAGTGGAGCTACGAGCTCATCAGCGAAATGCGCGTCCGGCGCGCCGAGAGCGGCATCGTCACGGAGGTCGTCGTCTGCCAGCCGCGGCGGGGTCGCTTCCAGCAGTGCAAGCTCGAGGCGTTCTTGCGGGAGAACCACGTTTTCTGCTCGGTGCTGTTGTCGGCCGGCGTGGAGGTGCAGCAATGGTTCGCCAAGCTCTCCCGGCCGACCCTGGTGCTCGGCTCGTGACACCCCTCCGTCCAACTGCCCTCGTTCGATGTTGATCATCGCTCGGTTTCCCGGCACGCGGCCAACGTATTCATAAGCAGGTGACATAAGCGGCTGGCGCTGGTCGTGCCCAACTCGGGCGTCGCCGGCGATGTGGCCAGTGAGGAAGGCTTTTGCGCCGCGGTCGGCGCCGGCCAGAGCGCCGGGGTCCGCGCGATCGTGGTCCGGCACGACGGCACGGCCCGCAGCATCACCGCGAAGCTGGACCGCCTGTTCGACACCGCCACCGCGCCGACGGCGTTGTTCGTGGCGAAACCGCAGCATGTTTTCATCGTGCTGATGTACCTGCTGACGCGGGGCATCAGGGTGCCGGATCACGTTTCCCTGATCGCCCGCGATCAGGACCACACCTTCGCATCCGTCAGCCCGGCCATCGCGCACTACACGTTCGAGGTGCAGAGCTACGTGCGGCGCTTGTCCCGCCTGATGCTGCAGCTGGTGAACCAGCGCTACCTGCCGCCCGCGCGCAGCCTGATCTTTCCGCGCTTCTTCGCCGGCGGCACGGTCAAGGATCTTGGTTGATGGCCTAATCTGGTCGCCGACGGCAGAGCGGGCACAGAATCGGGGGCAAGGCGCATGTTGCAGCGAACCCTCAAACCCCCTTTATACCGCCTTGTTGATTCTTCGATCAAAGTTACACGGGCGCGGACGTCTCACCTGTGGGTTTAGCTCAATCTATCACCAGGCATTGGTATTTCACTCGTTCGATCCTTTCGACTTGGCCTCACACCACTTTCAACGGATTAGCGTGCTCAAAAACGACTGGGCGTGACGGACACAGGCCACCAAAGTCTACACTTGAAGGCGCAAAGTGCGATTGGCCATCCACTGCTGAAGTCTCTAGCCATCCCGCCAAGATTTCTATTCCGATTTAGCGATTGCCACCGAGCCTGCCGGAACTTTGCGTCGCTACGTGTTGATCTTGGGCGACAACTCACTGCACTTAGGAAAATCGAACTCCAATCTTACCGGTATCGATGGCCGGTCCGGTGGCACACGGTGTCGACGGCGGAACAACAAGAGGGTGCCGAATGACCGACCGTGGTGACCGCGAATCTTCTGCGACAGTCGATCACGTTGGGGGAGATTCTTGGTCACCGGACCGGTGGTGGCGCCGTCGCTCAATACTTCTGGCTGCTGGGTTCGTGGCCCTCTGGGTGATCAGCATTGCCAGCGGCATCAGCGGTGTCTTCGACTGGGACAAGGAAACGCTTTACGCCGTCGCATTGCACGACGGAGGTATGACTGGTGCACCATATCTATGGGCTCTGCCCGAGTGGGCAAAAAGATACCCTGCGCTACAGCACTCACGGGTGCTGCTGGCCAATCCTGAGACCCCTGCGCTGTCACCCCTGCGCTGCCTATTTCTCGTCTTCGATCCAGTGCGTGCCTTACGTGTGCTATCGCTGCTGCACGGAATTGCGGGGCTGGTCTTCACCTTCCTATTGGCGAGGCGCTTAGAATGGAGCGAGACTCAGCGGGCCGTGTTCGTCGGTGGAGTGTTTCTTTCCCCAGCGGTGATGCAGCACCTTTCTATTGGGTATACGCCTTGGTTCGTCCTCTATCTCCTGCCCGCAATACCGTTTTTCATCCATTCGGGCAACTGGTGGGTGGGTGGAATCGGACTTGGGCTTACAATCGGATGGGGACTGCTGCAGGGAGCAAGTCACGCGGCGATGTGGCTGGCCGTAATCACCGGGTTGGTGCTACTGCTAGAAGCCGTGCGAATGCGGAGCTCGATGCCATGCCAACGGCTCCTCGTGGCAGCGTTGGTCTCGTTCGCCGTGGGATTTCCACGATTGGCGTGCACTTGGCCTGTGTATCGAGACTTTTCCCAGACGCTGGTTCCAGGATACCAGCTGGCCACGTTCGTCTTTTGGGCTCTGCTGCCTCCAATGTCGCCGCGTTGGTTCGTCGCCCGCATCGTCGGTGGCGTACCAGCGTGGGATGGGGCAATCTTCTGGGGGGGATTTCTTCCCGGGCTGGGTTTGATGACACTGTGGATAGCGCGCCGGTGGTGTGGCCGGGCAGGCCCTGTTGGTCCTGCCTCAAGTTACACCGGAGCGGCACTCGTGTTGCTGTTAATCTCGCTGGAACCAGTCTACCAGACTATGATCACTGTAATCAGCAATGTGGCGAACCCACAGTTTCTGATTGCTGCGGAGAAGTATCCATTCCGCTGGGCGCTGTTGGCGTATTTGTGTACCGTAGTAGCCGTCACGTTCGCTCTCGGAAAGCCGGAAGCCGCCACATGGCTCGCAGGCATGACTCACCGCTGTCTTGCATGGGTACGACGGACTCAATTACTGAATATACGGCCATGGGGCGCGGTAATGCTGGATAGAGCCGCACAGCCGAACGGTTACCGGGTCGCCGCAGGACTGCTGATCCTGCCAGGGTTGGCGGCATTCCTATTTTGGTACGCAATCGGACACCTCGCTTTGCCGATGCAGGCTTCCGATTACGCCGCCGAAGCCCGCAAAGCATCGGTGGTGTTCCACGGCCCACAGGCGGCAGCTGCTCACGTCATCGCCTGCGGTCCGAATCGGATAGTGCTGTCTAGCTTGCAGACGGGTTGCTCCCTGTTGACGGAGTGGCCCGGAGGCGATATTCCATACCTCCGGGTGTCGAGTGGAAACGCCATACTAGAGCGCCAAAACGGCTTTGTATCAATCCGTTGTACTGGTGGAGGTCCGATCGCGATTGAGCACGCTTTTCCTAAATTCTCAAAACAACTTTGATTTTGAGGTGCCGGCGGCATGCACGCCCTGCAGCCCCCGAAATTTGAGAATAGGCGCGGGACTAAGAGGAATCGTTGCAGCCTGCGTACCATTTTGGCGCGCGTTGCTCAGGCGGACAAGACGAACCCCCCGCGCCTTCAGCTTGCGAAAATCCGATCCAGCTTCCCGGCCACCTGCTTCAGCCGTTCGGCCGTTTCCACGCCCGCGGGGCGATACGCCGGCTCCGCAATTCCCCAGCCACGGTAGCCGATTTCGTCGAGCGCCTGCATGATCGCGGGCCAGTTGTTGTCGCCCTCCAGATACTCGACTTGGAAACCCTTCCGCAGGCCCTCCTCGTTCATTTTCTTCCGGCTGAATTCCTTCACATGGATCTTCGTGATCCGCGGGCCGAGCGTGCGAATCCATTGCTCCGGCCAGCCGAGGTACATCAGGTTGCCGAGGTCGAGGTGAACGCCGACCGCCTTGCTCTGGAACTCGTCCACGTAGCGGGCCATTTCCATCGGGCTGAGGAGAAAATTATTCCAGACGTTCTCGATCGCCATGATCACGCCGAGTTCCTCCGCGAGTGGCAGGCACGCGCGGATTCCGGCCCGGGTGCGCTCGTAATTCTGCGCATAGGTGATGCTCTCGTTCACCAGCCCGGGCACGACCAGAATGGAGGTCGCGCCGTAGCGCTTCGCATCGCGCAGCGCCTGCTGGATGCCATCGACCCCCGCCTTTTGCGCCGTCGGATTGGGCTGCGCGAGCATGCGCGAATGCGTCCCGCACGTGACACTCGGGATGCCCAGCCCGGTCGCGTCGCGCGCGCGCAGGACTTCGTCCTGGTTGAGGTGGCTGCGCGGTTCGACGCCCTCCCAGCCCGCTTGCCTGAGCATTTCGAACTGCTGCCGCACCGGCAGCGCCTTGCCGGGAAACGTGTTCAGCATGTACCCTTTTTTCAGGTCGCGCCTCTTGGGGGCAGACGCTGGCGCGGCCAGGATCGAGCCGGAGCCGATCGCGGTCGCGAGCGAAAGCGCCGCCGTGCCGGTGGTGTGGATGAATCGTCGACGGGTCAGGAGCGCGGGGTTCATGGACCGTGAGAGTGATCGCCTGCGGGCAGGTTTCAATTGCTTTGGATAACGAGGCGGTGAGCGCGCGCCGCCTCCGTTTGCTGGCGATGAGGCGCGGCGGAGCCAAAGGAACAGAGGGATCTTTGCCCACGGAACACACGGAACACACGGAAGACACAGAGACCAAAACTTCTTCCGTGTCTTCCGTGTGTTCCGTGGGCGAAAGGTTGGTGCGGCGATGGGGTCAGTCCGGGTGGTCCCAACACCAACCCGCGCACCTTGAGCCGGCACGCGACTGGGATTGGACAAGGCGACGCGAAACCGGTAAACGTCACCCCGTGAGATCTCCCGTGTGGCTGGCGGCCTTGATTTCGCTGTGCGCTGTTTCGGTTGCGGCAGCGGACGAGGTCGTGTTTGCGGTGCGCCAGCCCAAGGGGCCGCATTGGTACGAGAATTTCGGCCATGCCGTCACCGATGTGAACCGCACGGCGTACGGCGCGGGCGGGCGCCTCTGCAAACTGGATCTTTCCACCGGCAGGATCACCGTGCTGGTCGACGATCCCGCGGGCGCGGTGCGCGATCCCCAGGTCCATTATGACGGCAGGAAAATCCTCTTCTCTTATCGCCAGGGCGGTTCGCCCTATTTCCAGCTGTATGAAATCAATGCCGACGGCACGGATCTGCGCCAGCTCACCCGCGATCCGTTCGACGACCTGGAACCATCCTATCTGCCCGATGGCGGCATCGTTTTCTGCTCCAGCCGGTGCAACCGGTTTGTGCCCTGCTGGTATGTCCAGGTCGCCACGCTCCATCGGTGCGATGCGGATGGGAAAAACATCCGCCCCCTTTCCTCTAACATCGAACAGGACAACACCCCCTGGACTCTCCCCGACGGGCGCGTGCTCTATACGCGCTGGGAGTACGTGGACCGGTCCCGCGAGCATTTCCATCATCTCTGGACAATGAATCCCGATGGCACGGGCCAGATGACCTTCTTTGGCAACCTGCACCCGGGCGATGTCTATCTCGACGCCAAGCCCGTCCCCGGCGGCCGCGAAATCATCATGGTCAACTCGCCCAATCACGGCCAGCAGGAGCACGCCGGGCGCATCGCCCTCGTCCGGTTGGACCTGGGCGCGGACAACCCGGAGGCCCAGACCATCCTGAATCCCGGCAAGAACTTTCGCGACCCGTATCCGCTGTCCGACGACGCCTTCCTGGTCGCGCAGGAGAACCGGTTGTTGCTCATGAACCGCCGGGGCGAGACGCGGGAGCTTTTCCGGCTGGCGGGCGAACTGGCCCAAGGCGGCACCTGGCTGCACGAACCGCGGCCGCTCCGGCCCCGGCCGCGCGAGCCGGCGATTCCGCCGCGACACAAGCTGGGCGCCGCCGCGGGACAACTCGTGGTGCTCGACATCTACCGCGGCCGGAACATGGCCGGCATCCCGCGGGGCGCGATCAAGAAACTCCTCATCCTGGAGAACCTGCCCAAGCCGGTGAATTTCACCGGCTCGATGGATCCGATCAGCTACGGCGGTTCCTATACGCTGAACCGCGTGCTCGGCACCGTGCCGGTGGAAGCCGACGGCTCGGTCAACGCGCACGTGCCACCGCTGCGCAGCCTGCAATTGGTGGCGCTGGACGATCAAGACCTGTCGGTCAAACGCATGCTCAGCTTCCTGACCGTGATGCCGGGAGAAATTTCCACCTGCATCGGCTGCCACGAAACCCGGACCGAGTCCCCGCCGGTGCGGGCGGAACTCCAGGCGCTGCGGCGCCCGCCCAGCCAGATTACACCCATTCCCGGCACGCCGGAGATTTTCGATTATCCCCGCGACATCCAGCCGATTTGGGACCGGCACTGTCTGAAATGTCACGATGTGGACAACTACGCCGGACGTGCGCTGCTCACGGGCGACCACGGCCCGATGTTCACGCACAGTTACTTCACGCTGTCGGCGCGGCTGCAAGTGGCCGATGGGCGCGACCTGGCCCGCGGCAATTACGCGCCTTACACGATCGGCAGCGCGGCCAGCCCCCTCCTGAACAAACTCCACGCCGCCCATTACGACGTGGCGCTGACGCCGCCGGAACTGCGGATGGTCAAGCTCTGGATCGATGCCTCCGCCACCTTTCCCGGCACCTACGCCGCGCTGGGTGGCGGCATGATCGGCCCGTACGCGGCCCTCCAATACGGCACCCGGCCGAAGATCGACCATCTGAGCTGGCCCGGGCTGAAGCGTGCCAAGGAGGTGCTGGACCGCCGTTGCGCCACGTGCCACACCGGCGCCTTGAAGCTGCCCGGTTCGCCGGCCGACGATCTGGAGTTCAAGCTGCACCACCTGGAATACGCCGGCGGCAAACCGCGCTTCTGGGATCCACCGTGGGTGAAGACATCCGGCGACGGCTCGCTCCGCCCTGGTTCCGTGGCCTGGATGAAACAGTTCGCGGACCCGCGGCTGCAATTTTCCCGGCACATCCTCTATAATCTCTCGCGACCGGAGCAGTCGCTGCAACTGCTCGCGCCGCTCGCGAAGTCCGCGGGCGGCCATGCGTTCTGCGGCGACGTGTTCACGGGACGGGACGATCCTGATTACCGCGCCCTGCTGGCCGGCGTGGAGGAAACGAAAGTTTATCTCGAATCCATCACGCGCTTCACGATGCCCAACTTCCGCCCCGAGCCGGAATATGTCCGCGAAATGAAACGCTACGGCATCCTCCCGGAGAATCACCGGGACGGCGCGCCCCTCGACGTTTACGACACGGATCGCCGCTACTGGGAATCCTTCTGGCACCACCCGGCGGGGCAATCTGTCAGCGTGGCCCGGGAGAAGTGACGAAACGCGGAGCCAAAGGAACAGAGGGATCTTTGCCCACGGAACACACGGAACACCCAGAAACCAGAACTTCTTCCGTGTCTTCCGTATGTTCCGTGGGCGAAAGGATTGAAGGGTTTGTCGCGGCGGGTCTATAGCGTCAGGGACCAAGCAACGTGATCGGATGTTTTTGATTGGCCGAGCAGCGCAACGCCCGCCGACCGGCGTAGTAGCCCGCGCCGAATATGACTTCGTGCACGGCTGCACCGCACCAGCACTTCTTTCCCGTGTCCCGGAGAAATTCATCCGGCAGATCGGCCGATTGCCTGGTTGGCCCGACTCGCGGCTCGGTCGATCCTGGCGGAGCGGGCAAGAGGGCGGAGGGAAGGAACGATTGCAGCGCCTTTTCATCTGCCGGCCTCACGCCCTCCCAAGGCGCGTCCCGGTCGAGATACTCGCGCGCCAGTTCCGGCACGACCTCGCCAACATGACCGACATAGAAGTAGAGGCGTCGATCGCGGTGCCACTCCAAATCGAAGGTGGTTGCCAGAGACGGCGTGAGCCATGACTGCGCTTCCGCCGTGGCTGGTTTCATCACGAGCTGTTGCGGATCGGCATCCGGCCGCGGTGAGATTTTCCATCTGCCTTCCTCGGCGCGTCGCCGTTCCTCCGCCTCCACCCGCTTCCTGCGGTCAGCTGCGGTACGCTCGGCGAGTTCCCGTTGGAGCGCGGCCTCCCGCTCTGCCCGCGTGCGGAGGATAACCGCCTTGGACTCAGTCATCGCCCTTTCAAGCTCAGGGTGGTGAAGCCAACCGCGTCCCGAAGTCTGGCCAGCCAGCCATTGCCCCATGAGTTCCCGCGCCTGACCGACCGCCCGAATCGTCGTCTCCTGGTCCCCGTCACAGACTTCCCACCAGATGTTCACATACGCCCGGAGATTGATCCCGACCACGCAGGTATCGGGGTTGCGAGGTGCGGCCTTCGCCTGCTCGAAATTCTTTTTGTGCGAGAGGAGATGGATCGCCAGTTTGTGCCCGGGCACAACGAGGTCGGGCAGATCGAGAACGGAATGGTGAAGATCCGTGGTCCGGGCTTCAGCCGAGTCGAAAACAAGCGGACCGCTCGGTGCAATCGGCGGGGCGGCGAAGGTTCGCACTTCATCCGGAGTCAGACTCATCTCGCAAGCCAGCCCGGCGATCGGGTCGGCGACCGGCAGCATCAACCTCGCCTCCGGTTCGGTCAGAAGCCGGATCGCCATCCCGTAAAGCGAGGCTTCCAGGGCATGGCGGCACTCGCGTCGATCGTCATGGGCGAAGTGATGGACCCGAACATCACCCTGGCGGGCGATGAGGTTTCCCTTGCAGTCGGGACACCGGCATCCGCAAGCCCTGCCTCGCGGCACCGCATCCACGTCCTGCCAGACTCCGTTCGCGTCGATCGCAAACGGCACCCCGCGCTCACGGAATTCGGAAATTTCCCACCACTCCATGGTGCCACGATGATCGGACAATGTTGCGGCCTCAAGCCGGACCGATTCCGACCGGGCGGGGTCATATCAAATTGTGGCGGCGCCGCGTGCATCCCCGAGGTCACTGCCAGGATAGGCAGAATCCAGACCCTCTGGCCGAAAGACATTTTTACGGCGCACGAATCCGTTCGTTCTGCGAGTTTCAGTCAGTGCGCATGGCGATGATGCGCTCGACCAGCGAGTCCCACGACTGTTCCTGCCGAACGTCGTAAACAAACTGGGCAGCGCACGACGAGGGCAGGTCGTCGATGATGATGTCTGGCTTGGCCGTGAAGCCCTCGAAGAATTCGGTCAGGCCGTGATGGTGTGCGACCTTCCGACAGTAGTCGGCGCCACCGGCGGACCAGAGAAACAAATGGCAGCCCTCATCGCGCAAACGCTGCAACGCCACTCTCGCTCCGTCCGATAGGTTGCCGCTCACGTCGATGAGCGTGCCATCCACATCCACAAAAACGTTGGCGTTCTTCATGCGCGGGCGAAGTGGCCGAAAAATTCGTCCGGCCCCGGCGGATTGCTCGGGTCCATTTGCGGAACGACCACGGCTGTCACGATGCGAGGAGCAAGGCCCTCCGCTGGCTCGCTGTCAACGGGGGTAGGCTGAGTGCGCACGTCCGCGATTGCCCGTTCGATTCCATTGTAGAATCGCGCCACCAGCTCCGGACGGGTGCCGGCATATCAGCGCAATGCGTCGTCACATCCCGCGTCTGCCGCCAAGGCGAGCCGCAGATCGGCTCCGACCGTTTCGAGTACATACCGCCGGGCCGGTGCCGATGAATTGTGGCCACGTGGCCACTATTGGTAGAATGATCAACCTCGTGGGGTCTAAGTGCGGGCGAAGACACCGAAGGGATTGGACTTAAGCGTTGAGCGTTAAAAGTTGAGCGTTGAGCGTTCGCGCCGGCTCCGGCGCGCGAACTGTTGGCGAACCGTGAAGAACGCCCGATCCAATGATTCAGAAGTCCCATCCCTGAGGGGAACGCTTAACTTTTAACGCTCAACGCTAAACGCCTAAGTGCGGGCGAAGACACCGAAGGGATTGGACTTAAGCGTTGAGCGTTAAAAGTTGAGCGTTGAGCGTTCGCGCCGGCTCCGGCGCGCGAACTGTCGGCGAACCGTGAAGAACGCCCGATCCAATGATTCAGAAGTCCCATCCCTGAGGGGAACGCTTAACTTTTAACGCTCAACGCTAAACGCCTAAGTGCGGGCGAAGACACCGAAGTGTTGGGGTGCAGGACGGGGTCAAATCGAGAACCGAGACCGACGCGAACTTCTGAGCAGAGGAAGCGGCCCTCAATCCACCGTCGCGGGCATCGATTCAGGCGGCGGCCGCCGCCGGTGTTTGTCCGAGTCCAGGCGCCGTGCCGGCCGGACATCACCCTCATCAGCGTGACCCGTTTCCGGATACCTACCTTAATGTTATCGGTGTCATCCGCGGTTGGTTTGGACTGCTGAATCTGGGTTAAACGCGGAGGGCGCGGAGATCGCGGAGAGCCATTTGTGTCCTCCGCGTTCTCCGCGGGCTCCGCGTTTCAAAGTGTTGGGGCGCAGGACGGGGTCTAATCGAGAATCGAGAAGAAATCTTTGAAGGTGCGGGTTCCGCGCGGTTCGAAGATTCGATGGCGGCAGCTGCCACGGGCGCAGCAGGCCCGCTTTGCCGGGGTTGCATTTCGGATCGGTGTCCGTGATGGTCGGGCCCGGGCCCCGTTCGTGCTGACGGCGAATTTCTTCGCGTGCTTTGGCGGGGCGGAACCCCGTCGGACCATCGCCCTTTGCCCGGCACCCTGCTGAAAAAACTTTCGATGAATCGCCCCCAAGAAACCGTTCCCCTCGCGGCGGCCGCACCTGCGGCCGTTGCGCCCCGGCTGATGTCGGTCGATGCCTTGCGCGGCTTCGACATGTTCTGGATTGTCGGCGCCGCCGCGCTCGTGCGCGCATTGGGCGAGATGACCCCGAACGCCGTGACGCGTTTTTGCACCGAGCAGCTGGAGCATGCCGCCTGGGAGGGCGTGCGCTTCTACGATGTGATCTACCCGTTGTTCCTGTTCATCGTCGGTGTCTCGGTCGTGTTCTCGCTCGACAAGGCGCTGGCGGAAAAGAGCCGGGCGGCGGTGTTTGGGCGCGTGCTGCAACGCGGGCTGCTGCTCTATGGGTTCAATTTTCTCTACAACGGCGGCTTCACCAACCGCTGGCCCAACATGCGCGTGGTGTCCGGCGTGCTGGCGATGATCGCCGTGTGCTACGTGCTGGCGGCGCTGATCTACTGCCTTTTCCACCACCGGGTGAAGGTGATTGCCGGGATCGCCGGCGGTCTGCTTTTGGGCTACTGGGCGCTGTTCGCCTGGATGCCATTTCCGGATTTCCGGCTCGAGGACAAGGTCGTGGCGGAATTGTCGGCCCGGGCCGGGTCGAACTCGCCCGCCGCCGTTTCTGCGGTGATGACATCGCGCATCAGCGGGGTCTACGAGGCGGGATACAACCTGAGCAACTGGCTCGACTACCGGTTCATCCCGGGGGCGCAGCCCAACAAGTACTATGAAAACCAGGGCCTGCTCAGCCCCCTGTGCGCCGTGACCATCTGTCTGGGCGGCATTCTGGCCGGTCGCCTTTTGGGCAGCCGCCGATTCACGCCGCCGCGCAAGGCGCTCTGGCTCGCCCTTGCGGGACTCGGCGCCGTGGTGCTGGGTGCGATCTGGGGGTTGGAGTTTCCGCTGATCAAGCGGCTGTGGACCTCGTCGTTCTGCCTCCTGACGGCCGGCTACAGTGCGCTCGGGCTCGCGGCGTTCTATCTCGTCGTCGACGTCTGGCAGTTCCGCAAGTGGTGCCAGCCATTTGTCTGGATCGGCACGAACGCGATCACGGTCTATTTGGTCGTGGTGGTGGTGAGCTTCGGCCGGCTCGCCGAACGCTTCGTCGGTGGCGAGGTGAAGGCGTATCTCAACCAACTCGCGCCCGGGTCCGGCGCCTTGCTGGTTGCGTTTGTGGCCCTGGGATTGGTCTTCCTGTTCGCCCGCTTCCTGTATCAGCGGAAGATCTTCCTGCGCGTTTAGTCCGCAAGTTTCATGGCGACGCGGTAGAGCCGCAACCAAACCCAAGCCACCAAACACCAAACCATTTGCCACGAAGAGGCACAAAGATCGGAGGGCGGTTGTGGCTCGCAAGGCGCCTATAGGCGCACGGTCGATTCTCGTCGGCCGGACGGGTGCTTTTCGTGCCTCTTTGTGGCCATCAAAATCGTCGCAGACGTGAACGATGTGGATCGATAGTAGCATAGCGGCGCGGTGCCAGAGGGTGCGAGAACTTCATCGTGACGGCGCGCAGTTATCAGATTTTGCCGACATCGGTAGAATTGACCTGCGTCCACGTCCCAACGGGTTTGGCCTCCCGGTCGCATCAACGCGGGGATTTCGCGGCGGCGGTTTCGGGGTGAAAATGGAACTCCTGTTGCGCCCGCACCAAGACGGGACGGCCCTGGTGCAACGCCGGTTCAAACCGCCACTCTTTCACCGCCGCCACGGCGGCAGCGCCGAGAAACTCGTCGGAGCCGCGGCTGACGCGGGGGGAAACGTACGCGGCCGTTTTCATCGATGAAGAACTCGACCGCCACCGTGCCGGTGCGGTCCGCCACAATCCATTCCTTGGGGTAGATCGGCCCGGAGCGGGCAAGCGCAACCGGCATTCGATCCAGGTCCGCAATGCTGAAAGGCTGGTGGACGAAGCGCTCCGCGAAAACATCTTCCAACCGGGGCGCGGTCGGCGGCTTTACATAGGCCAGCACGCCCGTCACCTGAAACTTCACCGTGAGGGTGATCGTCGAGCCCACCGGCTCGCCCGCGATGCGACTCGGGCTGAAGCGCCACTGCTTCAGGGCGCCGACCACGGCGTCGGCAAAATCACGCCCGGTATGGGCGATGACGAGGACGTCGCCGAGCGTTTCAGTTTCGAACAACTGTTTTCCGTGGTGGGCGGGCACGTCCCTGTGCCCGCATGCGAAACGCGATCGAGCGGCCAGTCATGCGGGCACGGGGACGTGCCCGCCCACCCAAGGAGATTACGGCGAAGTAGCCGGGGTTGGGCTCAGTCGGCCCGCGCCTTGTAGTAGGCCGCTTGGAGCCGGTCCCAGGAGAGCAGCACATTCTTTTTCCCGCTGTCCCAGGTGGCGGCGGTCGCGTTGCCGAGGGCCGCGCTCTTTTCCTTGTAGTCGGCTTCGGAGTTCTTGAGTTCCTCCATCGCGGCCTTGCGGCTGGCGCTGGCTTTGGCTTCCGAGTAATTGGCGCGCACTTCGCTGATGTGCACATCCATTTTGGCCGAGAGGGACTTGGCGCTGGCGTTGAAGGCATCGCGCTTGTCGAACGTATGATCTTTCGCGCTATGCCAGGCCTTGGCCATCGCCTCCTTGGAGTCCTCATAGGTATCTTTGACGGCGGAGCGGGCTTCCTTTTGCTCCTGTTTCGAGCAGGCGGGAAATGCGGCGAGGGCGAGCGCACTGGCGGCGAACGCGACGGCGGAAAGACGGTTGAAGCGAAGATCGGAGATTTTCATTTTTTGTGGACAGGTTGGTTCAACCGCCAGCGCAGCGGCGACCGAGGGTCAATAGGTGACCCTTGCTGATGCCACTGACCGGGATATCATTTCGTGGTTCGCTGCGATCCCCGTTTTCTTTTCGGCCTCAGCCAAGCCGTGCAGCTGAGAGCTGAGAGTTCAGAGCTGAGAGACCGATCTCCAGAGCTGAAACCCGCGCCCGCACACCTGAAAATGAAATTCACCTTTTGGTTTTGCCCTCAGCCCTCAGCTCTCAGCTCCCAACTCTACCTGGCCATGGCCGCCGCCCACAGCCAACGTTCCCCATTCTCGGGCTTTGCTTTCGCCGATCCGTTTGTCAGCCTGTGGCCGCTTTACCCGCCTGCACCCCGAGCGCGATCACTTCCCAGACCCTGCGATGAACATCCGAACCTTCCTGTCCACCGTCACGTTTCTTTCAGCCTGCGCTGCGGGCTGGGCCGCAGCTCCCGCCGCGGCGCCCGAGGGATGGAGCCACGCTTCACCGCGCGAGGAGGTGGCGCCGAGGTTTTCCTTCAACCCGAAAGGGGGCCCCGATCGCACGGGCAGTTTCGTCATCGACTCCGATCAACGTGAGGGCCTGATCGGGCACTGGCAGCGCACGTTTCCGATCAACGGCGGCGAACATTATAAGTTCAGCACGCAGCGCCGCGTGGTCCACGCGGATGGCCGCCGCACCGCGGTCGTCCGCATCTTGTGGCGCGATGAGAACGGCAAACCGGTTTCCCACGATGAGCCGTCGCCCGCCTCCTACATGCGCGGGACCATCCCGCGCGCCGAGCCCGAGTATCCGGTGGACGGCGCCACCGATGCCAAGGGTTGGACGGAGGTGAGCGGCGTTTACCAGGTGCCGAAGCGCGCCCGGCAGGCCGTGGTGCAACTCGAGTTTTGTTGGGCTCCGCGCGCCTCCGTCGAGTGGGCCAAGGTGTCGCTCGCCCCCGTCTCCGCGCCAGCGCCCCGGATGGTCCGCCTCGGCACCGTGCATTTTGTCCCGCGCACCGCCAAGACCCCGGAGGCGCGCCGCGAGGCGTTCGTCGCGCCCATCGAGGAGGCGGTGCGGCAGAAGGCGGATCTGCTCGTTTTGCCCGAGGCGCTCACGCTGGGCGGCGGGGCAAAGTACGTCGATGTCGCCGAGCCGATCCCCGGCCCCTCGACCGAGTTTTTTGGCGCGCTGGCGAAGAAACACGGCCTGTACCTCGTGCCGGGACTCATCGAGCGCGATGGCCATCTGATCTACAATGTCGCGATCCTCATCGGGCCGGATGGAAAGATCGCGGGCAAGTACCGCAAGGTCTGCCTGCCGCGCGGCGAGGTCGAAGGCGGCATCATGCCCGGGCACGAATACCCCGTGTTCAACACGCGTTTCGGCAAAGTTGGGATGATGGTGTGCTACGACGGCTTTTTTCCCGAGGTGGCCCGGGAGTTGAGCAACCGCGGCGCCGAGGTGATCGCGTGGCCGGTGATGGGCTGCAACCCCCTGCTGGGCGCGGCGCGGGCCTGCGAGAATCACGTCTATGTGGTCAGCAGCACGCACACCGAGGCGTCGAAGGACTGGATGATCTCCGCGGTCTATGCCCAGGATGGCACCGTACTCGCCCAGGCGAAGGAATGGGGGACCGTCGCCGTCGTGGAGGTGAACCTGGACAAGCGGCTCTACTGGTCGAGCATCGGCGATTTCAAGTCGGAGTTTCCGCGGCACCGGCCGGCGGACTAGGATCCGGTCGGACCTCCGATGGATATTGTTCATTCGGTCGGATGTTTCATGGTGATGCGGGAGGCCTGCCTCGACCGGATCCTTAAGCAGCGCGGCGGAATGCGGTCGGGGTGTTTTCGCCACCTCAAGCCCATTTTTGTGGGGACGCATCTCAGTTTCCTGCCACTGCCGTCCGTGGTGGGCGGGCACGTCCCCGTGCCCGCATTCGAAACACAATCGACCGGACCGGACCTGCGGGCACAGGGACGTGCCCGCCCACCTCTTCGAGCGGCGAGAAAGCAAGATGCCCCCTTTCGTGTGTTTCGTGGTTCACTCCGATTGCCCGGATCGTTTTGCTGTCCGCCAGCATGAGCTCCTCGCCGCCCAGCCTCGATGATCTGCGCATCAAGCGGAGCTCGGAACCGACCAGGCCGAAACGCATGCTGCCCCGGGTCATCGCGGCCGTCGCCCTCGCCGTTGTGACCCTGGCGATTTGGTGGCTGACGCGGCCGAAACCCCTCGCCGTGCGCACCGCGGTTGCGCGCGAGGCGGCGGCCGGTACGGGCGGCGAGCGCACGGTGTTGAACGCCTCCGGCTACGTCACCGCCCGGCGCGAGGCCACGGTCTCAGCCAAGTTCACCGGCAAGGTCTTGGAGGTGCTGATCGAGGAGGGGCTGAGGGTGAAGGAAGGGCAAATTCTCGCCCGGCTCGACGACACGAATGTCCAGGCGAGCCTGCAATTGGCGCGGGCCCAGCTCGACCTCGCCCGGACCGCGCAGGAGGAGACGCGCGTCCGGATCAAGGAGGCCGAGCAGGATTGGCAGCGCCAGAATGCCCTCCGCCAGGCGGACGCCGCGGCGCGCGCCGACTATGATCGCGCCGAGGCGACCGTGCTGGCCTTTCGGGCGCGACTCGCGCAGCAGCAGAACGAGGTGACCGTGGCCGAGCGCACCGTCGCCATCTGGCAGCAGCAGGTGGACGACGCGATCATCCGGGCCCCGTTCGCCGGCATCGTCACCTCGAAAAACGCGCAGCCCGGCGAAATGATCTCCCCGATGTCCGCCGGTGGCTTCACCCGCACCGGCATCTGCACGATCGTCGACATGGAATCGCGGGAGATCGAAATCGATGTCAACGAGAGCTACATCAACCGGGTCCAGCCCGGCCAGCCGGTCGACGCGACGCTCGACGCCTACGCTGAGTGGAAGATTCCCTGCAAGGTCATCGCGATCATCCCGACCGCCGACCGGCAAAAATCCACCGTCCGGGTGCGGGTCGGCTTCGACCAGCTCGACCCGCGCATCCTGCCGCAGATGGCGGTGAAGGTCGCGTTTCGCGAGATCGGGGCGGTGGCCGCGACCAGCAAGGGCCGGACCGTGATCATCCCCCGGAACGCGGTGCGAAATCAGGACGGACGGGACGTCGTTTATATTATCCAGAACGGCCGGGCTGAGCGCCGCGCGGTCACCATCACTCGCGCGCAGGATGGCGAGGTCTCGGTCACCGCGGGCGTGTCCGCCGGGGAGCGGGTGGCGATCGAAGCCCCGGCCGGACTGGCCGACGGAGTGGCGGTGGCGGAAACGAAGCCGTGACGAATCACCAGGGATTGCCCACGGAACACACAGAACACACGGAAAACACGATTTATGGATTTGTTTAAGGAAGAAATTTTCCCATCGAATGGTGCGCTGGTCCGAGCGCGCATGGGCAAGCAGATGCGGGTTCACTTCCGTGTTTTCCGTGTGTTCCGTGGGCAAAACTGGTTTGGCGATGGCGTGACCGCAAAACTATGAATGAAGACACCTCAAACAACGGCATGGTCGTGCGCGTCGAGGGCGTGGGAAAAATGTTCCACCGCGGCGCGGAGGACATCCACGTGCTGAACGATTTGAACCTGCAGGTTCCCACCGGGGACTTCCTCGCGCTGATGGGGCCCTCCGGCTCCGGCAAGAGCACGCTGTTGAATCTGATCGGCGGCATCGATCATCCGACGGCCGGCACGATCACGGTCGCGGGCGAGCGGATTGATCAGCTCTCCGATCGGCGGCTGGCGGCCTGGCGCGCACGGCACATCGGCTTCGTGTTTCAATTGTACAACCTGATGCCGATGCTGAGCGCGGAGCGGAATGTGGAGTTGCCGCTGCTGCTGACGCACCTGTCCCGGGCGGAGCGGAAAAAGCATGTCGAGACCGCGTTGGCGGTGGTCGGGTTGTCGCATCGCGCGAATCACTTTCCACGGACAATGTCCGGCGGCGAACAGCAGCGGGTGGGCATCGCGCGCGGCATCGTCACCGACCCGACGCTGCTGCTCTGTGACGAACCGACGGGCGATCTCGACCGCAAGTCCGGCGACGAAATCTTGAGTCTTCTCCAGGCGCTGAACCGCGAACACGGCAAGACGATCATCATGGTGACGCACGATCCGCATGCCTCGGCCCGGGCGTCGCGCACCGTTTACCTCGACAAGGGCCAGCTCAGCAACGAGCCCGGGAAATGAAATTCCTGCATCTCATCTGGAGCAATTTGCAGCGCCGGAAGCTCCGGACCTCGCTGACGCTGCTGTCCATCGTGGTGGCGTTTGGGCTGTTCGGATTGTTGTCCGCGATCAAGCAGGCGCTCGTCGGGGGCGTGGAGCTGGCGGGGGTTGACCGCCTGATCGTGCGCCACAAGGTATCCATCATCCAATTGCTGCCGGAGAGCTACCAGGCGCGGATGGAGCGGATTCCCGGGGTGGTGCGCGCGGTGCACCAGACGTGGTTCGGCGGCATTTACCAGGAGCCAAAGAATTACTTCATGCAATGCCCGGTGGTGCCGGAGGAGTTCATGGCGGTGTTCCCGGAGTTCATTCTGCCGCCGGAGCAGTTGAAGGCCTGGCTGCAGACGCGCACGGGCGCGGTGGTCGGCCGCAACACGGCGGACCGGTTCAAGTGGAAAATCGGCGACAAGGTGCCGATCCAGTCGCCCATCTGGGGCAGCCGCACGTGGGAATTCGATCTGGTCGGGATCTACGAAGGGGTGAAGAAGGGCACCGACACGACCTCGATGTTTTTCCGTTACGATTATTTCGACGAGTCGCGTACCGGGGCCAAGGGGCAGGTCGGCTGGTACACGATCCAGGTCAAAGATCCGGCGCAGGCGGCGGAAGTCGCCCGTCGGATCGACGAGGAGTTCGAGAACTCGCCGGCCGAAACGAAGTCGGAGCCGGAGGGCGCCTTCGTGCAGGGGTGGGCGAAACAGATCGGCAACATCGCGTTGATCGTCGCGGCGATTTCGGGCGCGGTCTTCTTCACGATCCTGCTGGTGACGGGCAACACGATGTCCCAGGCGGTGCGGGAGCGCACGGGCGAGCTGGGCGTGCTGAAGGCGATCGGGTTCACCAACACGCAGGTCCTCGCGCTGGTACTGGCCGAGTCGTGCCTCCTGACGGTGCTGGGCGGGGTGATTGGTCTGGGACTCGCCTGGATGTTCATCGCGCGCGGGGATCCGACGGGCGGCATGCTTCCGCTGTTCCTTTTTCCCACGCGGGATCTGCTGATCGGGCTGGGCATCAGCCTCGCCCTTGGCTTGGTCACCGGAATTTTCCCCGCGCGCCTGGCGATGCGCCTGCGGGTGGCGGACGCCTTGCGGAGGATGTAGCGCATGTTTTAAATAATGATTTCACGGTCTCTATTTGTCTCCGACAATTGGCGGGCGCACCGGTGCCAGCTAGGGAATTTGGCGACGCGGCGGGTGCGCGACCCGGCGACGTGGCCGAACATGCCCGCTGGCGTTCCCTACACCCCCGCCAAATTCCCATGAACTGGCTGGCGCAAATCGCCTCGATTACGAAGTTTGGCTTGATGACCATCCCGCAGCGGCGGGGTGCGGTGGCGGCCACGATCTTTGGCATCGCGGGGGTGGTGGCGGTGCTCGTCGGCGTGCTTTCGATCGCGGCGGGTTTCAGACGGGCGATGACCGCCTCCGGCGCGCCGGATGCCGCGATTGTACTGCGCAGCGGGGCGGACAGCGAGATGGTCAGCGGCCTGAGCCGCGAACAGACCCGCCTGATCGCCGATGCGCCCGGCGTGGCCCGCACGGCCCAGGGCCCGCTCTCCTCCGCGGAGCTTTTTGTCATCATCAACCTGCCCAAGCGCTCGACCGGCACCGACGCCAACGTGCCCCTGCGCGGGGTGGAACGCGCGGCGCTTGCGGTGCGGGACAAAGTGGAGATCACTGCAGGGCGGATGTTCGAGTGGGGGCGCAACGAGGTGCTCGTGGGCCGGGGGGCCGCCCGCGAGTTTGCTGGTCTGGAAGTCGGCGCGAAGATGAAGGTCGGCCGCCAGGAATGGCCGGTCGTCGGGATCTTTTCCGCCAATGGCGGCGTGGCGGAATCGGAGATCTGGACCGACGCCACGGTGCTCCAGGCAGCGTACAATCGGGGCGAGTCCTACCAGTCGGTCTACGCGCGGCTGAACTCGGTGGCGGCGTTCCAGGAGTTCAAGGATGCCTTGACCTCGAACTCGCAGCTCAACGTGAAGGTGGCCCGGCAGTCCGAGTATTACGCGGAGAACTCGGAGACGCTGTCGCGCCTGATCACGACGCTCGGCTTCCTGATCGCTTTTCTCATGGCGATTGGGGCGGTGTTTGGCGCGCTGAACACGATGTACAGTGCGGTGGCGGCGCGGACACGGGAAATCGCGACCTTGCGCGCGCTGGGCTTTGGCCGCGGCGCGGTGGTGGTTTCCTTGCTCATCGAATCGCTGCTGCTGGCGCTGGTGGGCGGGGCCCTGGGCGCCGGGCTGGCGTATTTTGCCTTCAACAATTTTCAGACCTCGACGATGAACTGGCAGAGTTTCAGTCAGGTGACGTTTGCGTTTGCGGTGACGCCGCAACTGCTGGTCCAGGGGATCGTGTGGGCGACGCTGATCGGTCTGGCCGGCGGCCTGCTGCCGGCGATTCGCGCCGCCCGCCTCCCGATCGCGGCCGCGTTGCGGGAGATGTAAGAGATGTCCGCGATCCCGGCGATGATGCCCGAGCCGGCGGCCTTGGCGAAATTCAGCTGAGAGCTGAGAGCTGAGAGTTGAGAGTAGAGGGCAAAACCAAAAGGTGAATGGCCGGTGAATTTCATTTTCAAGCGTGCAGGCGCGGGTTTCAGGCACGGTTGGGGTCGTGGGGACCGGCAGCCCGAAAAAGTTCAGGGTAGGCATCGCGCGAACTTGTGCTATGTTCTGGCGCGCTATGAAAAGAGTCCCCCGCAAGGTGATGGTCCTGTTTGTCCTTGCCCAACTGAGCGGGCTCCCGCTCCTGTCCGCCCCGGCCGCCCCGACGCCGGTCGCGAAGGCGGCCGGACCCCAGGCGCGGTTTGCGGAGCCGTTGGTCAACTTCGGCAAAGTCGCCCCCACCGATGCCCGCCGCCATGTTTTTGTCGTGACGAATGTCGGCACTGAAATGCTCGTCATCACCGATGTGGCCCCGGGCTGCGGATGCACGACCGCCGGCACCTGGGATCGCGAAATCCCGCCCGGCAAAACCGGCCGGATCCCGATTGAATTCAATCCCGCCAACTTCAGCGGCCCAGTCAGCAAATCAGTGGTCGTCACCTGCAACGATCCCGCCCAGCCGACGCAGGTGCTCGAGATTCAGGCGACGGTGTGGCGTCCGTTTGAAGTCACGCCGACCTTCACGAGTTTCCTGCCGGTCGAGGGGGAACCGAGGAACGAGGTCAAGATCGTGCGCATCGTGAACAACCTCGAGCTGCCGGCGACCCTCGAGCGGCCCGAGTCCAACAACCCGCTGTTCAAAGCCGAATTGAAAACCATCCGGCCGGGCCGGGAATTTGAGCTGCACGTGTCCTACGACTCGGCCGTCACGGGGCCGTCGCTCAACACGGTCATCAGCGTCAGGACTTCCCTGGCCGAGCAGCCGCTCCTGAGCGTGTCGGCCTTTGCGATGCCCCAGCCTGCGGTCATCACCATTCCCGCCACCATCCAATTGCCGCCCGGGCCGCTGGGTCCCAATTACACGTACAATGTCGTCATTCGAAACAATGGTGAGGCCGCGTTGCAGGTCACCGATCCGGCGGCGAGCGTGGCCGGTCTCGTCGTCAAGGTCACCGAGCCGCAGCCAGGCCGGATGTTTTACGTCAGCGTGGCCATCCCGGCGGAGTTCAAGGCGTCGGCCGAAAATCCGCCGGTGATCTCCGTGAAGACCTCGCACCCGAAATTTCCCCAGATTCGCGTGCCCATCGTGCCGGCGGCGCCATCCCCGGCGCCTGCGGTTACCTCCGCGCGAGAGTAGGCTCCCCGTTTTGCCCATGCGCATCGTGGCGGCGGTGATGGTGGAGGCGATCCTGGTCGCGGCGGCCGGCTCCCTCCTGGCGTTGGCGGCCAACGCCGTCTCCCCGCGCGGTCTCCGCCTCGGCCGCGATTACTTTCCGTCCGGGGGGAAAACACCGGCCGTGATCGCCGCCGGGGTCCCTTCGCCGGCGGCTCCCGCGGCTTTGATCCCTGCCGCCGGTGCGGCCTTGGATCTTTCGGCCGCGGTGGCGCGGCGCCTGCAGCAACACGGGCTCCGGGCGGCCACGGCCGGCGAGGTCGTCGCCTGGTATCGCGATCCCCATTACGAGCAGGGACTCACGGTCTTCATCGATGCCCGGAACGACGCGCAGTTTCAGGCCGGCCACATTCCGGGCGCGTGGCAGTTCGATCACTACCGGGCGGAGCAGCACCTCGCCGCCGTTCTTCCCGTCTGCCTGACCGCGCTCAAGGTGGTGGTCTACTGCACCGGCGGTCAGTGCGAGGACAGCGAGTTTGCGGCCGTGATGCTGCGTGACGTCGGAGTGCCGCGGGAGAATCTCCTGGTCTATCCCGGCGGCCTCACCGAATGGAAGGCGAATCATCAACCCGTCGAGGTTGGAGCGCGGCGCAGCGGCCGGTTTCTTCCCGCCAAACCATGAACGGTGATGCCAGTACCTCGGGGCGGCATCGCGTCGCTGACCTGCTGGCGGTCGCGGTGCGCTGGGTCCTGGCGGCGGTGTTCATTTACATGGGGGCGACCAAGGCCTTGCACCCGGAAGAGTTTCTCAAGCTCGTCCGGCAATACGGCATGGTCGATCATCCGCTGCTGCTCAATCTCGCGGCGGCCATCCTGCCGTGGTTCGAGGTTTTCTGCGGCTCGCTCCTCCTGGCGGGCGTGGCGGTCCGCGGAACGGCCGTGCTGCTCGTCGGGATGCTGGTTCCCTTCACGGGGGCGATCCTGCTGCGCGCGCTGGCGATACAGGCGGCCGGCGGGTCGCCGTTCTGCGCGATCGCGTTCGATTGTGGCTGTGGTGGCGGTGAAGTTTTCGTCTGCCGCAAACTGGCCGAAAATGCGGGGCTGACGGTGCTGGCGGGGTGGCTGGTATATTGTCCGCGGCTGCGATGGTGCGTTCGGCCCGTGGTCATCGGCGCGTTCCACCGGCCGGGAGGCGTGGCATCGAGCCATACCCAGGAACTTTAGAAATTGCCCGCGTTGGCGGCCCCGTGGTCCCGCGAGATTCGGCCCACGGCGCCAGTCTCGGTCACCGCCTTCGAATCAAGGTGTCTCCCAGTCTTCCACGGCCAGCCCCGGGACGCGCGAGAATTCGCCGCGATTGCGCAATTCAGATCAACCCGCGCAGTTTCGCCGCGATCAGCGGGGCGAAGAAAAGCACCGCCATCCCGATTGCCAGCAGTCCGCCTTGGCGGAAGTCGAAGTCGGATGCGAGGCGCTGCCACGAGGCGCGAAACACCAGCCGGCCGTCTCCCCGTCCAAAAGTGCATGACACGCGTAAGGCGATCCGGCGGATCGTGCAATCGAAGTCGCGAGGACGCACGGCGACACGGTGCCTCTCATCTTCTGGACCACCCCGTTCGTGTTTCCCCTTTAAACGGCTTGAGCACGCGCCGGGACCGGCTGAAGCCGGGACTACGAACAGGGCGAGCACGCCCGAGAATGACAATGGTCCAGGACGCGGGATGGGCCCCGACTTTGCCTCCGGTTCGGTTTTGGCCTCGACCTCAGCACTCAGGCGAACACGGTTCTTGGTCCGCCGTTGAAATCCAAATCATGAGCACCGCCGCCCAAGACCCCATCCTGCCAGGAAATGTTAAACCGCTCGAGCCGATCACCGCCTATCACTGGCTCGTGATCGTGATCGCGTCGGCGGGCTGGCTTTTCGACTGCATGGACCAGCGGTTGTTCACGCTCTCCCGTGAGCCGGCGCTGCGTGAAATTCTCGGGGCCGGCTCGTCCGATGCCGTGGTCAAGAACCTGGTTGGCTGGGCCACGGGGATCATGATGGTGGGGTGGGCCACGGGCGGGATCATTTTCGGGACGATGAGTGACAAGCTGGGCCGGGTGAAGACGATGGCCGCAACGCTGCTGGTGTATTCCGGATTCACCGGTTTGTCGGGCACCGCGCACTCCGTCAACGAGTTCATGGCCTACCGCTTTCTCGTTGGGTTGGGCGTGGGCGGAATGTTTGGCGCGGCCACCACGTTGGTGGCCGAAAGTGTTCCGACGCGGATCCGCGCGGTCGCGCTCGGATCGTTGCAGGCACTCTCCGCGCTCGGCAACATCATCGGCTCGCTCATCAGCACGGAGGTTCAGCCGGGCAAGGTGGAGTACCTGTTCGGGCTGAGCGGATGGCGAATCCTGTTCTTCATCGGGATCCTGCCCGCGATTCTCATCGTGCCGATGGTGTTGGTCCTCCGCGAGCCCGAGGCCTGGAAAGCCGCCAAGAAACGGGCGAATGCGGGCACGGAGAAAGCCGGGTCCATTCCGGATCTTTTTCGGCATCCGGTGTGGCGACGGCGCATGCTGGTGGGGGTCTGCCTCGGGCTGGCCGGGATGGCGGGATTGTGGGGAGTCGGATTCTTCTCCCCGGAGCTTATCAGCACCGCGCTCAAGGGGTCACCCCAATCGGTCGTGGATACGGTGCGCGGATATGGCCTCGCGCTGCAAGACGTGGGTTCGTTCCTCGGCATCCTGGCGTTTACCTTTGTCGCCACGAAGATGGGCCGGCGGCCGGCGTTCCTCATGGCCTTTCTGCTCTGCCTGGGCGTCACGATTTTCGTGTTCAACAACTTGAAGACCGGGACCGACGCGTACTGGATGCTGCCGCTCATGGGCTTCGCGCAGCTCTCGGTTTTCGGTGGCTATGCGATTTACTTCCCCGAGTTGTTTCCGACGCGTCTGCGCGGCACCGGCGTCGGCTTTTGTTACAACACCGTCCGTTACCTCGCGGCGGTATTTCCTCCGCTGCTGATGTACCTGAACGCGCAGCTCCTCGCGGGCGGTGTCAGCGATCCGTTCCGGAAAGCGGCCACCATCCTGTCGTTCATCTTCGTCCTCGGCATCGTGGCGCTGATCTGGGCGCCGGAAACCAAGGGCCAGCCGCTGCCGGAGGATTGAGGCGGAGGCGCCGGCTCAACGCCGGCGCCAATAATCCGAGCCTGGCCGCCCGGGAGTGGGCCGGCCGCTCCGCGGGCGGCGGATTGCCGCGCACATTTGATGTCGCATCAAATCGTGAATTCGTTTTCGTCCGCATTCATCCGGTCGCCTTCCCCTCTTCGCGCGACTGCACCGTGATCCTCCAGCCAAACCCCGGGTAGAAAATCATGAATCCTCGCGAGTTTTTCATCAACGCCGCCGACTACGGACTGCCGACCCGCGACGAGTTGGTGGCTTATCGCATCTGGGATTCGCACTACCACGTGTTCTACTATGGCGCTCCCAACCCGCCCGCGCAGTTCGCGCTGACCAATTTCTATGCCGAGCGCATGGGCATCGAGCGTTCGATTTCACTCGAAATTGGCGGTACCCTGGCCGCGCCGCTTGTTCCCTCGCCCAACGAAGACGCGATCCGCGCGATTCTGGAAGAAGAGAAGGATCGGCTCTCCGGCATCACGCCAATCGATCCGGGCTTTCCCGACGAGAGCTGCGCCAAGATGGACAAGTGGATCCGCCACGGTCCGTGCATCGGCATCAAATACGTCGGCGGCAACAAGAGCGGAATCACCTGCAGCCATCCCAACAACGATGCGATCATCCGGCACGCCGCCGAACTGAAGGCGACGATCTATATCCACACCTGGCTCAAGATCGGCGGCACGCCGCGTCTGCCCGGCCGCGACAATGTTCCCGGTGAGTCGACACCTATGGACGTCGCGAAGCTTGCCCAGCGCTTCCCGAATGTTCGGATGATCTGCGGCCATTCCGGCGGCGACTGGGAACTGGGCGCCCGCGTCATCCGCCCGTACAAGAACGTATCCCTCGAGTTCGCCGGCTCCGATCCGCATTCCGGCTCGGTCGAGTATGCGATCCGGGAACTCGGGGTGGATCGCATCGTCTGGGGCGGCCACGGTCCGAGCCGCAGTTACGCCACGGAATTGGGCAAGGTGCTCGACGCCGACATTTCCCGGGCCGACCGCATGAAAATTTTCGGCGGCAACTTCCGGAGGATGGCGGCGGCGATTTTCCGGGCGAAGAACCTCAAGATCGACGTTTGATTTCACCCACCCATGGACGCACGGAAATTTCATCTCAACCCCTCCGACTACGGGATGCCCACGCGCGACGAATTGGTCGCGATGCGAATCTGGGATTCCCACTACCACGGTTTCCAGAGCTCGCCGCAGCCGATCAAGCAGCACGAGGAAACAATGTACTATGTTGAGCGCATGGGCATTGAGCGGGTCGTCGCCGTCGATGTGGGGGGGACGTGGCAGCATCCGCTCCTCGACACCGCTTTTGAAACGCAGAAATGGGAAATTCTCGTCCAGCATCAGGACCGGGTTTCCGGCCTCATCCCGATCGAGCCTTCGTATCCCGGCAAGAGCCTGGCCAAGATGGAAAAATGGATCCGCCACGGGCCCTGCATCGGGATCAAGTATTCCGGCGGCAACGAAGCCGGGGTTAACTGTGATCACCCCAACAACGACGCGATCATCAAACTCGCGGTAGAGCTGAACGCGGTCATCTACATCCATACGTGGATAAAGGTTGGTGGCAAAGCTCCGCGGGCCGGCGGCGGCAACAGCGCCGGCGAGTCGAGCCCGATGGATATCGCCCGCCTCGCGCAGCGTTATCCGGACGTGTCCCTGATTTGTGGCCATTCCGGTGGCGACTGGGAGCTCGGGGTTCGCGCCATCCGGCCGTTCAAGAATGTCTTGCTCGAGTTCGCCGGCTCCGATCCGCATTCCGGCTCCGTCGACTACGCGGTCCGGCAACTGGGGGCCGATCGCATTGTCTGGGGCGGCCACGGCCCATCGCGCAGTTTTGCCACCGAGCTGGGCAAGATCTTGGACGCGGATCTGACGAAGGAAGATCGGATGAAGGTTTTTGGCGGCAACTACCGCCGCCTGGCCGCCCCGATTTTTCGGAAGAAGGGCCTCAAGATCGTCCCCTGACCGGAACTATGCAGTCGAATTCGAACATCAGTGTGGCCGACGAGAAAAGAGGGTGGGCCGCCGCGTCCCTGCGGCGGCATGGGTTGCCATGGTTCCCGCGATCCCGGTTGGCGGCATCGTGGGTTGGAAATGGTTGGCTCCCACGCTGCCGGGCGCAGCAAATGCGGGCGCAGGGACGCGCCCGCCCACCTCGGCGCAGAAATCGCTGTGCCTAAGCCGGGCCGTTCAGCCGCGCCGCCCACTCAAAATCTTCAATTTCTCCCCGTCCTCTATGAATCAAATCGATCGACGCAGTTTTCTCAAAAATTCGCTCCTGACGAGCGCGGCACTTTCACTCTCCGGCGGGCTGCCGGTGGCGCCAGCCACCGCGGCGGCCGCCACTCCGGCGGGTTCCTCGTCCGCCACGGGCCTGATCGACACCAACGTGAATCTGTTCAGCTGGCCCTTCCGGAAGCTGAAGTACAGCGACACGAAGGCCCTGGTCGCGAAGTTGAAAAAACACCGGGTCGTCGAGGCCTGGGCCGGCAATTTCGAGGCGCTGCTCCACAAGGACATGGATGGGGTCAATGCGCGGCTCGCCGCCGAGTGCCGGGCCAACGGCGGTGGCATCCTCGTCCCCTTCGGCAGCGCCAACCTGGCCTGGCCGGATTGGGAAGAAGACGTCCGGCGCTGCCAGGAAGTGCACAAGATGCCGGGGATCCGGATCTATCCGGGCTACCAGCCTTTCGATCTCGATCATGCCGGTTTTCCGTCGCTCGTGAAAATGACCGCGGAACGCGGCCTCATCCTGCAGGTGGTTTTCGGGATGGAGGATTCGCGGGTCTACCATCCGCAGATCACCGTTGGCAAGGTGAGCATCGGGCCGTTGATTGCGGTGTTGAAGGGCACGCCGAAGGCCAGGGTGCAGTTGCTGCATTTCACCGGTTCGGTCCGCGGGGAAGACATGAACCAGCTGATGAAGGAGACGAGCGCGGTCATGGATATCTCGCGGCTGGAAGGCAACGGCGCGGTCGGCCGGATGATCGGTTCCGCCCCGGGCATGACGTCGGGCCGCGTGCCCGCCGACCGGTTGCTCTTTGGCTCGCACGCGCCCTATTTCCCCTTGGAAACCGCCATTCTGAAGCTGATCGAATCGCCGCTCGATGCGAAGCAGCTGCAGGCCATCATGCAGGGCAACGCCCGCCGGCTGTTCGCGCGGGCGTAGGCCCAGGACACGCGGTTCAAGGCCGTGAACCCGACCGGAAACAGTGACAGCAGCTACGCGGCCAACCTAAGGACACCTATGCGCACGAACTCCTCCCTCATTCGGCTCGCCTCGGCGGCACTCGCCTTCCTCGGCGCGTTCGTTTTCTGCCCGGCGCAAAACGCGCCGCGGCCGCCCAACATCATCCTGATTGTCAGCGATGACCAGGGGTTCGACCTGAACTGCTTTGGCTCGAAGGAATTCGTCACGCCCCAGCTCGACCGCATGGCGGCGGAAGGGATTCGGGGCACCAACTTCTACGTCACGGCGTCCGTCTGCACCCCCTCGCGCAGCGGCCTCATCACCGGGCGCTATCCGCAGCGCAACGGGACGTACGAGATGATCCGGAACGACATGGTGAATTACGGCCACCGGTATACGAAATCCGAGTACGCCATTTCATCGGAGATGACCCAGGGCCTCGACGTGCGGGAAAAGACGTTCGGGGATTTCCTGCGGCAGGCCGGCTACACCAATGCCGTCTACGGCAAATGGGACATGGGCCAGGCGCGGCGCTTCCTGCCGCTCCAGCGCGGCTTCGATTCGTTCTATGGTCACGGTAACAACGGGATCGATTACTACACCCATGAGCGTTACGGCGCGCCGTCGATGTTTCGGAACAACGAGCTGACGACGGCCGACAAGGGCATGTATTCCACCGACCTCTTCCGGCGCGAGGCGCTCAGTTTCATCCGGCAGAACCGGGATCGTCCCTTCTGCCTGTATCTGCCGTTCAATGCCCCGCACGGCGCCTCCAACCTCGAGAAGGACTCCGTCCAGGTGCCCGCCTCCTACCTGAAGAAGTATTATCCGAACCAGGATCCCAAGGACAAGCGGATCATCTATGCCGGGATGATCTCCGCGATGGACGAGGCGATCGGAGCCGTCTTCGACACGCTCCGCGAACTCAAGCTCGACCGCAATACCCTGGTGCTCTTCCACGCCGACAACGGCCGGAACGGCGCCAATGACAACGGCGTCCGGCTGCGCGGTGGCAAGGGTTCCGGTTTCGAAGGCGGCCTGCGCGTCCCGCTGATTGCCTGGTGGCCGGGCGTGATCCCGGCTGGTCAGGTCACGCACGAGTTCCTCACCTCGCTCGAACTTGTCCCCACGTTTCTCGCCGTCAGCGACGCGTTTCCCCCCGATGTACATCTCGACGGCTTCAACATGCTTCCGGTGCTCCAGGGCCGGGAGAAATCTCCGCGCCAGGAAATGTTCTGGGACTGGCCGGAGACCTACCAGGCCGCCCGGGTCGGAAACTACAAGTGGGTGTCTTACGTCAAGCGCGGCAACCGGGAGGAACTCCCGCGGACGGAGGAGCTGTTCGATCTCGCCGCGGATCCGGGCGAAGAGCGCAATCTGGCGAAGGCGAAGCCGGACGTGCTCGCGTCGGTAAAAGCCCGGTTCGCGCGCTGGCGCGCGGAGATGGACGCCACCGAACCGCGGGGGCCATTCCGGAATTACTGAGCCCGGCGCACGGAACAACCCGCAGGCTGCCGCGCTGATGCGCGCTTCGTTCGCTGGTGGCTCCGCAACCCGAGCTTTGCCCCGGCTTGGCTCGAAAGGTGGGCCGTGCGCTCCGCGCGCGGCCTAGATCAACCAGCTCTGCCCCGGGGCGAGCACGCGAAAGTCGTCCTCTCGCAGGCCGGCGGCAGCGCGGGCCGCGACCAACGCCCGAACGGGCTCGTCCCGGCCCTCGTCACGTGCCGGCGGCTGAAAAAAGTTTTCCCGTTGAAGTGGTCGGAGGGCGGCGGTGTCATGGCGGCGTGGGTGTGACAATTTCGATTTCTTTCGTCGGGTGGTGCGATGTGATCAATCCTGTTTTGGGATTGATGCAAACTCCCGGACTTGTAGCGGCGGTCTATGACCGCCGGATCGAAGCGGGCGCCGCGGAACGCGACCTTCGCTCGCGGGCGCAGTCGGGACGGGAGTTGTCGTCATGCGCATAACCGGAGGCATGGCGCGCGGGATTCCGCTGGTCGTGCCGAAAGGCGATGCCGTGCGGCCGGCGACGGACGGCATGCGGCAGGCGGTATTTTCCAGTCTCGGTGCGCGGGTGGCCGGCGCGCGGTTCCTCGATCTCTTTGCGGGCAGCGGCGCGTACGGGCTCGAGGCCTTGAGCCGCGGCGCCGCCGGCGGCGGGTTTGTGGAGCAGAATGCCAAGGCCGCCGCATGCGTGCGCCGAAACATCGATGCCGTGTGCAAGAGCCTCGGCCGCGACGCCCGCGATCTCGCCGTGCTGCAGGCCGACGCCCGCACCGTGCCCTTTGTGGGCGGCGTTGCGCCCGATCTGGTTTTCGTCGATCCGCCCTATGAGTTGATCGCCGATCTTGCGCCGGCCCTCTTCGATCGGCTGGGCGTCGTGCTCGTCGAGAAACCGGATGCCCTGATCGTTTTCGAAATGCCCGGCGAACTCGACCTCGCGGCGGCCGGCTGGACGCTGATCAAGCGCCTCGGCAAAGGCGCGCGGCAGCCGACGGTGGCGTTTTTCAGGCGGGCAATCTAGCGCGCAGTCCGTCCGATGAAAACCTTGCTGTTTGCTCTCGCCTTGGGCTGGTGCGCCGCCCCGCAGCTGTCGGCCGCGCCCCGGTCGTGGACCGGTGACCCCGGCCTCGGCGCGCAGGAGCTGGAGCAGCAGTGGGCCATCGTGGCCAATCCCGGAGCGGTGATTGGGATTCGTGGCGTGCTGCGTTTTGCCCTCGAGGCGACCGGGCTCGGCTGGCATCCGGAGCGGGTCGAGGCCGCGCTGGCCCGGGCCCGGGCGATTCAGGATCTTGATCCGGCGAGCCCCACGTTGGGCAATTTCAAATGGCGCAGCGATCAGGCGCGCGTGCTGGATCTGAACGCGGTGGAGTTTGCCGCGCAACTCATGGGCTTCATGCGCCTGCGCCAGACGGAGCGGCTCTCGCCCGCGGCGCGACGGCAGCTCGACGAACTCCTGACGGATGCGATCGCCGGCCTGCGCAACCATACGGTGAGGATCGAATACACGAATATTTTCGTGATGAAGGCGTGGGGCCTGATCGCCGCGGGGGAGATCCTCGGCCGGCCGGAGGTCGCGGCCGACGGTTACCGGCGTTTCGACGACTGGCTGCGTTTCACCGCGAGCCACGGCATAGGGGAATACGGCGCGGTGACCTATTATGGCATCGTGCTCGATTCGCTGGCGTTGATCGCCCGCTGCGCCGGACGCGCCGGGGCGAGGACGCAGGCGGAGCGGGCGATGCGTTACCTGTGGACGGACGCGGCGGCAAACTGGTGGGCGCCGGGGGACCGGCTCGGCGGGACGAACGCGCGGAGCTACGATTATGTTTTTGGTCGCGGGTATTTCGAGGCGCACACGTGGACGGCCGGCTGGTTGCGCACGCGGCCGGAGCTCGAGGGCGCCGGGTGGATGTCGTCGGCGCGCGACAACCTCACCACGTTCCGTGACGCGGTCACGTTCGTGCCGCCCGCGGAATGGACGGAGGCGATCCGGGGGGAGTTGCCGCGCATCGTCGTGCAACGCTGGGGCGCGGATCTGGAACAGCGGGCGACGAACTGGATCGGCCGGCAGGTGAGCCTGGCGTCCTCGGGCGCCTCGCGGGGCAGCGACGAGCGCACGCTCGTGGCGAACCTCGGGGATTCGCCTGCGGTGCCGCAGCTCACGTTCTTCATGGACGGCCGCGGCGATCCGTTTGGCACCAAGAAGACGACCACCGCCTCGCTGCATGCGAAGGCACTCCATCTCACGCCCTTCATCGCCACGGTGCAGCGCGGCGCGGAGGTGTTGCAGGTGTTGTCGGATGAACCGCTCCGGCCGGGATCAAGGCACCGGCCGGGCGACCTGACGTGCTTTCTTTCGCAGCTCACGCTGCCGGTGCAGGCGGACGTGTGGTTCGGCGACGCGCGCGCGCAGCCCGGCACCGCGGAGCGGCCCACGCTGGTGCCGGCGGGGGCGGCGGTGTTTGTGCGGCTGGGCGAGGCGGTGGTCGCGCTTCGCGTGCTGCTGGCGACCACCACCGCCGGCGCAGTGGCGCCCGTGCAGTTTATCGCGGACGGCGGCCGGGCGCCGGCGCGGCGGTTGACGGTCGTGCATGCGGCGGCCGAGCCGAAGGGGCGCGGCACGGTGGTCGTGTATTTTCGGGCGGCCGAGGGCTTGGACGACGCCGGGTTTGCGGCCTGGCGGAAAAACTTCACCGCCACGCGGGCCGAAGCGAAGCTCACGGGCGACGTGGTCCGTGCGGAAGCGGCCGGGGAGGGCGGGGCGCTGCGCATCGAAGCCGACGTGCGGCGCGGCGAGCGCCGGGTGCTCGCGGGCGGCGAACCCGATGCGCTGCTGAGCGTGAACGGCCGCGATGTCGGTCGCGCCGTGCTGGCGGAGTTTTCAAAATAAGGCCGGATTTTTGTCACCGGCCGGCATCGCCGCAAAGGCAGTTCTATACAGAACGACCTTGGAAACTGCCGTGTGGTGGAGGCGGGGTGCCCTCAGCGTGCAAACGCGCCCTTGATCTGCGCCAGACTCACGCCGAGCGCGGCGCGGGCGAGCGGGTCGAGTTTCGCCTCGTCGCCCTGCAGGTGGATCGTCTGATGCACGTGCTGCGCCGAGGCATTCGGGGCAAGCGCGAGGGCGGGCGAGGAACTCTCGAGTTCGAAAAACCGGCCGAGTTGCGCCGCACCGGGCGCGGGCGGGCCGTCGTTGTAGCTGTTGACGACATCGCCGGCGAAGGGCGCCTTTTGGATCTCCCACATGGAATTGACGTAGTCGCTGGCGCCCGCCGGTCGCGTGAACGACACCAGCGTGAGCGTGTGACTGGCAGCGTCGTAACTGCCGAGCAACGACGGGGCGCGGCGCGGAGAGAATCCGATTTTGCCCCGGTGCGCGGCGTCCGCGCGGAAGTAGACGACGCCGTCCTTCACGACCAGACGATCGGCGGGCACCTTGCCGAAATAGGTGTCGTTGACGACCGGGCCCAGGTCGGCCTCCGGGCCGGCCTGGAACGGAATGACGACGGTGGCGGCGGGCGAGGCGTTGAACATCCCGAGAATCCAGATCGACAGCAGGCCCGTGTCCTTGCGCCAGGGGTTGGGGCCCGTGTTGGTGACCGTGTTGGCGGATTCGAACGCCACCGCAGAAACCCCGTTGGGCAGCGCGAGCTGGTGCGCGGAGAGGGCCCGGGCGGCGCGGAGGAGGCGGACTTCGCGGCGGACCTCGAGTTGGAAACCCGTGCCGGAATAGTTCGTGAGGCTGAGGGCGCGCCGGCAGACGACGCGGGTGGCGGACTGGCTGACTACTTCAAACGGCTCGGTGTCGATCGCAGCCGGGGTGAACCAATGTTCGAGATCGAACCGCGCGCCCGGGGCGAAGAAGATCGAAAACTGTCCGCCCTCGGGGCCGAGCCAGAAACGGTCTTCGCCGCCGAAGACGTTGATGTGCGGCTGGATTTTTCGCGAGGCGATGAGCTCGCGGTTGACCCAACCGAAACTTCTCCCGGCGGTGCCGCCGGCGGTGCTGGTCATGATCCGGCCCTGCCACGCCGGAACCACCGCGACCTGGGCGCCGGTTGTTTGATCGGCGAGCACCACGACCGTGGTGTGCTGGCGCAAAAAGGCCAGGTCGTCGCCGAAGGTGGCGGCGGAACCGGTCACGCTGAGCGCGACGGCGGGAGCGAAGACGGCGAGACGGCGGGCAGGAAGTTTCATGGCGGGGAGAGCGCAGGTTCTATTTGATCGGCTCGGCCTTCCAGCGGTCGATGGGCAGGCGGTCGGCGGCGGCCGCGAGCGGCGGAAATTGCGTGTGCGGCTCGACCTGATACCAATAGGCGGTGGACGAATAGTCATCGCCGCGGTCGTTCATGGCGCCGGGCTTGATGTCCGAGAGAAAATCGCGGTTGGCGCCGGTGCGGTCGTAGCTCGAAATGCGCTGGCGTTTCACGCCGTCGCGCAGGGTGGCGAGGTTGCGGAGATCGCCGCCGGTGGCGGCGGGCACGGGGGTCTGACCGGAGGCGGTGCCGGCCAGGATGGCGAGCAGGAGGACGGTGGAGCTTTTCATTGGCGTTGTGGCCCCGAATTGGAGCGCAAATCCATGGTCGACCACTACGGACGGGCCGGAGCGACAGCCTACAAGGCCGGCGGGTTCGAGCACGAGAGAAAATCAGGATCCCCGATCCGGGCGGCACGGCGCCGCGCGCGGCTGGCGGCGTGCTTTCCCGCGTTGATCTTGTCATCCGCGGAATTGCCCGCTGTTTTCGGCCCGCCCCGCTTCTTCAACGCCGGAATTTTTCCGCCTTCCTTCCGCCTCCCCCATGAACCGCTCGCTGCTTTCCGCCCTGCTGCTGCTCCTCGCTCCCGGCGCGATCTTCGGTGCCGCCGAAACGTTCACCGCCGGTGCCGCGGCGGCGGACATCACGCCCGATCCGAAAATGCTGAACTGGACCGTGCCGCTGCCGTATGGCGAGGTGCACGATCCCCTTTTCGTCCGCGCGCTTGTCCTCTCGGACGGCGAGACCCGCGTGGCGTTTCTCGTCTGGGACTTGCTCGACGCGCGCGAATACGCGGTGGCGCGGGTGCGCGCCGCGATCGCGGAGGCCACCGGAATCCCGGCCGGCCATATTCTCGTCCAGGGCACGCACAATCATTCGGGGCCAAAGTCCGAGATGGGACCCGAGCGCCTGACCTCCCGCGAGGCCCGCACGTCAAAGCCGGCACAACAGGATCCCCGCTATCGTGAATGGGCCAACCGGTTGGTGGGCACGTGCGTCGAGGTCGTGCGCCAGGCGGACGCCGCCCGAAAGCCGGCGACCCTGGCGGTCGGCCGGGCCTACGTCGGCGAGTGGCTCTTCAACCGGCGGCCCATCCAGCAAAACGGCCAGGTGCGTTCGATGCTCGCGCCCAAGGATCCCCATGTGCTGCCCGACGGCCTGCGGTTCGGGAAACTCGATCCGACCATGACGGTGGTTTCGCTCCAGGCTGAAGGCGGGCAGTCGATCGCGACGCTCCTGCAACTGCCCGTGCATGCCGTGTCCGTCTATGGAGGATACAAGGGGGTCTCGGCCGACTGGCCGGGCGCGACGGTCGACCGCGTGCGCGGCGCCCTCGGCGGTGAGGCGTTCTTTCTGCAGGGCTGCGCGGGCGATGTCGTGCCCAGCCGCCGCGGATTTGACGCGGTCAAGGCCATGGCGGACCTGATCGCGGGGCGGGCGGTGGCCGCGCAGAAAGTGGCGGCGCGGCTCGGGCCCGGCAAGTTGCGGGTGTCCCGGGCGATCCTCGGTTTGCCGGCGACGGAGGCGGCCCGCCGCGATCTGGGCCACGACGCGCTTCCCTCCGAAGTGCAGGTGATCACGTGCGGATCGCTCGCCATCGTCACGCTCCCCGGCGAGCCGCTGCAGGATCTGGCCCAAGAGATCCAGGCGCGGTCGCCGTTCCCGCACACGCTGGTCCTGGGCTATGCGAACGGCCGCGGTGTCGGTTACGTGGGACTGCCGGGTGGAAAAGCCAGGGGCGGCTACGAAATGAGCGAGGTCGGCCACGGCGCCGACGAAGCCGGCGGCTTCCTCGCCGAATCAGCCGTGCGGCTCCTGCGCGAACACGCGACGGTTGCGGGGACGAAATAGTTCGAGTTCGGGGCCGCGGCCCGGCCTTGGCGCGGGCACTGCCCGACCGCAGCAGTCCGGCTTCGCTCGTGCGGCTTGCGATCGATGGGCGATGGTCGTGCCGCGGGATGAATGGCGCCTCTCTCAACCAACGAACTTCAGGTTTGACGCTCCTCGGCGTCGCAAAGCCAGTTTTTAAGCGAGAAGATGCCCAATATACCAAGATCGATGCGGAGCATGCAGGCGGGCGACGATTTGGTTGCGCTGACGTTCACCGTCGCGCGGTGCTTCAGCCCGCGACTTTCGGCGTCCAAGCGCGGGGTGAAGCTCCGCGCCACGCCGGCGTCGGTTACAGCCGCTTCGACCTCCTCGAACCGCGGGAGATTCGGGTGACGACCACGTTTACATTCTGAGCGGGCGGACAGACAAACTCGCTGGCCTCCGGCCAACTGATAAGAGGAAATCCAACTTATGAGATCCATCGCAGTCGCCCTCATGGGCATGATCTTTGCCGCCAGCCTGCCCGCCCCGGTTGTCGCCGGGACGGTGGTGTCCCGTCCGCCCAACATCGTCGTGATCCTCAGTGACGATCAGGGCTACGCCGACCTCAGCTTCAATCCGCACCACCCCAAGGAGGTCGCGACGCCGCACCTGGACGCGCTCGCGCGGGAGGGGGTGTGGTTCAGCCAGGCGTACATCACCGGCAACGTCTGCTCGCCCACGCGCGCCGGTCTCATGACGGGGCGCTATCAACAACGGGCCGGCGTCTACACCGCGGGCGAAGGCGGCTCGGGCATGGCTCTGTCGTGGTCGACACCCTGAAGCAGGAAGGCGTGTGGCAAAACACGCTGCTGTTTTTTCTCACCGACAATGGCGGGGCCCGGGCGATGGATGCCAACAACACCCCGTTGCACTGCTTCGTCGCCGCGCTCGTCGTAGTGCTCGCGAGCTGCGCCCGCCCGACCAGCTCCCGCGTCGACAGCTCGAGTCTCACCGGCAAGGTGATGTGCGGTTACCAGGGCTGGTTCAACGCCGAGGGCGACGGCGGAAGCCGCGGCTACAATCACTGGACGCGCGGCGGCGTCCGGCCGGCGCCGGGAACGATCCGGGTCGATTTGTGGCCCGACCTGGGCGAACTGGGGCCGGACGAACGGTTTTCCACCGACCTCTTCCACGCCGACGGCAAGCGCGCCGAAGTCTTCAGCTCGCATCGGCGCCCGACCGTGCTCCGGCATTTCCAATGGATGCGGGAACACGGGATCGACGGCGTGTTCGTGCAGCGGTTCATCAACTCGCTGCAGCGGCCAACCTCGCTCGCGCACAACAACACCGTGCTGGAACACTGCCGCGCCGGAGCCCGCCAGCATGGGCGCACCTATGCGCTGATGTACGATCTCAGCAGCCTCGCCCCGGGGCAGGCCAACCGGCTGATCGACGATTGGAAAAAGTTGCTGCGCGACACGCAGCTCACCCGGGATCCCGCCTACCTGCGCCACCGCGGCAAGCCGCTGCTCGCGCTGTGGGGCTGCGGTTTCAAGGATGACGACAAGCCGCGTCCCGCGCTCGAAGACTGGCGCAGGATTCTCACGTTTCTGAAACAGGATCCCGAGGCCGGCGGGCTCGCGATCATGCTCGGGGTGCCGAGCTTCTGGCGCGAGCAGCGCCGCGATGCGATCACCGATCCCGCCCTGCACGAAATCATGCGGATGGCGGACGTGATTTCGCCGTGGACGCCGGGGCGATACCGGACGCCCGTCGCGGCGGCCCAGCATGCCGCCGAAACATGGCAACCCGACCTGGCGTGGTGCCGCGAACGCGGAATCGACTTCCTGCCCGTGGCGTTCCCCGGTTTCAGCTGGCATAATATGAAGGGCGATCCGCTCGACGCGATTCCGCGGCTGCAAGGGCGTTTCTTCTGGTCGCAAATTGCCGCGGCCAAACGCGCGGGCGCCGAGATGCTCTATGTGGCGATGTTCGACGAGGTCGACGAGGGCACCGCGATTTTCAAGTGCACCGACGAACCGCCCCCGCGGTGAGGGCACCCCGCCCCCAGCGAACCGGACTTATGGCGTCGTGTATATATTCATGGCGCCGTTGAAACTTGCGCCTTCGTTGGAGGGCCGAGCTCCGCCGAGGCCGAAATGCCACC
>JBIJCX010000273.1:0-11702 GCA_044344465.1 Opitutaceae bacterium
GGCGTGGGCACCTTGGTCACCTCCACCCGGGAGATGTTGTTGATCGAAATCTGTTCGAGGGTGAACGTGCGATCGGTGCCGGAATTCGCCATGGGGGCGCCATCGTTGGTGACCAGGGTCATGGCGGAGCTGAATCCCCGCACTGAAATTCCGGCCGGCTCAAATAGGCCACCGCCCGTGTCGATCCCGGGAACAAACTTCAGAAACTCACCGATGTTGCCGCCCATGACCTCGCCGTGAGAATCGGTTGACACCACGTTCTTGATGTTCGGGGCGAAGCGCTGATCGTTGATCGCGATCGACGACCCATCGGTCTCCTTGGTCGCAGTGACGGTAAAGGCGTCGAGCCGGACGGTCGGATCCTGGGCCCCGTAGAGGGCAACATTGGTCAGGCTCACGTCCTGGGTGATGCTTCCGCCGGCCGGGATGGTCACCGGGATTTGCTGGGGATCGAGACCGGTGTAGTAGACCTCGAGGACAACCGGCCCGCTTGGCACCCGGTTGAGCCGGTAGTTGCCGTCCGCATCGGTCAGTGCGAGCAGGTCCGTCTGCTTCACGGCCACGCGCGCATTGTGCAGAAAACGGCCGGTGACGACGTTTTGCACGCGGCCTTCGATTGTGCCGGTGCCGCCGGTTTGAGCGTAGGCCGCCGTGGCAAGGCAGAGGAAAGCCAAGAGTCGGGCTACGATTGAGCGAATGCTTGGAGCTGGGTGATGGGGAGATTTCATACAGTGATCCGATTAGAGTGAGGTGGAGATCCACCGAGGGGCAGGGGACCGCCACTGCCGCCTCCGATGGAATTGGGTAGATGCCAAAAAGACAGTTCATGTCAACGTAAGAATGTTGACAGTTTGTTTTTAAACCGTTCGACTGCCGCCTCAAGGAGCCCGCTTGGCTAAAACTCCGCTCATCTCCCACTCGCATATTGCATGTGCTCATATGGATGCATCCCGAATATTAGGGTGACAGCCGGCGGCTCCGGAGATTTTTTCTGATCCATGGCCCTTCAAGCAATCCGCTCCACCTCAATCCGGCACGCGGTCGCCGACGCCATTCGCAGTGCACTCCGGGAAGGCCTGTTGAAGCCGGGCGAGGATCTCAACGAGGTGGCGCTCGCCGCTCAGTTCGAAGTGAGCCGCGGGCCCGTGCGGGAGGCGTTGCTGGTGCTCGGCGAGGAAGGCTTGCTCACGCATTCGGCCAATCGGGGCTTTTCAGTCGTCCAGCTGAGCCCGGAAGATCATGCGCACATCAACGAAATCCGCTTGCTGCTTGAAACCCGGGCGCTGGAACGGGCGCGCGAACGGGCGACCAAGGACGATTTGCGCCGCCTCGAAGCGATGAAGCAGGAGCTGCTGGGATTGTTCAAAGACAGTCAGCACCCGGCGCGGGACGCGTGGGAGATTTCCTTTCATGGCCAGATTTGGGAATTGAGCGGCAATCCCTGGCTGGTGAATTCGCTCAAGCGGATCATGATTCCGTATTTCACCTTTGGCCGGCGCATCGGGGTGAGCAAATTCGATGTGGAGCCCAAGCTGGCGGACGAACAGCACCAGCTCTACATTGACTATCTCGCCAGGAAAACCACGAAAACGGCTGAGGAATGTGTCAAATTCCACCTGGTATTGTACCCATGATTGGGGGTTCTTGGAGTCTGGGGCGGTCGCTCGCCTTGATGGCGGCGTGCCTCTGCGCCGCGGGGATCCATGCCGCCACCGCGCCGCCGCCGTCTCCCGGCTCCGGCGCATCGTCGGCTTCAGCGGTGGTGGCAGCGAAACGTGGGCCATCGAAGCCACCCACGCTCGCGAATGTCGCCTATGGCGATCATCCGCGGCAGGTGCTGGATTTCTGGCGCGTGGAGTCGGCCGCGCCGACCCCGCTCTTGTTTTTCATTCACGGCGGCGGCTGGGTCACCAGCAGCAAGAACGACGTCGCGACCCTCGGCCGGCTCTCGGAGTACCTCGACGCCGGAATTTCCGTTGTATCCATTAATTACCGCCTCGTGACCCAGGCATTGGCCGCGGGCGTGAAGCCGCCCGTGCAATGGCCGCTCCACGATGCGGCGCGCGCGCTGCAGTTCGTGCGCAGCAAGGCGGCGCCATGGAACATCGACTCGAAGCGCATCGCCGCCTCCGGCTTTTCGGCGGGGGCGTGTTCGAGCCTGTGGCTCGCATTCCATGACGACATGGCGGATCCGCGGAGCACGGATCCCATCGCCCGCGAATCCACACGCTTGTATTGCGCCGGCGTGAACATCGCCCAGACCACGCTGGATCCAAAGCAGATGATCGCCTGGACGCCGAACAGCCGGTATGGCGGCCACGCCTTCGGCTTCATGCCCGATCCGGACAATCTCAAGACCCGGGACTCGCAATTCGCGCAGTTCCTGGCCGCGCGCGATCGAATCCTGCCTTGGATCGAGGAGTTTTCGCCGTTTGCCTGGGTCAGCGCCGACGATCCGCCAATTTACCTTTCCTATCGCACTCCGCCGGCGCTGGGGCAGGAAGAAAAGGATCCGACGCACACGGCGAACTTCGGCGTGAAGCTGGCCGAAAAGCTGCGCACCGTCGGCGTGGAATGCGAACTGGTGTATCCGGGCCTGCCGGACGTAAAGCACGCGCTGACCCATGAGTATCTGGTCAACCGGCTGAAGGGGCGCCCGTGATTTCCCCAATTTCCGGCGTTTGTCGCCAAGACATCGTTCATATTCATCGGAGACCCGAAACGTTCCTAGACACGTCATGATTACCCTCACTCCCCTCCTGGCCCTATTCACATTTGCCGCCGGTCTGAGCGATTCGCAGGTGTTGCAGCGGGAAGCCAACGGCACGGCCTCGGCGGTTGTCTCAGGCAAATCGGATTCGCCCGGCCGTCTCCTGTGCCGGATCGACCAAGGCCAGTGGCGCGAGATTGCCGCCATCCGGGCCGGTGATTGGTCGGCCCGCCTTCCGGCCCTGTCCACCGGAGGTCCTTACACGGTCCAGCTTCGAGTCGACGGTCCGTCCGGAGCGCCGGTCGCCGAAAAAAGCTACCGCGAGGTATTCGTCGGCGACCTCTGGGTTCTCGCCGGCCAGTCCAACATGGTCGGTCGGGCAAGAATCGATCCGGCGCACAAGCCGGATCCCCTGGTGCGCATGCTGGCGCTCAACGGTGTCTGGCAGCTGGCGACTCATCCCCTGCACGAGCAGGTAACGCCTCCGGGTGCAACCCGGCCTGGCTCCGGTCCGGGCCTGGAATTCGCCCGCGAGCTGGTCCGAACACTCAAGGTTCCGATCGGCCTGCTGCCCTGCGCCAAAGGGGGCACCTCGATGGAGCAATGGTCACCGGCGCTGGCCGCGCAGGGTTCCGCCTCGCTTTACGGCAACCTGCTGGGCCAGGTGCGGCTGGCTGGCGGCCGGGTCACCGGAGTGCTGTGGTATCAGGGCGAGAATGACACCGGACCGGAACCGTCGGCGGTCTATAAGGCCAAATTCCAGGCGCTCGTGGCCCGGCTGCGGGCCGATCTGAATCGACCGGACCTGCCCTTTTTCTACGCGCAACTGGCCCGTTACGCCAATTTGCCGGCGAAATTTTACGCCGAATGGAACGTCGTGCAGGAAGCGCAGCGCGTCTCCGAATCCGATATCCCCAATGCGCGCCTGGTTGCCACCGTCGATTTGGAAATGGGCGACCTCATTCACTTGAGCCGCCCCAGCCAGGATCGACTGGGCCGGCGGTTCGCCCTCGCGGTGCAGGGCAAAGGCGGGCCGCGGCTGGCCGAGGCCCGCTGGGATTCGCCGAACGAACTCCGGTTGCGGCTGACCGGGGTCAACGGCGGGCTGCGGGCGCCCGGCGGCCGGGTGTTCGGCTTTGAGGCCGTGGCCGCGGGAGACCAGCGCAAGATATACTTTTTTCAGGTCTCCCTCGATCCCGCCAAGGGCGAGGTCGTTATCCTTTTGAATCGCGATAGCGCGGAGCGCACCGCGCCGGAGGCGATCGATCTCTGGTACGGCCGCGGCCACGATCCGATCTGCAATCTCACCGATGCGGAGGATCTTGCCCTGCCGGCGTTCGGCCCATGGCGGCTCCCGCCGCGGCCGCCGGCACCGCCACGCAAGCGCTGAATGCGCGGGCCGCTCCCTGCTCCTGGCTCGTCCACGTCCTGTCGCTCGGCCATCCCACGACTCTGCGCTTTCTGACACTCTTCGAGCATCATGAACTTTCGGTCGACCAAAGACAAAGGGGTGCAGGAGGATCCATCAGCGGGAAAGAAGAACGCACAGGTCCAACTGACGCGCCGTGACTTCGTGCAAATGGGCAGTGCGGCGGTCGCCGCGTTGAGCGCAGGCTCGCTGGGCGCGTCGGAGCGGGCCCTGGAGCCGCCAGTGCAAGCGGCCGTCTCAACGCTCGAGTATCTGACGCCCCTGAACCGCGCGCACATCCTGGACAAGGGTAAAGCCGGGGTGGCCAAACTTCCGACCCAGAAGCTGCGTGAAATCGGCCTGACTCCAGATACATGGTCGTTGGAGGTGATTCCGGACCCGACGGGCAAGAGTGTGGTGGAACATCCGCTCTCACGCGCGTCGGGCAATGCCCTGACCTGGCAGATGCTGATGGGTTTGGCGGAGAAGCATGCGGTCCGTTTTCTGCATCTGTGCAACTGCACCAATGGCAAAGATCCGTTTCACATGAGTCTTTGGGAGGGGGTGCCGTTACGCGAAGTCATCAAGCTGACCCGGCCCAAGGACAATGTCCGGCGGATCTACTATGAGAGCCATCATCCGGAGAACCGGCCTGCCTTTCTGAGTTCGTTGGCCTTGAGCCAGGTGCTGGAGGAGGCTCCGGGGCAGTTGCCGGTGATCCTGGCCTACCGGATGAACGGACAAGAGATACCGGCTTCGCATGGCGGACCGGTCCGGGTGGTGGTGCCAGGCGCCTATGGCAGCAAGTCGATCAAGTGGGTCAAACGCGTCGTCTTGACGAATGAATTCAAAGCCAACGATTCCGACGCCGATTTGAACAATGACCCGGAAAACCCGCTGAAGACCCGGGCGAGGTTCATCCAATTTCGGAAGGAAGTTTCGACCTCCGAACCGGTCGTCTTGATGGGCCTGGCACAGGTCGGCGTGTCGGGGTTGAGGAAGGTTCAATACTGCATCCATCCCGACGGGGAAAGGTGGCCAGCGGAGGATCCATCCTGGACGAAGGCAGATTGGAAGGAAGCGCGCATCCTCCCGCCGCCCGCAGACTGGGGTGGCGGTTTGCCCGGCGGCAAATTGCCGCCCACGCTCCAGACCGACCCGCAAACGGGAAGGCCAATCGAATGGCCGCTTCGTTATACAATCGCCCACTGGGCGGTGCTGGTCCCGCCCTTGGCTCCGGGCGGCTATAATGTTGGCTGCAGGACGATCGACGGCAATGGCATCGCTCAGCCGTTGCCACGGGCGCTGCCGAGAACCGGTTTCAATACTCTGCAGATTGAAAAGCTGGTGGTGACCGCATAACGGCCTGGTCCGAAAGGCCCTGGGCCGAAAGGGTAGGCCTGTTGCGGGCTGCAAAATCAGAAGTTAGATTCGCACGCCAGCGCAACGGGCAACGCTGAGAGTTGTGCAACCGGCAGACCCCCTCCGACTGGTCGCGGCCCTTGCTCGCGAGGTAGTGAACAACGCGGTCGCCACCGAGTCGCAGTTGGATGCTCCCGACGTTGATAATCACGCCGCCGCCCCGCGGGAGCATTGTCATCTAATGGATGACTTGATGTTCCGCTAAAACCGGTCCGGTCGGCCCGGCCTGGGTCCAAAGGACGAAGGGTGGCGTACCCGCCCGGGAATACGCCCGCCTCCAATTCCCCGAGCAGTGTCAGAGTCGTTCTCGTTCCTCGTAATCTTTCTCTTTCCTCTTTCTCTTAATCTTTCTCATCGGGGAAATCGCCGAACCCCTGACGAAAGAGAAAGATAAAGATAAAGAGGTGGTAAGAGAAAGATCGGCAGATCGACTTTGACCCCGTCCTCGCCGATTCGCCGGCCACCCAAACCGCGCAATTGACCGCGAGCCCCGCACCCGGCTTACTCTTGCCTCTTATGTCCGCTGAATCCACTACGCCTGCCGTCTCCATGGACAACATTGTCGCGCTCGCGAAGCGCCGCGGCTTCATTTTCCAATCGTCCGAAATCTACGGCGGCTACAATGGCTTTTTCGACTTCGGCCCGCTGGGGTCCGAGCTGAAGAAGAACATCCGCGACTGCTGGTGGGACGACATGGTCCGCCGCCGCGACGACATCGTCGGCATCGAAACCTCGATCATCATGCACCCGAAGGTCTGGGAGGCCTCGGGCCACGTGGCGGGCTTCACCGATCCACTGGTCGACTGCAAGGTTTCCAAACAGCGCTACCGCGCCGATCAGTTGTTTTTCGCCAAAGTGGGAGTCCACCCGGAGCCCACCGAATTCACCCAGGCGGACGAAGCGACCCGGACCGAATACTTCGAACACCTGAAGCCGCGCGATGGTCGGAAGATAATTGTCGAGCCCAGCGCCAAGGTGCTCGAGATCGTCGCGGCTTTCCGCCGGGCGGAGGCAGCGGCCGCGGAGGCGGAGTCCGTATCCGGCGAGGGTATCGGTTATGTTTCCGTGCTTGAAAGTGAGCGAATTGCAGCCGCGCTGCGCGAAAAAGCCGAACTGCTGAAGCGGAAGATTGGGGCCCGGGGAATTCTCGTGGTCGCGAAACCTCGGGACTTCACCGAAGCCACGCCCGAGGAGGTTCCGCTCATCCCCTCTCCCGCCACCGGCAACCCGGGCGACCTCACGCCGGCGCGCTCGTTCAACATGATGTTTCAGACCAACGTCGGGGCCTTGACCGACAGTTCGGCCGTGGCCTACCTGCGGCCAGAGACGGCGCAGGGCATGTTCGTCGACTTCAAGAGCGTGGTCGACACCGGCCGGGTGAAGCTGCCCTTCGGCATCGCCCAGATCGGCAAGTCGTTTCGCAACGAGATCACGCCGCGCAACTTCATCTTCCGTTCGCGCGAATTCGAGCAGATGGAAATGGAGTACTTCATCTCCGAGGACGCGGACTGGGCGAAGTGCCACCAGGAGTGGATCGACTGGTGCCGGAACTGGCTCATCTCGATCGGCCTGCCCGAATCCCACCTCTCGCTCTACTCGCACCCCAAGGAGAAGCTCGCGTTCTACTCCAAAGGCACCGTCGACATCATGTTCAAGTACCCCTTCGGCGTACAGGAGTTGTGGGGCATCGCGGCCCGCGGCAACTACGACCTGACGCAGCACGCCACCGCCAGCGGCAAGCCGATGGACTATTTCGACGAGACGACGAAGAAGAAATTCGTCCCGCATGTAATCGAGCCCGCCGTGGGCGTCGACCGCATCCTGCTGGCCGTGCTCTGCGCGGGCTACGCGGAGGAAGAGGTCAAGGACGACAACGGCAATGTGGAGAAGCGCACCGTGCTCCGGCTCTCGCCGCGCATCGCGCCGGTGAAGGTGGCCGTGCTGCCGCTGCTCAAGAACAAGGAGCAGCTGGTGGGCCGGGCGAAGGAACTCTACACGAAGTTGAAGCGCAACTACGCCGTGTTCTACGACGAAGCCGGGGCGATCGGCCGCCGCTACCGCCGCCAGGATGAAATCGGCACGCCGTGGTGCGTGACGATCGATTTCGAGACGATCGAGAAGGACGGTTCGTTCACGCTGCGCGAACGCGACAGCATGCAGCAACGCCGCATCCACGAAGCCGAGCTCTTTGCGTTGTTGGCCGAGCAGGTGTATTAAGTGCGTAGATTCAAACCGGTTTGTCATTCTGAGACCAGAAACCAACGCCGAGCCGTTGGGTGGTACCCGATATGAACTCATTTTTGCCTGTCATCCTGAGACCCAGCGAAGGATCCAACACGACGGCCGCATGCGAGGATCCTGCTGGATTCTTCCCCTCCGCTCCCGCTCCGGGTCAGAATGACAAACACGGGAGTTCATTGGCAGCGCAGCGAAGAATCCAGCGGGAGCGGCGACACCTCCGCGAGCGGCGGAGGTCCAAGTGGATTCTTCGCTGCGCTCAGAATGACAGAGGAAAACCTATTTTGAAAACAGTCGCTAAAGTGCGTTAGGGCCGGCCGGGCCCTGTTCGCAGGCGATTCGAGACCCCGTTCGTGGTCTCGCGTCGCACCTCGTTCATCCGCCGGCACCGTTCAGAAATCGTCCCATGTCTTTTCCCTCCACCGTCGATTCGCCCGGCGCCGTCCCAACGCTGCGAACGCTTCTGACCCAAAAACTGGGCCGGCCGCTGGTGGCGGAGGAGACGGCGTTTCTCGGCAAGATCGCGCAGATCTTTCACAACTTCCGCCAGGCCGGCCGGGTGAGCCCGATCGACCTCGGCCGGCTGGGCTTCGCCACGAACGAGTCCCGGCGCAAGTCGTTTGATTCCGCCTATCCGGGTTGGTGGACGGAGGTTCCGCGCGATCCGCTGGAACTCTGGCAGTACGTGGCGCACGACATCGAATCCTCGGGCCTCGCGGTGCCCGAGTTCATGCGCCCGGTCACCGACACGTCGGCGGTTCGGGCGCGCCTGAACCACCGGCATCACGGCGACGCGGTGCGGCGCTGGACCGATCGTTTCGAACAGATTCGCACGTTGGCCGGCCTTGGCCTCGCGGAAGGCGGGCTGCCGCCGGAGCCGCTCGATCTGCGCCTTTGCGTGGGCGGCTCGAAGTGGGCGCTCGAGGCGCGGTCGCGCGCCGATGCGCCCTGGAAGGCGGCACCGCGCACGTTGCTCGAACGGTTCACCCGGGCCAGCGCCGGTCTCTCGGATCTCAACGCTTCGCCGGCGGTGTTCGCGTTTCTCGCGCTCTGCCAGGACCAGTGGCGTCACGGCCTGGCGCTCCAGCTTTCCGCCGAGAATCTCGGAGCCCGCCAGTTCCTGCACCGCGTGCTTTCGCATCCGCTGGCCCGTGCGGTGGTCACCGGTGCCGCCGGCACGCCGTTGGCGTTCGCCGCCGAATCCCTCCATTGGCGCATCACGCGGCGGGACGGCGCCGCCGGCGATTTCCTGGTGGCGCTGCACCGGGCCGACGGCAGCCCGCTGCCCGCCTCGGCCTTGTTTCTGCCCGGGACGCCGGGTTTCTACCTCCACGAAAGCATCCTTTACCGCGGGCCGCCGGCCCTCGACGGCAACTCGGTCGCGTCGGCCATTGTGCCGGCCGCGGTCATCGAAAGTCCGGCGGTGCTGCGGCTGCTGCGGAGCTTTGGCGCCCGGTTGCCGGAGGAGATCGAGGCGCGGTTCGCCTCGATTCCCCTGCGCGCGCGCATCGAGTGCTGGCTGGCCCGGGATTTCGCCGGCCAGGAAATCCTGCTGCTCGAACTGCTCGCCGTGGCCGACAATCCGCCCGTGCGCCAATCGTGGTCACCAGACGGATGGAAGGAGCAGCCGGAGGAAAATCCGCCGCCGCCCGGCGTCAAAACCGCCCAGATCCTTTCGTTCGATCCCGCGCCGGCGCAGGCCGCGACGGTGCATCTCGGCCGGCTGGGGTTGGTGTACAACCCGCACGAGAAAAAATGGACGCGGCGGGTGAACCGGAGTTTTCCCGAGGATTTCGTCGCGTGGCGCGAGGCGCTGCCGCCCGCGATCGAGGTGCTCGCCACCGGTGAGCTGGCATCGCTGCTCAGCGCGCCGGTGCGGGCGAGCGTGGCGTTCGACCTGATCGAGTCGGCCGCCCACCGCGACTGGTTCGATCTCGCGCTCGCGTTGCGGCCGGAGGACACGGCGCTGACGCCTGCGGAAGTGGCCCTGCTGCTCAAGGCCCGGGGCAAGCTGGTCCGGCTGCAGGGCAAGGGCTGGCGGCGGCTCAGTGTGCAGCTCGACGGCGCGCCAACGGCCGCGCTGGAGGCGGCGGGCTTCGATGTCGAATCGCTCGCCGAGGCGGCGGTCGCGGGCGAGAAGCATCGGTTTCACGCGTTGCAGCTCGCCCAGACCCCCGTGGCCGATTTCCTGCCCGAACGCCAGGCGGACGCGTTGCGCGCGCGCGCCCGGGCAATCGCGGTTCCCCGGGCTCCGGCACTGCCCGCCGGTCTGCGCGCCGAACTGCGGCCCTATCAGCTTGAAGGTTTTCATTTCCTCACGTTTCTCTCCATCAACGGACTCGGCGGCGTGCTGGCGGACGACATGGGTCTCGGCAAAACGTTGCAGGCGCTCGCCTGGCTCCTCTGGCTCGCCGGGCGGCAGCCCGCGGACGCCCCGCTGCGCGCGCTCGTCATCTGCCCGAAGTCCGTCGTCGGCAACTGGGAGTCCGAGACCGCCCGGTTCGCCCCGGCCCTCGGGGTGATGCGTTTCGCCCCGGGCCCGACGAAGGTGGCGCTGGCGGCGCACGACGGCCGGCCGCTGATCGTGGTCGCGAACTACACCCAGCTCAGGCTCAACGCGAAGTTCTTCCACGACCGCGCTTGGCATGCCGTGATCCTCGACGAGGCGCAGTTCATCAAGAACCCGGGTTCGAAGGTCGCACACGTCGCCCGCGAGCTGCCGGGCGAGCACCGGCTCGTGCTGACCGGCACCCCAATCGAAAACCGGTTGCTTGATCTCTGGAGCCTCTTTGCCTTCTCGCTCCCGGGGCTGCTGGGCACGCAGGCGGCGTTCAAGCGGCAGTACGCCGAGGACAACCCGGTCGCTTTGGAACGGCTGCGCGCCCGCGTGCGGCATTTTCTGCTGCGGCGCACCAAGGGCCAGGTCGCGGCCGACCTCCCGGCGCGCACCGAGGAGGATGTGATCATCGAACTCGAGGGCGAACAGGATCGGCTCTACCAGGCCGAGCTCAAGCGCGCCCGCGCCCAGTTGTTGCGCGTGGAAACGCCGCGGCAACTCGACAAGGCGCGGTTCAGCATTCTCGCGAGCCTGATGCGGCTGCGGCAGATTTGCTGCCATCCCGCGCTGATCGGATCGGCCCACCGCGCGGCGCCGTCGGCGAAGCTCGAGGAATTGCTCGAGCGCGTCGAGGAGCTGCGCGACGAGGGTCATCAGGTGCTCGTGTTCAGCCAGTTTGTCACGATGCTCGAGCTCATCCGCGAACGGCTCGTCGTCGCGGGCATCGAGCATCTGCTGCTCACGGGCCAGACCGAGGATCGGGACGCGTTGGTCGCGCAGTTCCAGGCCGAGAAACGCCACACGGTGTTCCTGCTGTCGCTGAAGGCGGCGGGATTCGGCCTGAACCTGACCGCGGCTTCGTATGTTATTCTCTACGACCCGTGGTGGAATCCCGCGGTGGAGGCGCAGGCGATCGATCGCACGCACCGCATCGGGCAATTGGTGCCGGTGAACGCGTACCGGTTCATCGCGCGCGGCACGGTGGAGGAAAAGATCCGCGCGCTGCAGCGGGAGAAGGCCGCCCTCGCGGGCGCGATCGTGCAGGAGGAGTCGGTGGCGAGCGTGCTCGACCTGGACAGCCTGCGGCAGATTTTGGGGTGATGGCTGGCAGCCTGTCGGGCTTTGAGTTTGGATGTTCGTAGCCGGCCAACAGGGCGCCCGGTTTCGGATATCCCGGCTCAGACGGATCTTCCCTTAATTCGGTGTATTAAATCACGCAAATACGAGGGAAACGTGACCGATTATGTGTTGTCTCCAACGCGCATTCCTAAATTGATCTAAATACCTGATAAGGAAGGGCGGCTCCGATTTTGCGGGACATGGGGAAGAAAATGATTTTTGCTGGCAGGCATGGTCATCCTTCAGCC
>JBIJCX010000274.1:0-11698 GCA_044344465.1 Opitutaceae bacterium
TCGCTTCCACGGATGCCGGTCAATATTGCTGGCTTGCGCCGCGCTCGCCGGTTCCGTTCTGGCCCGGGGCGGCGAACCAACGACCAAAGGTGAATCCTTCGACGTGGTCGTCTATGGCGGCACCAGTGCAGGCGTGATGGCGGCGGTTCAATCCGCGCGCATGGGCAAAACGGTGGTGTTGATTGAACCGACCAGGCGCCTGGGCGGGATGACCAGCGGGGGATTGGGCGCCACGGATGTGGGCCGGGAGGCTGCGATTGGCGGGTTGGCGCGGGAGTTCTATCAACGCATCGCCCAAAAATACCGCGACGATCGTTATTGGACTTTTCAGAAGCGAGAGGAGTACGTCCCCCCCGGACCGGCCAGCCGTGCGAGCGACCGGAGCGTCATGTGGGCGTTCGAGCCCAAGGTGGCGCTCGAGGTATTCGAGGATTTGATTCGGGAGCACAAGATCCCGGTCCATTACGGGGAACGACTGGAACTGAAGGGGGGCGGGGTGAAAAAGGTCGACCGGCAGATCGTCGAAATTGCCATGGAATCAGGCGCGAAGTTCGGCGGCAAAATGTTCATCGACGCGAGCTATGAAGGCGACGTGATGGCCGGCGCCGGCGTTTCCTATGCCGTCGGTCGGGAGTCCAGCGGCGAGTACGGCGAGAGCCTCAATGGCATCACGACCAAGTACCGGTATGCGCACGAGCGTCCGGATGAGATCGACGCGAATGTGATCAAGGGCGATCCCTCGAGTGGCCTGCTGCCGTCGGTGCTGCCCCGGGTGCCCGCGGATGGGACGGCGGATCGCGGCATCATGGCGTCCTGCTTTCGCATGTGCCTGACCAATCACCCGGCGAACCGAATCCCGATCGCCAAGCCGGCGGATTACAATGAGCGGAATTACGAACTGTTCCTGCGCAGCGTCGAGGCCGGCCGGACGTCGAAGTTCTACGGTCCTTCGCCGATGCCGAATGGGAAAACGGACTGCAACTCCACCGAGCCGTTTTCCACGAATTACGTCGGCATGAATCATGACTACCCGGACGCGGATCATGCCCGGCGGGAAAAAATCATCCTCGAACACAAGAACTACCAACTCGGATTCATGTGGACGCTGCAGCATCACCCGCGGGTGCCGGCGGAGATTCGCCGGACGGTCGGCGAATGGGGGTTGCCGAAGGATGAGTTCACCGAAACCGGTCACTGGTCGCCGCAACTCTACATTCGGGAAGGACGGCGCATGAAGGGAGAACTGGTCATGATCCAGCTGCATTGCGAAGGAGGCCGGAATGTCCCGGAGCCCGTGGGAATGGGATCCTATACGATGGATTCCCATTACGTACAACGCTTCGTCGACGCGCGCGGGGTTGTCCGGCACGAAGGCAATTTCGACCGTAGAATCCAGCAACCCTATGGCATTGGCTACCGGGCACTCGTGCCGCTGCGCCGGGAGTGCGAAAACCTTCTCGTGCCGGTCTGTCTCTCCGCGTCGCACGTGGCCTATGGCTCCATCCGGATGGAGCCGGTCTTCATGATCCTGGGCCAGTCGGCGGCGACGGCAGCCTGCCTCGCGATCGACGATCGGGCCGCGGTGCAGGCCGTGAGTTATGTGAAACTCAGGGCCCGGCTGTTGGCGGACCAACAAGTGCTGGGCCTGCCAGGGCAGCGCGCGGCCGCGGCGCCATCCCATCCCTCCTTCGCCGCCGTTCGCGACGTCCCCGGGCTTCCGCGGGTGCTCCTGATTGGCGACTCGATTTCGATGGGATACACCCTCGACGTGCGGGCCGGGCTGGCCGGCGTGGCCAACGTCCACCGGCCGCCGGCCAACTGTAATTCCAGCGGCTACGGGCTGGCGCAGCTCTCGAAGTGGCTGGGGGACGGGAAATGGGACGTGATCCATTTCAACTTTGGTATCCATGACGCCAAGCTTCCTCCGGAGGGTAAGCTTCATTCGTCATTGGAGGTCTATGAGAAGAACCTCCGGGAAATTGTACGCCGATTGAGAGCCAGCGGCGCCAAGCTCGTCTGGGCGACGTCGACCCCCATCCCCATGGGCGGGATGCTGGCGCCGGATCGGCGGTTCGGTGACATTGCCGGCTATAACGAGCGCGCGCTCATGGTGATGAAAGAAAACGGGGTCGTGATCAACGACCTCAACGCCACCATCACCCCGCATATCGCTCGCGTGCAAATTCAGCGCGATGTTCATTTCACTCCGGAAGGTTCCGGCCTGCTTGCCCGGCAAACGGCGGCGGTGATCAAAGAGCAGCTGCGTTTGGGATCACGGTTATGAAGTGCTCGTGGCGTGGAATTTCCATCGCACTTTACTGCTGGTTTTCGTGCCCGGACGGATGGGCGACCGCAGTTGCGGCTTCCGCCGACATCGTGATCTACGGGGGCACGACCGGGGGAATCTTCTCGGCGATCGCGGCGGTCCGCGAGGGAGCATCGGTGGTCGTGCTCGAACCTGGAACGTATCTCGGAGGCATGGTCACCAGCGGGTTGGGCGAAACCGATGTCGGTCGGAGGGAGACCATCGGCGGGATGGCCGGCGACTTTTATCGACGCGTCAACGCCCACTATCAACGGCCGGAGGCGTGGCGATTCCAACGCCGGGATGAGTACATCGCAAAACTCGGCATCGATCGAATTGCCAGCGACGGGAAATGGTGGAAGGTCGAACCGTCGGTGGGCATGAAGGTCTTGAGGGAGTTGATGCAGGAGGCCGGAGTGAAGGTGCTGACCGAGCATCGGCTGGTGCGCGTGGACAAAAAGGGCGGCCGGATCGTTTCCGTCCGGTGCGAAAACGGCGCGGAGTTCTCCGGCCGCATCTTTATCGACGCCACCTATGAAGGCGATCTGATGGCGCTGGCCGGCGTGAGTTATCGCGTTGGGCGGGAGTCGGCCGCGGAGTACGGCGAGCCTTTCGCCGGCGTGGTGCCGCGCCAGTATTCCACGCGCAACCAGGTCGACGTCGACCTCAGTCCCTACGATGATCAAGGGCGGCTGGTCCACGGCGTGCAGGCGGGAGAGCGCGGCCAGGACGGGGCCGGTGATCGCAAGGTCCAAGCGTACAATTACCGCCTGTGCCTGACGAATGTGCCGGAAAATCGGATCCCGATCGGCCGCCCGAAACGTTACGATCCCGTGTGGTATGAGCTGCATGCCCGCTATTTTGCGGCCAAACCGGGTCTGCGACTGGCGGACATCCTCGGCGGCGGCCCGCTCCCGAATGGGAAGACGGACAACAACGGCAAGGGTCCGTTCGGCACCGACATCATCGGCTTCAACTGGGACTATCCGGACGGGGATCGGGTGACCCGCGAAAAAGTTTTGCGGTATCACGCCGATTTCACGCAAGGGCTGCTCTACTTCCTTGGGCACGACGAACGGGTTCCCGCGTCGGTGAGGGAAGAGATGAGGCAGTGGGGATATGCGGCCGATGAATTCCGGGACACGGGACACTTTCCGCCGCAGCTCTATATCCGCGAAGCCCGGCGCCTGGTCGGCGCCTATGTGATGACCAGTCACGACATCGCGAAGAGTCAGGTCAAAACCGATGCTGTGGGCCTCGCTTCGTACAAGCCGGACAGCCATCTGGTGCAGCGGATCGTGGATCAGGGTTTTGTCCGCCATGAGGGCAACCCCAACGATTTTACCGGCAGCCCGCGACCCTATGAGGTGCCTTATCGGGCGATGACGCCCAAGGCATCCGACTGCGAGAACCTGTTGGTGACGTTCTGCGTTTCGGCCTCGCACATGGCGTTTGCCTCGCTGCGGATGGAGCCGGTCTTCATGATTCTCAGTCAGAGTGCCGGGGTCGCGGCAGTTCAAGCAATGCGCAGCCAGAGTACAGTGCAGTCCATCGATATCCCGAAGTTGCAGCGAACGCTGAACCAGCAGGGTCAGATCCTGAAGCTGCCCCAGCTGCCGGTCACGGCGCCCCGAAAGATGCGCTGATCCGGTGCGCCCGTTAAGTCCCCGATGACCCCGGGATTTGCCGTCATCTCAAACTGGGCCTCCGCGGCGGGTCGATTCCGTTTCGCCTCAACCGACCTCGATCGGATCCCCGGACCGGCGATGCCCAGGCTCCGGCACGCCTTGGCGGTCGGCCCTCGGTCGATGCCGGGGATTCCGGGGCCGCGGTGATCTCGCAAGGTGCGAGGGCGCGGCCAGGGCCGAGCCGGTTTTCAATGGTCTTCGCGATCCCCACGCTCTGCCATCCGAATCGGGGGCGGCCGCAGATTCGTAACGCGAATGTTACGCCCGAGCCCCCAGTTCGAAACAGGGCGCCGGTAGGGTTCGGGTGGTACATCTCTCTCAACCATTCGATTTCCCCGTTATGACGTCCGATTTTTTGCGGCGATTTTCTCGCCCTGAATGCCCTCTTTCTCTGCTGATGTTCGGCGGAACCATGCTGCTCGGCTCCGTCGCCTCGGTCGGGGCCGCGGACCGCGTTCGACCCGACAGGGCGGCTCAGACCACCGCGGACGAACAAGGACGCCAGGAAGTCGTCGCGCTCAAGAAATTCGTCGTCACCGGCTCGAACATCATGCGGCTGGACATGGAGAAGATTGTGCCGATCACCGTGCTCGACCAGGACGCGATGACCGCGCGCAACGCCTTCACTCCGGTCGATCTGCTCACTTCCTTGCCCCAGGTGATCAACCTGCCGGAAAACGAAACGCGCACGGGCTCCTCCGGCGCGCGCGGCGACAATGCCAATATCAATCTGCGCAACCTCGGCGCCACCGGCACCCTGATTCTGATCAACGGCCGCCGCATGGCGGTGAACCCAATGACCGCCGGCCTTTCCCAGGCCGTGAACGTGAACCAATTGCCGACGCAGGGGGTCGAGCGCGTCGAGGTCTTGCGTGACGGCGCCTCGGCCGTCTATGGCTCGGACGCCGTTGGCGGCGTGGTGAACTACGTCATGCGCCGTGACTTTCGTGGATCCGAAGTGGACGTGCGTTACGGGGTGCCGGAAGGAAAGGGCGGCCAATATGCGCAGACCACGCTTACGTTCGGCCAGCCCTTCGCCGGTGGCCGCGGCCGGATTATCGGCACGGTCGAGTATCTCTATCGCGAGGCGATTTATCTGCGCGATCGGGAATTTGGCGTGACCTCGAACACCACCGCAGTGGCCCCGCCGCCTTTTGACGCGCTTGGCGGCTCGTTTGACCAGCGGACGGCCCGCGGCCGCTTCCCAACCTTCTTGGTCGGAACCGCCACGGCCAACAATTACCTTAGTCCGGTCAACGGCGTTCCGACGCTCACGACCTCCGCCCCGACCCGGCTGGCCAATCCGGACTTTTTCCTCGACCTCAACCCATTCCTCATGGGGGAGCCGCGGGCCAAGCGGTTCAATTCGTTCGCGTCGATCGAGTATGATTTCAACGACCACGTCACGGCCTTTGCGGATGTCTCCTACTACAAATCGGTTTCGACCATGGTGCGCCAGCCGCTGGCGTTGAACGCGCCGACGACCGATCAGTACGCGGTCATGGCAATCGACAATCCGTACAATCCCTACGGCTCGCGTTTCTTCAATGCCACCGGAGCTCCGAACGCCGACGGCACGCCCCGCCTCACCGGAGCACCGCGCACCGTGAGACTGGTGTCGATGACCTTCCCGGATCTGCCGGTGGAGGAAATCAAGACGCGGGGCGAGGCCCTCCGCCTGACCGCCGGCTTCAAGGGCAAGTTCGGCCGCGATTGGACGTGGGAGTCGGCGGGTTTCTACAACCGCGTGAGAGGTAACGATGACGCCAAGAACGACGTGCGCGAAAGTCTCCTCCAGGAAACGCTGGGGCGGACGGACGTCTCCGCCTACAATCCCTTCGGCTACACGTTCAAGGTGCAGGGTACCGCGGTCGTGGTCGACCGGCCGTACCAGAATCCCGCGCCGGTGATTTCGGCGTTCTCGCGCGTCTTCACGCGCAACGCCCAAAGCTACATCGCGAGCTGGGATGCGCGGGCAACCGGTCCGGTTTTCAAGCTCTGGGCCGGCGATCTTCGGGCGGCGGTCGGCGGCGAGTATCGACGCGAAGACCTGAAGGATCTCCGGCCTCCATTCAGCGGCGAGAATCCCGTGGGCTCCGGCCTCGATCCGCTGGCGAACGACTTCATTCTGCATCCGGCGCGGCCCGACGTCACCGGCAACCGCGCGGTGACCAGCTTCTACGCCGAGACGGTCTTGCCGGTCGTGTCGCCGAGGAACCAGATTCCGTTGTTTAACACGCTCGAATTCACGGCCTCGGCCCGTCGTGAACACTATAGCGATTTCGGCAATACCACCAAACCGAAGTACGGCGTGAACTGGCGGCCCGTGCGGCAGGTCATGCTGCGCGGCTCCTACAACGAAGGCTTCATGGCGCCGAGCCTCGCGGCACTCTACACCAGCCCGCGGTGGAGCATCAGTGCGGGCGCCGGTGACATCGACCTCTACCGCAACCCGGTCACGAACGAGGGGCCCTACATCGCGCGCAACTATTTTGGCGGCAACCCTGACCTCAAGGCGTCCGAGTCCAAGGGCAAGACGGCCGGCATCGTCATCGACGTTCCCGGCGTGAAGGGCTTGAGCGTGACCGCCGACTACTGGCAGATTCGCCGGGTCAATCTGCTCGGCTCGCGCAGTACAGCCCAAGTTTACTCGAGTGACTTGGCCAAACTCCAAGCCTACACGAAGGAGCAGCTGGCCGCCGGCAAACCCATCGGTTCGATCGATCTCGGCAGCGGCACGGGCGACTACAAGGGCGATCCCGACGTGACCCGGCTCGCCCCGACGGCCCAGGACATCGCGACATTCGCGGCCTACAACGCCGCCAATCCCAGCAAACTCCAGGCCGTCGCCGGCCGGCTTTTTTCCAACAGCACCCCGTTCGTGAATCTGGCGAGCAGCTACGACGAGGGCGTGGATCTCGCCCTGAACTACGCGTTGCCGAAACTGCCTTTCGGCAGCCTCGTGCTCAACTCCGACTGGTCCTATCTCACCGCGTCGCGCACCGTTTCGCAGCCCACGAATCTCCCCGCGATCGAGACGAACAACGTCAACGTCGGGGGCGCGGCCCGTTGGCGCGGCACCAGCACCGTGGCGTGGCGCAACGGCAACTGGTCGGGCTCTCTCGGCGCCTACTATGTGGGTTCGTCGCAGGATGGCGCCACCACCACCCAGGCGGTTTACGAATCGTTGGGCCAACCGAGCTACATCGCGAAACACTTCACCGAGGGACGCTTCGTTTACCGCTATCTCGTGCACGATTTCGTCACGTTCAACGGGGCGCTCGGTTTCCGTTTCGACGGCAATGCGGGCGACTGGTTCCGCGGCGTGCGTGTCCGGCTCGGGGTGATCAATCTTACCGGCAAGGCGCCCCCGCTCGCGTCCGGCCAGTTTGGTTACAACCCTTCGACCACGGGCAACATGGTTGTCGGCCGGGCGTGGACGCTCCAGCTGACGAAGTCCTTTTGACTTTTTGAAATGCGGCTTGGCGGCGAGCTGGGTGTCGCCCACGGGCGGACGCTCCGGCCGCGGCCCGCGGACGATTACGCCGGAGGCGGTTCGCGCCGAAGCACGTGAATTTTCACTTCGTGCGTGAATTCGGCCTCGCCGCCGGCAAAGAAGGGCGCGAGTTCGGTGCGGAGCCACGCGCGCGCCGCTTCGATCGGTTCGTGACCGCCGTCGACGACCCGGATGACGCGGCTGTGCGTGAGCAGGTTTTCGACGTAGGCCTCGAGGCGGTGCCGCTGCGGAAAAGTCGTCGTTTCACATTTCACCTCGCGGAACCCGAATTCGGTGGCAGCGGGCGCGGTCAGGGCCTCGTGGTTGCGGGCAACCTTGGGGTAACGAGTCTGCAGCACCTCGCGCCGCCAGCGCTCGAACGCCGGCTGGCCCGGGGCGTGTCCCAGCGAACCCGCCTTGTAGAGCACCAACCAGCCGCCCGGGCGCAGCACGCGCGCCGCCTCGCGGAGGAAAAGTTCGTGATCGAACCAGTGATAGGCGCCACTTACGGTCACGAGACCGAAGGACTCGCGGGAGAACGGCAGCGCCTCTGCGTAGCCTTTGCGATACGTGACTTGGGGGTGTGGCGGGGCCTGGGCGAGCATCACGGACGAAGGATCGACGCCGAAGATCTGTTTCGCGTGGGGAACCAGGGCGATGGTGGAGTGGCCGGTGCCGCATCCGACGTCGAGGGCCCGCTCCACGGGCAGTTCGCCCTGCAGTGCCTCCGCCACCAGTCCTAGCACCCGGGATTGCCCGCGGGGCCGGTTCTCGGCGTAGCGGACCGCTGCGGCTGGCTCCGTGAAATAATTCACGACGGAATGTTCCGAGCGCGCGTCGCTCGCGGGGGAGTTTCCCGGTGGTATCGGGCTGGGAGGAACGCGATCCTCCGAAACGACCGGACGGTTCGCTGGCAGGAATTTTTCGAGCGCTTTCATGCGTTCGTCAGAACTAATTTCGCCGGACAAGACCACAACGGTCCGGCCGTTACATTCGGGTCAATTCCGGTCCCGGTGGCGCCATGGCGGTAGCGCATCGCCACCGATTCGCGCCGCGCTCGCTCCCACCGTCCCGGGTGTCGCGGCTGCTTTCGACCGCTTCGTCACCTGCAATTCACCGCCGCGACACGAAACCGACACGTGTGCGGTTTAGTTTTCGAACATGCGAATGTTTTCGTTTCTCTGTTTGATTTGCACCGGATCGCTCGCCGCGCAAACGGCCCCTGCTCCGCGCGGCGCGACCGTTTCGCCCGGGGCGCTCGCGTGGAACAAATTTTCCACCCAATCCCGCGCCGCGCTGGCCACCGCCGTCCACACCGCGGCGCCCGAGTTGGAGCCTCCACCGGCGGGCGTGACGGATCTCTCTTTCTCCGAGTTCTTCGCGCCGATCGGGGATCGCGGCCTCGAATTCACTGAAACACTTCGCGCCCTCGCCGGCAAGCGCGTGCGGCTCGTCGGCTACATGGTGCGTGAGCAGGGTCGCCCGCCCGGCCTGTTCCTCTTCGCCGGCTGGCCGCTGGTGGTCGAGACGATGGGCATGTGCAATATCGACGACACGCCGGCGACCACGGTCCATGTTTTTCCGCCGGCGACTGCGGCCAAGGTGATTCCGTGGCGCCCCGGACAGCTGGCGCTCATCGGCACTCTCGACCTCGGCGCCAGACTCGAGGCCGACGGCCGCAATTCCTTTGTCCGCCTCGTCCTCGACGCCGGCGAGCTCGCCAAGCTCGGCGGCGTTGCCGCCGTCCCAAACGAAATCGTCATTCCCGCCCGCTGAAATTTCCATGCACCATCGCCCACGCTTCCTTCGCGCCGCCAGCATCCTGCTCGCGGCCTCCGTTTCCTCGCTCGTCGCGGCGCCAGTCGTCTCGCGTTTGACGCCGCCCAGCGGCCTTTTTTCCTACGGGGATCCCAATCCGCCAATCATCGCGCGGTTCCTCCCGGGCCAGCGTTTCGATCTTCAGGCGACCATTTCACCTGATCCCGGTCAGAACGTCGTCGGCGTGGCGTTCGCCGTCGATAACGTCCACACTGGCGGAACGATGACGCTCGCCGCGGCCACCGTCACCGATCTGCCCGCCAACACCGTGGTCGCGTCGCGTCGGGCCTACAGCCACCTCGCGCCCGGCATCCATCGTCTCGATGTGTACGCGACCCAACTCCCCGACGGCAAGAGCGTGATCGCCAGCGGCAACTTCGAAATCGTTTCACCCGGCGTCGCCGGCAACCTCCCGAGGGCGAAGAACGTGATCGTGATGATCGGCGACGGCATGGGCATCGCGCACCGCACGGCCGCGCGCATCGTCCTCCACGGTGTCAGCCAGGGCAAGGCCCTCGCGCCGCTGGCGATGGACACGTTTCCGGTCACTGGCCTGGTGCAGACCGGTTCGCTCAATTCCATCGTCACCGATTCGGCGCCCGGCTCCTCCTGCTACTCCACCGGGAATAAGAACAGCAACAACCAGGAAGGTGTCTTTCCAGACGACACGCTCGACGCGTTCGACAATCCCCGGACCGAATACATGGGCGAATTCCTCGCGCGCACGCAGGGCAAGTGGCTCGGCATCGTCACCACCGCCGACGTCTTCGACGCCACGCCCGCCGCCTGGGCGGTGCACACCCAAAACCGGGGAAATGGCACCGGCATCTGCGACCAATACCTCGACGAAGCCGTGCCAAAGTCCAATCTCGCCGTCCTGCTCGGTGGCGGCCGCAAATGGTTTCTCCCCTCCACCACGCCCGGTTCCGCGCGGGTCAACACCCTTGACTACGTGCTCCCGGAGGAGCTTGCGACCGCTTGGGCCATCCCGCGCGGTCAGCTCGACCCGAACCGCGATCTCCTCACTGGTTTTCAGATCGCCGGTTTCACTTATACGACCAACGCCACCCAGCTCAGTACGATCCCGGCCAGCACGACCAAGCTTCTCGGCCTTTTCGCGCTCTCAAACATGAATGTCGCGGCGGACAAGATCGACGGCCGCCGCGGCAATCCCGCGGTCGTCAATGATTACGGCTTCCCGGATCAGCCCATGCTCGATGAGATGACGGCGGCTGCCCTCCAGGTGATGGCCAAGAGCCCGAACGGCTTCGTCCTGATGATCGAAGGCGCGTCGATCGACAAGCAGGCCCACAACATGGACACCGAGCGCTGGGTGCTTGATACAATCGAGTTCGATCGCGCGATCGCCCGGGTGAAAACCTTTGCCGCCGCCAACCCGGATACACTCGTGCTTATCACGGCCGACCACGAATGTGCCGGGGTCAATATCATCGGCGCATCGACCGTCACGCAGCAAAGTCTTGCGGCCCGCGCGACGAGTGGCGGCGGCGCGGCTCAACTGCGCGATCCCGCTGCCGGATCGGCCGTCCCGGTCGTGGGCACCTATGAACTCGCAGGCTTTCCCGTCTATAGCATTTCGGCCGACGGCTATCCGGCGACGACTAATCCCGATCGCAAGATGCTCGTGGGCTATGCAGCGGCTTCGGATCGCTACGAAGACTGGTTGAGCAGCGCCCGTCCGCTCCGTGATTCCCAGCAGCCGTTCAACAATGCCACTCCGCTCAGCACCTACCCGAGTAATCCGATGCAGAGAAAAACCGCCGGCGGTTACTTTATCGCTGGCCAGGTGAACGGCACGTCCGCCGTGCACACCGCATCCGACATTCCGCTCTCTGCTTATGGTCGTGGCGCCGCCCTCTTCACCGGCACGCAGGACAACACCGACGTGTTTTTCAGAATCATGAAGGCCGTCCTGGTTGGCGCCGATGGGACGGTGGCCGAGCGTTAGCCTCCGGATTGCCCGGACGCGGAGACGACTCCCGGCCGTTTTCGGCCGAGGTGAAGGAAGAGGGCAAGATAGACTGCGGCGGCGAGCACGAAAATGGCCCGGAGACCGAACAGCATGGTGGAGAATTCCAGGATACCGCCGATCACTGCCCCGACAATGTTCCAGCCAAAGGCCGTTTCCGCATCGCACCGCGACGCAAACCGGTCGGAAAACGCAAAGCCGGCGCAGAAAACCGGCAGGCCGCAGACCGCAATCGCAAAGAGCACGCGCGCGACCTCGCCGGTCGGTGCGATTCCGCGCAGCGGGAGCAGGCCGATGACGACCAGGGTGACGATCGCCCCAAGCAGCGACCAGCGGGGATTCGGGCGTCGCCACGTGCTGATCACGGTGGACGCGAGCAGGGCTAGGAGGATCGAGGCAAA
>JBIJCX010000275.1:0-11676 GCA_044344465.1 Opitutaceae bacterium
TGGGGTCTTTCCTAGGTTTTGTGTCGGGGGCCCCGGGGGGCGGGCCCCCCCCACCACTGACAGCGGCCGAAACTTCGCTCGCCAGGGCGAAGACCCGTCAAAGATCGAATGATGCGCTCAGGATGAACCGGCGCGGCTCGATGATGCGGTAGGCGTAGATCGAGCCGTCCGGATTGGCGGCCACGGGCTGCAGCCGGCCATCCTCAAACGCGTTCCGCACGTTTAACTGCACGTTGGCGCGGACCTTGTCGTGGAAGAGACGGAAGCGATAGCCGGCGGAGAGGTCGAAATAGTACCGCGCCTTGTCATAAACTGGTTTGTTGGGATCGAGTTCGAGGATCACGCCGTTGAAGGAGCCCGGCAGCTTCGAGGGCGCCGCGCCCAGGAAGCCGATCGAAGCCTTGTCCTCCCAGCGAACCGCTCCGCCCACGTTGAAGTTCTTGAGCCGGCCTTCCGTGAACGAGTAGTTGGTGACCGTGTTCCAGCGATACTTGCGGACCTGCGTGCGGGGCTTGCCGACGTTGGCGACGCTGAAGAGATACGGCGAAATCAAACCGTTATAGTAAGCAGTTTCGGGGGTGTCGCCGCCGAGAACCGGAATCGTATTCCACCAGAGCCGGCCCTGGTCATCCTTGGCGGTCGTCCAGACGGGCATGCGCTCCTGCCAGTAGTTGAACTGTTCGGGTCCGATGGCCGCATCGATCGCAATCTGTTGGGCGCCCGTGAACTTGATCCGCCAGTTGCGGGTGGGGTTGTAGGTCATCTCGATCTCGTAGCCTTTGGAGACGATGTCGGAGAGGCCGTTCGTCTGCGGCTGACCGGGACCGGCGGCAAGGAACACGCTCATCCAATCATCCGTCACGCCCATGATCTTGGCGACTGCGCTCGCGGATTGGGCCGCGGTGGGCGTGATGCCCTGCGCCGCGAACCGGCTGTTGGAGAGATTAAGCGCCCACGGATAGAAGCCGTTGTTGTCGCGCACGCCGTTGTTCTCCGGCCGGCCTTCGAGGCGGAAGGTGCGGTTGCCAATCGTGCCGATTTCGCCCGCGCGGCTGCCGTTCTCGGCGACTTCATAACGGTTGATTTTCACGTTCAACTTGCCCTGGAGCGCCATGAAGTTGACGCCGTAGTCCTTGCCTTCGCCTTGGGCATTCGGGATGACGCCCTTCAGGTCCATGGCGTAGCGCACGACCTGCGGGTAAAAGCTGTCGGAACGGTTGTAGAACAGATTGAGCCAGCTCAACGGTTTCGCGACCACGCCATAGGTCTTGGTATCGCCGCGCTGGGACGCCTTGGTAGCCTCGCCCAAGGGACCGGTGGCATCTTCCGTCCATGCGCCCCACGTGGCGAAATTGTTGTAATTGACCAGCCCGGTGGCCGGGTCGACGGCGGCGGCGGCCGACGACCGGGTGCGCCGTTTGTCGCGGCGCCAACCGACGGTCGTGACGAGGCGATCCTTCAGAAAATAACTCTGGGCGGTGAGGCTGACCGTGCGGAGTTCCTCGCGGTTGCGGGCCGTTGACGGCCGGGCGAGGTTCTCGACGCGGGTCGCCTCGTTGACCCACTGGCCGGTGAGGTTGTTGAACCATGTCAGATTATGGTTGCCGTTGATGTTCGCCAGCGTGGCCGGAGCATAGTCGACATTCTGGCCCTGATTGTCGCCGACGTAGTACCGTTGCGTGATTTGCGGCACCGCGACGCGGTTTGCGCGGTTGGTCCACGCGTGGTCGTCGGCGATCCACTGGCCGTAGGTGTAGGCTTCTGTGTCGTTGAGATTGCGCTCCAAGTGGGCGCCGAGCCGCTGCGTGCCGATCCAGGAAAGCCAGCGGGGGAGCTTGGAGGGCGTGAACTGATAGGCGAGATCGCCGTTCACGGTGTCCCTGATGTCCGGATTACGATTGGCAAACGGTCCCACCGCCTCGACGAACGGCCGCAGGAAGTTCGGGTTGGCCCGGCCATCGAGCAGCTTCGAGTTCACGTCTACGTAGATAACGCTGTCGGTGTTATCGATGTAGCTGTAGCTTTCGCGGACGAAATCCTGGCGGAACCAACCGGCGCGCGCCGCGATCAGATGGGAGGTGGAGTTGAAGAGAACCTGTTCTCCCTCCAGCCGAAGCGTCTTCGCCGTATCTTCACCATAATTCGCGGCCGTGTAATTGATCGACGTCCAGTCGTAGAGCGACCGGTCCGCCGTGGCCGGGGCGAAGAACAGCGGGAAGGGATTCGCTTTGCGGCGCATGATATCGGTGCCCGTCTGGATATAGCGGACGTTGCTGTTGTTCGTGTAGGGCGACGGTGTCCCGGTGGTGATGGGATTGGCGGTGCGCGTCTGCGTGAAGAACGTGACGCCGCTCGGATCGACAAAGGCGGTCGTCCGGCCGTACCCACCGGCCATCAGGCCGGGCGGGAGCAGCGTGTTCTCATTGGCGACGGGATAGGGGCCGGACGTGGTGCCGTTGGCGAACGTCACCATCTGCGTGGTCGGGTCGAAGGTCGGGCGGCCGGACGCATTCCACTCGAAGGTGGTGTCGCGCGGGGTCAGGGAATTCGGCCGGCGGTAGAAGTTGTCGTAGCGCTCAAATGAGGCGTTGAGCGTGGTGTTGCGGAACGGTCGGGCCTGCACCGCGCCGAAGTAGCGGGTGATTGTTTCCTCGGCGGGTTTGCGCGTGAACCCCTTCGACTCGGCCACCGTGGAAAAGCGGAAGGCGAGTTTGTCCTTAATCACCGGACGGCTGAGATCGAGGCTCGCGCGATGGCCACCTTCGCTGTCAACGCGGGCGGTCACGCTGGAGAGCGACCGGGTCAGGTTGGCCTTGGACTGCACGAGATTCACCGTGCCGGCGGCGGCGCCGAGTCCGAAGAGATTGGAGTTCGGGCCGCGGGAGATTTCGACGGAGTCGATGTTGTAGGTGTCCATCGGAATCCGGCTGTTGCTCGAAAAATTTCCGATCGCGACGTTGACGCCGCTGCCGCTAATTGGACTACCGACGCCGCGGATGCGGTTGGCGGTCGCCGGATCATTGGCCACGCCGTCGATCACACCGCCGTTTCGGTTGGGCGTGAACTGGGTGTAGTTCCCGGTGCCTTCGGTGTTCGCCTCGTAAAGGAAGACGTCATTGAGATCGAGGGCGGCGGTATCGAGCATCTGCTGTTTCGTGATGACCGTGATCGACGCCCCGAGATCCTCGAGCTTCGAGTTGAGGCGCGTGCCGGAGAGGGTGTTGAGTGCCTGGTAGCCTTTGTCGGTGTCCGAGGCGACCGTGAACGGGGAGAGCTGGATGACTTCTCCGGTCGTGGGACCGGCAGTCGACGACGAAACGGGCTTCGCCGCCGGTGCGGTTTGCGCCGACAGGCGAGCGGCCAGCAGGAGCAGCGTGACGACGGTCGCAGCGCGCGGGCGGCTGGGACGTAGGTAGGGTAGTGTTTGGGTGGGCATGGGAATTTGGACTGGGTGGAGCTTGACGTGGGCTACGGTCGATAAGTCGCGCAGATCAGGGAAACAGGGGACCTCGGGACCATGCCGAAGAAGGAGACGATGTCAGGCAAAGATTTTTGCAAACGTTGCAATCGGCTGACCGCGTCAGGGGCGCATCTCAGTTTGCTGCCAGCCTGGACCGAGGTGGGCCGGCCGCTCCGCGGGCGGCTGGTCGCGGGCGGGCACCGCCCCCTGTCTCGCCGCGCGCGGAGCGCACGACCCACCCAAGGCGGCATCCGCGGCAAGAGATTGAGGTGCGCCTCCGCGACAGTTGTGGCGGACGTGACGGGTGGAAGACACGTGCCTGTCAGCACGCTCTCACGGTCGGGAACGCAGTGCCGCGTCGATGGTTAAGACGCCACCGGCCGCGAGATCGCGTCGAGGCGCGCCATCACGGCGGGGGAGAGTTTCTCGGCCACCTCAATCGCGCCGAGGTTCTCCTCCAGCTGCGACACCCGCGAGGCGCCGAGAATCACGGTGCTCACGTGCGGATTCTTCAGGCACCAGGCGATGCCGAGGCGCGGGAGCGAGGTCTCGAGTTCGGCGGCGACCGCGGCCAAGGCGGGCACGGCGGCGAGTTTCTTCTCGATGCCGGGTTGTTTGAGAATCAGATCCCGCAGCCATTCCATGCCGGGCGTGCCGAGGCGCGAGCCCTTCGGCACGCCTTGGTTGTACTTTCCGGTCAGCAGGCCCGCCGCGAGGGGCGACCAAATCGTGGTGCCAAGCCCGGGCGTGCGGTACAGCGGGGCGTACTCCTTTTCGACGCGGGCGCGGTGAAACAAGTTGTACTGCGGCTGCTCCACCACCGGCGCATGCAGGTTGTGCTGTGCGCACAACCGGTGGGCCTCGCGGAGCTGGCTCGCGCTCCATTCGCTCGTGCCCCAGTAGAGCACCTTGCCCTGGGTGATGAGGTCGTGCATCGCGCGGGCGGTCTCAAGGATCGGCACGTTGGGATCCGGCCGGTGGCAGTAGTAAAGATCGAGGTGCTCGACCCGCAGCCGGCGCAGGGCATCATGGCAGGCCTCGACGACATGTTTGCGCGAGAGCCCGGACTGGTTGGGCTTGTCGTCTTCGCAGCCGAAGAAGACCTTGCTCGACACGAGGAATGAACTGCGGGCCCAGCCGGCCTTTTTCAGGATCTGGCCCATCACGATCTCGGCCTGGCCGTCGGCGTAGGCTTCGGCGTTGTCGAAGAAATTGATCCCGGCGTCGTAGGCCGAGTGGAGCAGTTTCTTGGCGACGGGATCGCCGATCTGCTTGCCGAATGTGACCCAGGCGCCGAACGAAAGGACGCTGACCTGGAGTCCGGACTTGCCGAGTGGTCGGTAGAGCATGGTGCGCAGAAATGTGAATGACGGATGTCGAATGTCGAATGACGATTGATGGTGGGGCCGGGTTAAACTCGAGGGGCGCTGTGTGCCGCGCAGCCGCGTTGGAGCGAAGCGACAACGTGGTCGACGACCGGTGGCTGATCCGCGGTCCAACGGCCACGCTTTCGCTGCGCTCAAGCGCGGCTACCAAGCAATGTCCACAGAACTGCTACCGTTTCGCCAACCACTCCTGGGCGGCGGCGACATCCTGCGGGGTCAGTTGATGGCTGGCCGGCAAGGCGCGGACGGTGACGGCGGCACCGCCCGCGCGCAGCAGGGCGGCAAGCCGTGCCGGATGGTCGGGAGGCACGATGGGATCGAAGGTGCCGTTGCATACGAGCACGTGCCGGCCGGCGAGGGAACCGGGTGCGGCGGGCTGATCGAGGACGACCATGGCGCGAAGCAGGATTCCGCCGGCCAGGGTCTCCGGCCGCAGCTGCATCAGCGTGGCCGCAATGTTGGCGCCATTGGAGAATCCGACGGCGATAAGCTGGCTGGTCTCGATGGCGTAGTGTCGGCTGGCGGCCAAGACAAAGTCGGCCAGGGCATGGGTCCGGCGCGTCACTTCGGCTGGATCAAACACCCCTTCGGCGAGCCGGGCAAAGAAGCGCAGGGCGCCGCCTTCACTCACGTCCCCGCGCGGACTGAGCAGGGCCGAACCCGGCGAGAGAGTCCGCCCAATCCGCACCAGATCGTGTTCGTTGCCCCCGGTCCCGTGCAGAAGCAGCAACGGCGGCGTGCCGGGCTTGGTGGCGGGTTCGAAGAGGTGGTGGTAGGCGAACGACGGCATTGATGTCGACCACGCGAGACGCGACGTGGTCGATCAACGAATGTAAGGGCGCCCGGTCGAAGCGCAAACGCCGGGCGCGTTTTTGGCGTTGGTCCAGCCGTGGATTCGCGCCTTCTGCCGCAATGCCATCGCCAAGAATGTTGTCTTCCGGCGTGCATTTTTGTCACAGAGGCCACCGAGAGCAAACGAGAGGTCACAGAGAAACGCCTTTCTCCGTGACCTCAGGATTGACCTTTGTGCTCTCGGTGCCTCAGCCGTCGTCCTCTGTTTGGCTTGCCCGTCTCTGGCGAGCTTGCTCGCCTCGGGCGAGTTGCGGCTTCGCCGCACTGGGTTCAAAGCCCGCGCATCTTGCCGCCGTAGATGGCGTTGGCGCCGAGTTCCTCCTCGATCCGGAGCAGCTGGTTGTACTTCGCCACCCGATCCGTGCGGCACAGCGAGCCCGTCTTGATCTGGCCCGCGTTGGTCGCAACGGCGATGTCGGCGATCGTGACGTCCTCGGTCTCGCCCGACCGGTGGCTGATGACGGCGGTGTAATTGGCCTCTTTCGCCATCTCGACGGCGTCAAACGTTTCAGTCAGGGAGCCGATCTGGTTCACCTTCACGAGGATTGAATTCGCCGTGCCGGTGTCGATGCCGCGCTTGAGGAACGAGGTGTTGGTCACGAAGAGGTCGTCGCCGACGAGCTGGGTCTTGTCGCCGATCGCATCGGTGAGTTTCTTCCACGTGACCCAGTCGCCCTCGGCGCAACCGTCTTCAATCGAGATGATGGGATACTTCGCGACGAGCTTCTTGTAGAACTCGACCATGTCGTCGCCGGACAGGGTGGCGCCCGAGGATTTCTTGAAGACGTAGCTCTTCTTTTCCTTCACGTAGAACTCGGAGGCGGCGACGTCGAGGGCGAGGTTGATGTCCTTGCCGAGCTTGTAGCCGGCGTTTTTCACCGCGAGGGCGATGACGTCGAGGGCAGCCTCGGTGGACTCCAGCTTCGGGGCGAAGCCGCCCTCGTCGCCGACGGCCGTGGCGAGGCCTTTTTCCTTCAAGACCTTCTTGAGCGAGTGGAACACCTCGCAGCCCATGCGCAGCCCCTCGGAAAAGGATTTTGCGCCGGTGGGCATGATCATGAATTCCTGGAAATCGATCGGGGCATCGGAGTGGGCGCCGCCGTTCATGATGTTCATCATGGGCACGGGGAGGACCTTGGCGTTGGGGCCGCCCAGATACTTGTAGAGGGGCTGGCCGAGGGCGGCGGCGGCGGCGTGCGCGGTGGCAAGGGAAACGCCCAGGATCGCGTTGGCGCCGAGCTTCGACTTGGTGCTGGTGCCATCGAGTTTGATCATCGCGCGGTCGAGGCCGATCTGGTCGCAGGCGTCGTGGCCGATGAGCGCGGGGGCGATCTTCGTTTTGACGTTGGTGACGGCCTTGAGGGTGCCTTTGCCCAAGAACCGGGCCTTGTCGCCATCGCGCAACTCGATGGCCTCGTGTTCGCCGGTCGAGGCGCCCGAGGGAACGGCAGCGCGGCCGAGGGCGCCAGAGGCGAGGCGAACGTCGACCTCGACGGTCGGGTTGCCGCGGGAATCGATGATTTCGCGGGCAGTGATGGCGGTGATGTTTGTGTTCATGGAGGAAAAAGGGCCGGAATTTGGATGACGAATAAGGAGTGGCGAAGGCGGATTAACTGGCTGGCATTGTGACGAGATAGCGAGACGCCAGCAAAGATGGACGCAGGCGCGAGGGGAAGGCGAAAAAGTGGGCGCAGATGGGTGCGGGGCGCAGTGGTCGGTTGTCGGTCCCGCCTCTCACGAGGCGGGCTACCGGAAACCAATGCCGTCCATGGTGGCGGAGACGCGTCAGCGTCTTCGCCTCACCTTCAAAACGGCGCTTTGGAGCGGCCGAGATTGTGCAGGAACCGGCGAAAGGGGCTCATCATCCGAGGGCGCGATTCATCAGGGATCTGGGTGTGAAATCCCCGCTCGAGCGCCGTCCGCCCGACCGTGACCCCGTCGTAGTTCCGCGTGTCCACATTGGCGCGGCTCAGCAGCTCCGGCGGAATTTGGTCCAGATGACCTTCGTAGGCGGCGGCATGCAGCGGCGTGTCGCCGTTGTCGTTGCGGGTGAGCAGCAGGTCGGCGGTGAGCTGCGGTCGTGGAATCTTGCCCAACTGGCCGGATTCGGCCGCCGCGTGAATGGCCGTGAACCCGGTCTTGCTCGCGAGCACCAGATTGTCGTGCGTCAGCCGTTCCGCGGGAATTTGCTCCAGGTGGCCGGAAATGGCCGCCGCGTGAAAAACCGTGTCGCCGGCACTCGTCGTGTCGCGCAGCGCAGACACGGTGAGGAGTTCGCGCGGCACCTGATCCAGATGGCCGTTGAAGGCGGCGACGTGCAGCACGGTTTCGCCGCCGACATTCTTGTGGGCGAGGTTTTCAGCGGTGATGAACAGGGCGGGCAGCCGATCGAGCGTGCCGTTTTCCGCCGCCTCGTGCAGCAGGGAGTTGCCGACATCGGTCTTGCGGAGGACGACGTCGGCCGTAAGCAGCGCGGCGGGGATCTGATCGAGGTGGCCGTTGGCGGCGGCGAGATGGAAAACGGTGATCCCGGCGTTGCTGCGCGCCCCGAGCGCGTCCTCGGACAGCAGTTCGGGCGGCACCTGGTCGAGATGCCCGCCGAGGGCGGCGTGGTGCAAGGGGGTGTAGCCCGCGTCATTCTTCACCGACAGGTTCTCAATCGAGAGGGCGTCGGGGGGCAGATCGCGGAGCCGCCCGTGCTTGGCCGCCAGATGCAGGGGCGTATTGCCGGACGCGTTGCGCGCGGTGAGGCGGCCCGGCGCGATCGCCCCGGGCGGCAGGCTGGCGAGCGAGCCATCTCGAATGGCGGCGTGCAGATCAAGATTTTCCATCGCGGTGGGTCGGAAGGAGAATGCCGAACGGATCGTGACGCAACCCAATCCTTGCCGGCGTTGGCGGCAATTGAAGATCCGGTTTCGGTTTGCCAATGCGAAGGTCGAAAAACACAGTGGGGCGATGAATCCAACCGACCCCAAGCCCGCCGCGCCCGAGACCCCGGCGGCGCCGAAGAAAAGTGCGGTGCTGCTGGTGGATGACGAGAAGCCATTGCTGGACGTTTTTGCCGCGGCCCTGGGTCCGTTTTTCGACATCACGACCGCGACCACCGCCCGGGAGGCGGATTTTATCTTGCAGAAGAAATCGTTCAAGGTGGTGGTGGCGGATCACCTCATGCCCGGTGGCAATGGGATGAATTTCTTGGTGCGGGCGCGGGAGGAATTTCCGCACATGCAGCGCGTGCTGGTCACGGGTTACATGAAGCCGGAAATGCTGCTGCGGAGTGTGAACGAGGCGGCGCTGTTCCGGTATTTGCTCAAACCGGTCTCCATGGCCGAGCTGATCAAGGTGGTGCAGGACGCCGCGAAGATGCACGACGCGAGCGTGGCGGCCGGGGAGTAGGCTGTCACCAGTGGGATCCGTGATGAATACACCTGAGGCAACGGGAGTCCCCGCGCGACTGGCGGTCCTGCTGGTGGATGACGAGCTCCCGCTGCTGGACACGTTCCGGCTCGGCCTGGGAAACGAGTTTGACCTCGACTGCGCGGAATCAGCCGCGGAGGCGGAGCGCAAGATGGCGGCGCGCAGTTACGACGTGATTGTGTGCGACCACCTCATGCCGGGCGAGGAAGGCCTGCACTTCCTGATTCGGGCGAGTGCGCGTCACCCGCGCACGCAGAGGATTCTGATCACGGGTTTCATGAACCCGGAGATGCTGGCGCAAAACATCGCCCTCGCGGGCCTCTCGGCGTGTCTCTTGAAACCGGTGAAGGCCGCCGAGCTTGCGGCGGCCATTCGCCGGGTGGCGAAGTAAGGCAGGTTTTGGCGATCGGGTATCGCAGTTATTCGTCGCCACGCGGTAGCCGCCTTGGAGCGTAGCGACAAGGTGGTTGGCGACGGGGCGCTAGGCCACCCTTTCGCTGCGCTCAAGCGCGGCTACGAGGCCTCAGCTTGGCGCGCAGATACGGCGCGGTCGGGCTGCGCTTCACCTTGAGCAGGCCTGCGAGTTCGCCCTGGTAGAGCAACTCGCCGCCGTCCGGCCCGCCCACCGGGCCGAGTTCGACGATGTAGTCGGCCTCCGCCAGCAGATCGAGGTGATGTTCGATCACGACCACGGTGTGCCCTTGCCCGACCAGCGAATGCAGCACGCCGATGAGCTTTTCGCAGTCGCTCAGGTGCAGGCCGATGGTTGGCTCCTCGAGCAGGTAGAGGTTGCGCGGGAGCTCGCCCCGGCTGCGTTCGCGGTAGGTCGCCAGTCCGGAGGAAAGCTCGGTCACCAGCTTGAGGCGCTGGGCTTCGCCGCCCGAAAGTGAAGGAGAACTCTGGCCGAGGGTGAGGTAGCCCAGGCCGCATTCCACCATGAGCCGGCAGACCTGCGAGAGCTGGGAGTGGAAATCGAAAAATTCCGCCGCCTCCTCAAACGTCAGCTGCAGGACCTGGCCGATCGTCCTCCCTTTCCACGTGATGTCCGCGAGCTCCGGGCTGTAGCGCGACCCGCGGCAATCGTCGCAGGGCAGGTACGTGTCGGGCATGAACGCCATCTCGAGCTTGATCCGGCCGGCACCGTCACACGTCGGACAGCGTCCGCCGGCGGTGTTGAACGAGAATCGCGAAGCCGTGTATCCGCGAATCTTCGACTCGGGCAACGCGGCGAAGAACTGGCGGATTTGATCGAAGATGCCGAGATAGGTCGCGGGGGTGGACCGCGGAGTTTTCCCGATGGGCGATTGATCGACCTCGATGACGGAGCGAAAGCCGTGCGCCGAACGGAGCGCCATGAAGGGCGTTGCCGGTGCCTGCGATCCGGGGGCCGAAGCCTCGTCGGCGACGGCAAATCCCGTGGCGCGGACGAAGTCGCGGCCGGTGAGCGTTTTCGCTTTTGCCTTGATCGCGTGGGCAACGGCGGGATGCAGCAGATCGCGGAAGAGGGTGGACTTGCCGGCGCCACTGGGGCCGGCGACCATGATCAACCGGCCGAGAGGGAGGCGCAGGTCGAAACCCTTCAGGTTGCGGAAGCGGGCGCCGCTGAGTTCGAGCCAGACCGGGGCATCCGCCGGCCGGCGTTTCGCCTCTGGAATCGGGCGATAGGATCCGCGAACCGGATGGGTGATGCCCCGCGCGAGAAACAGACCGGTCAGAGATTTTGCGCTGCGCTTGATTTCGGCCGGCGTGCCGTTGGCCAGAATTTCGCCGCCATGGATGCCGGCGGCCGGTCCGAGATCGATGATGCGATCGGCCCGCTCCATCAGCCCCTCATCGTGCTCGACGACCAGGAGTGTGTTGCCCTTGGCGCGCAGCGCCTGGAGCGTCTCGATGAGTCGATCGTTGTCGCGGGCGTGCAGTCCGATGCTCGGCTCGTCGAGGACATAAAGCACGCCGGAGAGGTTCGACCCGAGCTGGGCCGCGAGCCGGATGCGCTGCGCCTCGCCGCCGGACAATGTCTCGGTCGGACGTTCGAGCGAAAGATAACCGAGGCCGACATGATCGAGGAATTTGAGCCGCTCCTCAATTTGCGGCACAATATCCTGCACGATGAGCCGGCCCCGGGCGTCGAGTTGGAGCCGGGCGAGAGAAGCAAGCAGCTCCGAGGGCGTGCAGCGGAGCAGTTCCGGCAGCGATTGGGCATTCTCGCTGGGCCGGGCGCCACGCGCTCGGCCGGCGGCGCGCTGACCGCCCGGCCGGCCTTGGAAATGCAGCTTCACGGCCCGGCCGACGCGATTGAGCCGGGCACCGTGGCATTCGGGGCAGGGCTGCCCGGCGTCGGACATGTCCTCGGCCGATTCGATGCCGAATTCGCGCAGCCGGGCCGCCGGATCGTTCTCATCGTCGTCGTCGGGCTCGAGCATCCAGGGGAAGACCCGGCCGTGACCGCGGCAGCTGGGGCACCAGCCGCGCGGCGAGTTGAAGGAGAAGTTTTTCGGGTCGAGTTCCGGGAAGGATTCGCCGGTCTCGATGTCGGTGCGCGTGGTCGAAAACCAGGAGAGG
>JBIJCX010000039.1:0-37406 GCA_044344465.1 Opitutaceae bacterium
GGTGCCGGCGGAATTTGCCCCGCCGCCGCCGCCCAAGCCGGACGGAGGCCTGTAATCTCCGGTAAAAGTCCCGGTCCGCCAGGCTCCGAGCGAGGATTGAGTTTGACCGCATCGGGCGACGTTTCTTCCCTCGCCGGATGTTCCCATCCCGATGAACAAGGCTGCCCTGATCGAAGAAGTGCAAAAGTTGTTGAGCAACGGGACCTCGAAAGCGGCGGCGGAGCGGGCGACCGAGGCCGTGCTCGCGGCGGTCAAACGCGGCCTGCGTCGTGACAAGGAGGTCGCGCTGGTCGGTTTCGGCACGTTTGCGATGGCCGTGCGTCCGGCGCGCAACGGCTTCAATCCGCACACGAAGCGGCCGATGAAGATCCGCGCGATCAAGACCATCCGGTTCAGGCCGGGGGCCGAGCTCCGCGGACTGGCGTGAGCGCCACGCGCGCGCCATCGCGACCGGCGCGTTCGCCAGGTTGGCCGCGGGCCGGATTTTTTCTCCCATGAAAACCGCGCTGGCCGAAAAATTCCGCACCCGTTTCGGGCGTACGCCAGACGTCATCGCCCGCGCGCCGGGCCGGATCGAGTTCATCGGCAACCACACCGACTACAACGGCGGGACCGTGCTCGGCGCGGCGATCGACCGCGGCGTGTGGGTGGCCCTGGCGCGAAGCCCCGATGGGCGGCGGCGGTTCGCCAGCGACGGGCGCGACGGCGATGTCGTGTTATCCACCGGCGCGATCGAGAAACTTGCCGGAGCGCAGAGCTGGGCCAATTACCCGCTCGGCATCCTGGCCGCGTTGCCGGAGTTTGGGCTGCGCGCGCCCGCCGGTTTCGATTATCTCGCGGCCTCCGACCTGCCGGTGGGCGCCGGCCTGAGCAGCAGCGCCGCGATCGAACTCGCCTCGGCCCTCGCGTTTCTCGCGGTGACGGATCAGTCGCCCTCGCGCGAAACCCTGGTGCAGATTGGCCGGCGGGCCGAGAACGACTTTGTCGGCGTGCCGTGCGGGATTCTCGACCAAGGGGTGTCGGCCTTCGGCCGGAAGGATCAGCTCGTGTTCATCACTTGCCGCGGACCGCGCTTCGAGACCGTGCCGCTGCCCCGGGACGCGCATTTCTGGATTTTCAACACGCACACCAAGCACGCCCTTGTCGATGGCATGTATGCGGCGCGCCACCGCGAGTGCATGGCGGCCGCGGCGGCGATCGGCGTTGGCCTGCTCGTCGAGGCGTCGCCGGCGGCGCTCGCGGCGGCGGAGGGGAAACTGTCCCCGATCGCGGCCCGGCGGGCGCGGCATGTGATCGAGGAGATCGCGCGGGTGGGCGCAACGGTCGGCGCCTTGCGCCACGGCGATCTGCCGGCCGTCGGCCGGTTGCTCACCGCCTCGCATCGCAGCTCGCAGTCGCTCTTTGAAAACAGCACCGCGGAACTCGATTTTCTCGTCGATGCGCTGGTCGCGGGGCCGGAGGTTTTCGGGGCGCGACTGACCGGCGGCGGCTTTGGCGGGGCGGTGATGGCGCTGACGTCGGGCAGCTTCGGCGCGGCGCAGGCGGGCCGCGTGGCGGATGCCTACGAGCAGAGATTCGGCGCGCGCCCCGACCAGTTGCACCTGCAGACCGGAGACGGGGCGGAGGTCATCCGTTGCTGAGGCCGGCGATCAGAACAGCACCGAAATCTCCGTGAACCACGCGGCGACGCCGGCACGGAAGAACAGGAAATACAGGCCGCCGGCGATCGCGAGCATCGGTCCAAACGGCACATGCGCGCCAAAGGCGAGCGGCGCCGGCTCGCCCTCGGGGGTTTCGGATGGCGGTGCGACCGGCGAGGCCTTCCCGGAGATTTTCTGCCAGGTCAACGCCACCGCAAACCAGGCGGTCCCGATCAGGGCGCCGCCAAAGACCGCAAACACGGCGCCCTGCCAGCCGCAGAACGCGCCGATGGCGCCGACGAATTTGACGTCGCCAAAACCCATCGCCTCCTTGCGCAACACGGCTTCGGCCAGCAGGGCGATCCAGAGCACCAGCCCTGAGCCGATGAGCACGCCCTGCACCGACGCGGCGCCGGCCCGCATGCTGGCCACGGCAAAATAGTCGCTGTGCTGGCCATGGAGGGCCGGGATGCCCAGGGAAAGAATCACTCCCACGACGGCAAGGCCGAGCGTGAAGACGTCCGGGATGATCATGTGATCGAGATCGATGAAGGTCGCCGCGATGAGCGAGCTCAGGAGGATCCAGCCGCCCAATGCGACCAGCGGGGGGAACTTCATCCAGCAGGCGGTGAAGAGGAGCGCGGTGAGCAACTCGACAAACGGATAGCGAACCGAGAACGCCCGGCCGCAGCAGCGCGCGCGCCCGCGCAGCGCCAGCCAAGACAGGATCGGGATGTTGTCATGCCACTTGATCGGCTGGCCGCACCCGCAGTGCGAACCGGGCCTGACGATCGATTCCTCCTTCGGCACGCGGTAGATCACGACATTGAGAAAACTGCCGACACACGCCCCGAACGTGAACGCGCACAGCGGGAAGAACCACGGGAACGCAGCGGCAATTTCGGCCAGCGAAGCGGAGTTCATGGGGAAATACCAGCGTCCCCATGGATTTGGACGATGCGGAGAACGGACCGGGAGGTCCGTTCTCCGCCTGTCGGCCAAAAGCAAAAAGCGATTGGTATCGGTGCCTGCCCGCCGGCGATGCCGGGGCGGCGGTGGAGACTGATCGAGCCGGCTCCCGGCCGCGCCCTGAAATTTCCGACTGAAGAGGTGATGTGCATGGGAGATCCGGCAGTGGCTGGGACGCTCGTGAACCAAGCCATCGTGCGCAAGCCCGCTCCTACCGCCCGAGGGCGGCGCGCGCGGCGATCGCCATCGTGGGTGCGGTTTCCGCGGCCGGCACACCGGTCCAGATCTCGAGCGCCTTCGCACCCTGGTGGACGAGCATGTCGAGGCCGTTGGCGTGGGGAAGCTGGAGCGCGGCGGCGGCCCGCAGCAGCGGCGTTTGCGGCGGATTGTAGATCATGTCAAAGACCGCGGCCGGCCGGGGCAGCGCGGCGAGATCGATCGGTGGCGGATCGGTTTCACGCAGGCCGGCGCTGGTCGCGTTGATGAGGAGCAGGCCGGCGGGCAAATCCCGCGGCGGGGCTCCCGGGTCGAAGCCGTGGACGGGAATCGACCCCGCGAGGGGTGCGAGGGTGGCGAGCAGACGATCCAGGTTTTCGCGCGTGCGGTTGGCGATCCAGAGCGCGGCGCAGTGGTGTTGCAGGCATTCGACGCCGGCGCCGCGCGCCGCCCCGCCGGCGCCGAGGAGCAGGATGGGCACGCCCGGGAGTTCGCGGTGGAGGCCGGCGCGCAACGCGGCCGCGAGGCCGTAGCCATCGGTGTTGAAACCGTGCCAGCCGCGCTCGCTCCAGCGCAGCGTGTTGACCGCGCCGGCTGGCCGCGCGGCGGCATCGATTTCGGCGACGCGATCGAAGGCGAGGATCTTGTGGGGAACCGTGAGGTTGACGCCGCGAAATTTCTTCGCGTGCAGGAGATCGAGCGCGCGCGGCAAGTCGTCGGGATGGATCTCGAAACGGAAATACGTCCAGTCCGCGAACCGCGCTTCGGTGCGGGCGAGCGCGGCGAGGGCGGCGTTGTGCATCGCCGGGCTGATCGAATGCTTGATCGGATGGCCGAGCACGGCGAGGGCCGTGCCCGGGCGTGACCATGTTTCCAGGTCGCCAAGCGTGAGAACGGGGTCGGGTGCTGCCATCGTTCCCGTTCTCTTACCCGTTCCCCTTCTCCCAGGGCGAGGTAGAACTGGGGGAACTGGCCGTGCACGGCGTGCGCTACCGGCCGGCCGGGGCCTCACGTGGCGTGCTTTTCGTACGTGGCCTCGAATTCCGCGACAAACAGGGCAAAGAGCCTGGCGTGCTCGGAGTCGCCGGCGGCGGTGTAGTGGTTCACCAGGTTGCGGCAGCTGCGACAGAGAACCTCGCGCACGGGTGTGGGCGCGAGATCGCTCAGCTTCGGTGCCACGTGCTGCGCGCGCAGGAGCGAGAAGATCTCGGCGGCGTCCCGGAAAAGGCCGCGGTCGAATGGGTCGATGAAAAACGGCGCGCGGTCGGTGTAGCAGCCGACGATGAAGTGTCCGGGCAGGCCGACCGGCTCGACTTCGAGGCCGAGGCGCGCGGCCACGAGCAGGTAGACGATGCTGAGCGAGAGCGGGATGCCGGTCCGGCGCTCGAGCACCTGATCGAGGAAGCTGTTGCGCGGGTCGGTATAGTTTTCGAGGTTGCCGTGAAAACCCCACTCGTGGAACAGCACCCGGTTCAGCACGCGGCATTTCTCCCGCGTGGTCGAGGGTTCGACGATGAGCTCGCGGCAGCGGGTGGCGATGCGGTCGAGCGCGGTGCAGCACCCGCCGACATCGAGCCGCGGCGTCACCGTGCGGGCGAGCAGCAGCGCACCGGTCTCGAGTTCATAATGCATCGATCGGATGAAACCGAGAAACTCGGCGACGGGATCGGAAAACTTCAGCTCCTCCAGAAACCACGCCGCGTGCCGGGCGAGCGCGCGGTTGGGGCCGCTCACGACGGCGCGCAGGAAGGGTGCGGCCTCCGGGCCGAGCGTGGCGAAATGAGCGAGCAGGGCGCGGCGCACGGCCGGAGTCTGATCGTCCAGCAGGCTGAGCAGGGCCTCCCGTCGGGTCGCGCTGAGGGTTTCGATTTCCACGCTCACCAGACAGAAAGAGTTATGCGGCGGCGCAACAGGGAAACCGGATCAGCGCGCCCCGAACAAGGCCGTGCCGACCCGCACGAGTGTGCTGCCCGCGGCCACGGCCAGGGCAAAGTCGCCGGTCATGCCCATGGAAAGCTCGCGCAGCGGCACGCCGCAGCGCGCCGCCAGATCGTCGCGCAGGGCCCGAAGACAGCTGAAGGTGCGGCGGGCGTGCGCCTCCGTCTCGGCGTCATTCGCGCCCAGCGGGGCGATGGTCATGAACCCGTCGATCCGGAGATTCTTCCGGGCCAGCGCCACCTCGAGGAGCCGCGGCGCGTCAGCGGGCTCGGCGCCGAATTTCGCGGGATCGTTGCCCGCGTTGATCTGGAGCAGGACCGGCAGGGTCTTGCCCAGCTCCGCCGCCGCCCGGTCGAGATGGTGCAACAACTTCTCGCTGTCGACGCTCTGAATCCGGTCGAAGTGCTGCGCGGCGAGCTTCGCCTTGTTCGACTGCAGATGCCCGATCAGCTCCCAGCGAATCGCGGCCGTGCTCTGGGCGCGCTTCTCGACCCCTTCCTGCACCCGGTTTTCACCGACGCTGCGCAACCCGTAGCGGGCGGCGTAGTCAACCGCCGCGGCCGGATGCGTCTTGGTGACGGCGAGCAACTCAACCGCGGCCGGATCCCGGCCGGCGGCGACACAGGCGGCGCCGATCTGGGCGCGGAGTACATCCGCGCGACGGGCGAACTCCTCGTAGGGGGGCAGCATGGCAGGCAGAGGACAGGTTAAGAAAAACTACTTAATGGTTTACGCAGGCCATGAAGTTTCTAGATTGGGTACTACAACGCCAGCTAATCATGCAGATCGAAAACTTCAAAATCTTCGCAGACCTCGTCGAAACCAAGAGCTTTTCTAAATCCGCGAAGCTGAACGGCATCACCCAATCAGCGGTGAGCCAGCAGGCGCGCGCGATGGAACGGCACTTCAAGATGCTGCTGATCGACCGGAGCCAGAAGCAATTTCAGCTCACGCGCGAGGGCCAGCGGGTCTACGATGCGGCGAAGGAAATGCTGCATACGTACGAGAAGCTGCTCTCGGAATTGCAGGAGATGAAGAAGGTCATAAGCGGCACGATTCGCATCTCGACCATCTATTCGATCGGGCTGCACGAGCTGCCGCCCTTCATCAAGAAATTCCTCCACGATTATCCCTCGGTCAATGTGCGCGTCGAATACCGGCGTTCGAATCTCGTTTACGAGGACATCCTGCACAATGCGGTCGATTTCGGGCTCGTGGCCTTTCCGGTGAAGCAGCGGCAGATCGATGTGCTGCCGTTTCGCAACGATCACCTCGTGCTCATCACGCATCCCCAGCATGCCCTGGCGAAGCATACCGACATCGAGATCAAGGATCTCACCGGCCAGAAGTTCATCGGTTTCGATCCGGACATCCCGACGCGCAAGGCAGTCGACCAGATTTTCCGCGAGCACAAGCTCGAGAGCGAACCGGTGATGGAGTTCGACAACATCGAGACCGTGAAACGCGCCGTGGAAATCGATCATGGCATCGCGATTGTGCCCCAGGCGACGGTGGCGCAGGAAGCCAGGCAGGGGACGCTCGCGGTGCTGCAGTTCAAGGGCCGGGAGTTTACGCGGCCGCTGGCGATCCTGCATCGCAAGGGCCGGATCCTCACTCCGGCGATGAAGAAGTTCATCGAGACCCTCGGGTTGGATTTGCCCGAGATGCGGGAGTCCTGAAAAACGGGAACGAAATTTGCGGTGCCGGCCCGGATCGGTATGGTCTTCGTTTTCCCACCCATGAACCGACTGCCCATCGCTCCGCTCGTATTAATGGCCGCGCTCCTGCCGGGAGTCGCGGCGTGCACGCAAAAAAAGGATACGGAGCCGGCGAAATCGGGGTTGGCGGCAGGGCCGGCGGCCCGCCCGGGCCAGCCCGCGATGGCGCTGCCGGTCTTGGGGCCGGCGCCCGCGTGGCAGTTGAAGGATCTGGAGGGCAAGGCCATGGGTTCCGCCCAATTCAAGGGCAAGGTTGTCGTCGTCGATTTTTGGGCGACGTGGTGTCCGCCCTGTCGCGCCGAGATTCCCGGCTACATCGAGCTGGTGCGCAAATACGGCAAGGACGGGCTCGTGATCGTCGGCGTGTCGCTCGACCAGGCGGGCCCGGCCGTCGTGAAGGGCTTCGCCGAGAAATTCGGGATCAATTACCCGCTGGTCATGGGCGACGACACGGTCGTCGCCGCCTTTGGCGGGATGGAGGCGATTCCGACCACGTTCCTCATCGATCGCACCGGCCAGATCCGGGATCGCAAGGTGGGCGCGGAACCGACCGAGGAATACGAGAAGAAGATCGCGGCACTGATGAAGTAGCCCGCCGTTGATCCCAGCCCGCGCGGTCAGTCCGGCGCGAAATTCGTGATCTGGGCGAGTTCGTCCGCGATCAAGCGGTCGCTCCGGCAGCGCGGCGTCTTGTATTGTCCGCCCCAACGGCCCTTGAAACGCAACCAGTGTTCGAATACGCCGGGCATGACCAGCCGCACCGTCGGCGGCTCGATGGCGCCGGCCTTGCGCCGCGCGGCGTAATCCGGGTTGAGCCGGCCCAGCTCGACGTCCAGGGCCGCGGAGATCTGCGGCCCGATGGGGGTGATGGCGGTTCCCCGGCGCAGTTCGATCCACCACTCGTGGCGCCCGCGTTTCTGGCCCGTGAGCGTCGCCGTCGGCAGCGGCGCCACGTGGAAGTTGACGACGCTCCAAGCCTGCCGCTGGCACACCGCCAGCAGCGCCTCGGTGGCGTCCTTGCCCGTCACGCGTTCGCCAAAGGCGCTGAGACTGAGGGTCGTGTGGCCGACATGCATGAGCCGCGGCGGAAGCGTCGAGGTGAACCGCACGACATCGCCGGGCAGGTAGCGCGCGAGGCCACCCGGAGTGGTCAGCAGCAGCGCATAATCGACGCCGGCCTTGACGTCGTCGAGCGGCACCGCCTTCGGTCCGAGTTGCTCGAGCCGCGCCGCGTCGAAATCGGCCATGGGCAGGAATTCGAAGAAGATCCCGGTGTCGGCCATCAAGCGCAGGCCGGCCGCGGCTTCGCCATCCTGGGCGGCCACGAACCCCTCGCTGGCGGCAAATACTTCGTTGAACGTGACCGTCGGTCCGAGCGCCTGGCGCAATTCCGCCTGCCACGGCGCCAGCGGCCCGCCGCCGTGCATGAAGCATTCGAGATTAGGCCACCGCTCCTGCAGGTTCTTGATCGGCGCCTGGCCGCGTGTGTCCGCCGCGCGCATGCCCTCGGCAAAAAACAGCGTCCAGGCCGGCAAACCGGCGATCAGGGCGATGTCCTCATTCGCGGTCCGAGCGGCAATGGCATCGAACTTCGCGAGTCCGTCGCTCATTTCGGCGATGGCGGTGGAGGGTTCGGCGAGATGCTTTTCCTCTGTCCGGGAAAGGCTGAGGGCGAGGATTCCACTCAGCTCGCCGGCATAGGTCCCGGGAGAATTCGCGCCGGGCAGCGGCGTCAGCGCGGTCGAGCCGCCGAGAAAAAGATGCCGGCCGCGGAACACGCCGGCGTGGCCGACCCGCGCCGTGTAGTACAGCAGCGCGTCGCGCCGGGCGGATCGAAAGTGAGCGAGCATTTCCTCGGTGACCGGAACCTGCCGCGGGTGGCCGGTCGTCGTGCCGGCCGTGTTCGCGAAGAGGACGCACTGGCCGGGCCAGAGGACATCGGACTCGCCGCGCATCATCCGTTCGATCGCCGGGGCGAGCTGCTCATGGCTCCGCGGTGAGATCCGCGTCCGGAACGTCTCGTAGGTCGCTCCTGCCTCGAGTCCGGCCTCGCGCCAGAAAGAGGTGGCCGCGAGGCGCCGGATGAGCGCCGCCAGGGCCGCGTGCTGGGCGCGAACCGCCCCGGATTTCCGGCGCAATCGCCAGGCGGTGTGAGCGGTCAGCAAGCTGGCGCCATAATTGAAAAAGCTTTTTGGCCAGACCGGCATGGGAAAGGGTGGCGGTCAAAGGCACGCTCGCGGCGCTGGAGCGGCAAGCGAATTAACGCGGGCGCGGCGATGTTACCGGAGTTTAGCCAATCGAAACGGCCGCAGGCGAGCGATTCTCATTTCGTTCCGTCGCCGGAGTCGGTTAAAAAGCACCCTTCATGCCGCTGCCGCCGATCATTTTCGAGGACGAGGTGCTCATCGCGTTCGACAAGCCGAGCGGGCTGCTGGTCGCGCCCGATCGCTGGGACAAGCAGCGCGAGAATCTCATGGGCCTGGTCCATGCCCATCCGCGCCACGGGCACGGGGTGGCCAACGTGCACCGGCTCGATGCCGACACCAGCGGGCTCCTGCTGTGCGCGAAAACGAAGCCCGCGCTCGATTATCTCACCGGCCAGTTTCAATCGAAGACGGTCGAGAAAAAATATCACGCCGTGGTCGTGGTCCTGCCGGCGGAACAGGCGATGAAGGTCATCGCGCCCATTCGCGATGCCGCCAGTGCGCTGCCAGACGCGTTCACGGTCGAACTCGCGCTGGGCGAGGACGAGCGGCAGCCGGGCCGCATGCGGGTGTTCAAGGGGCGGGGCGGAAAGGACTGCGTGACGGAGTTCCGTACCCTCGACCGGTTCCGCGGCCCGCCGGGCCGGCCCGGCTTTGCCTTCGTCGAGTGCCGGCCGCTCACGGGCCGCACCCACCAGTTGCGCGTGCATCTGGCGGCGGCCGGCGCGCCGATTCTCAACGACCCGTTCTACGGCAACCCGGAGCTCAAACTGCTGCTCTCCGACTTGAAGCGCCGTTACAAGGGCCGGGACGAGGAGAAGCCGCTCATCGCGCGGCTGGCGCTGCATGCCAGCGAGCTGACGATCAAGCACCCGGTGACGCGGGAACCGATCACGCTGCGCGCGCCGCTGCCCCATGAGTTCGAGGTGGCGCTGAAATACCTGCACAAATTTGCGGTGGCCGGTGGTCCGCGGCCGTTGTAGGTTCTTATTCTCATTCGCTTTCGAGCGGATGCTTCTTTGCCTGCGTGTAGGAGCCCGGTGTTCGCCTCATCTCGAAGGTAACTTGGAATTTGTTCGCATGGCGGGCGTCGGTGCCGGGATCAAGGGAGGTGAGCACCCCATGTCCCGCCGGCCCGTTACCGGGTCAAAAGAGGTCACGTGCTGAACCGCTTCCTGTTCGCCTGCATCTTCGTGGCCGTTGTCCTGCCCGCGGCTGCGCTGCGCGCGCAACTTCGGACGGCCGTGGATACCCAGACGCTGGACCTGCCGGACGTCGGCGATTGCACGCTGCAGCTTCTTTCCCCGTCGCTCCTCGAGGTCACCCAGATCACCACGAAGGAGAAGGACACGGCGTGGATTCAGCTGAAGAACCTGTTTGGCGGTCGTGCCGGCCTCCCGCCGCCCGCCACCCCCGTTTTCGAAGTCACGGTCGGAGGCAGCCCGGTCAAGGTGGCCGCGATGGGCATGAAACGGCGCGTGCTCCACGCGCCCCTGGCGCGGCGGGACCTGCGGGTCGCGACCCAGTTCTATCTGCGGCTCGCCGTCCCGATCGTCGCGTCCGAAACGGCGGCAATGGTGGAGGTTCGCGTGCCCAACCCGGCCAACCTCAAGAGCCCACGCCGCGTGACCGCGCTTTTCGATCCGCGGCGCACGAGCCCGGTGATTCACGTGAACCAGGAAGGCTATGGGCCGTCGCTGCCGAAGCGGGCAATGATCGGTTACTATCTCGGCGACCTGGGCGAGATGGAGATTTCAACCCCGTCCGGATTCACCCTGATCGATGCCCGGAGCGGCGAAACGGTCCATCGCGGCGCGCTCACGCCCCGGCGGGATGTCGGCTACAAGACCAGCCCGCTCCCGTATCAGCACGTGCTCGCGGCCGACTTCAGCGATTTCATGACGCCGGGCGAGTACCGGCTCCTGGTGCCCGGCCTCGGTGCCTCGGTGCCCTTCCTCATCGACGACGGGATTGCGATGAGTTTTGCCCGCACCTATGCCCTCGGCCTTTATCTCCAGCGCTGTGGTACGACCAATGAACTGCCGTTCACCCGCTTCACCCACGAGGCCTGCCACACGGCCGCGGCCCACGTGCCGGCACCGCAGTCCAGCGCCGCGTTTGCGTTCACCTGGGCCACCGTCGGCCGGACCGCGGTGGAAGCCAGTCCCGACAACCCGCCGCAGACCGCGCCGCGGCTCACCCGGGAGGCGAACCAGCTCTATCCTTTCGTCGCCCGGGGTGCGGTGGATGTTTCCGGCGGGCATCACGACGCGGGCGATTACAGCAAGTACACGACCAACAGCACGGGGCTGATCCACAATCTGGTTTTCGCCGTGGATTCGATTCCCGGCGTCGCGGCGATGGACAATCTCGGCCTGCCCGAGAGTGGCGATGGCATCAGCGATGTCTTGCAGGAGGCAAAATGGGAGGCGGACTACCTCGCGAAATTGCAGGACACCGACGGCGGCTTTTATTTTTTGGTCTATCCAGGCACCCGCGAGTACGAATCCGACGTGCTGCCGGACCGCGGCGACGCCCAGGTGGTCTGGCCGAAAAACACGGCGGTCACCGCGGCCGCCGTTGCGGCCCTCGCGCAATGCGCGTCCTCGCCGCAGTTCAAGCGCCATTATCCCGCGGCCGCCGCGCAATATCTGCGGCAGGCGCAGCTGGGCTGGCAGTTTCTGGCGGACGCGATCGCGCATCACGGCAAGGCGGGCGCGTATCAGAAAATCACGTTTTACGGCGACCACTACACGCACGACGACGAACTTGCCTGGGCCGCCTGCGAACTTTTCCTCGCCACCGGCGACGCGCGGTACGCGCAGAAGCTGTCCGCGTGGTTCCCGAACCCCGCGGACTATGCGACGTTTCGCTGGGGTTGGTGGCGGATGCCGGAGAGCTGGGGCATCGCGATTCGCAGCTATGCCTTCGCCGCCCGCACCGGCCGCCTGCAGGCGGGGCAGCTCGACGCCGCCTACCTCGCCAAATGCGAGGCGCAGATCGTGGCCGCCGGCGACGACGCGCTGCGCTGGTAGAACCAGAATTCCTATGCGACCAGTTTTCCCGAGGAAACCAAGCACGTCCTGTCCGCCGGTTGGTATTTTTCCCTGGATCAGGCCGCGGACATGGCCACCGCCTACCAGATCGTCGCGAAGCCGGCCTACCTCCACGCGCTCGTCGGCAACATGAATTACGAAGGCGGCACGAACCCGGTGAATGTTTCCTATCTCACCGGCCTCGGGCAGAAGCGGCAGCGCGAAATCGTGAGCCAGTATGCGCTGAACGACCGCCGCGTGCTGCCGCCCGACGGCATTCCGATCGGCAACATCCAGACCACCTTCGACTTTCTCACCCCCTACGGCACCGAGCTGCGGGAACTCGTGTTTCCTTCCGATGGCGCGGTGGTCGCACCCTATGAGTTCTACGATCGCTGGGCGGACAGCTTCAATGTCACGACCGAGTATATCGGCGTGAATCAGGCGCGCAGCCTGCTCGCCCTCACGGTGCTCGCGACGCGCACGACCACGCAGGCGCAAGGATGGCGATCCGGCGCCGCGCAGATCACCGCCCCCACCAGCGTCGCGCTGTTGAATGCGCCGGTCACGCTCACGGTGCAGGCGCCGGGCTTCGACCTCACGGGGGCGCGCATCGTGTGGGAAGCGCGCGACCAGGCGCCCGGCTTCGGGCCGCCCTATACCATCTCGCCGAAAAACAACGGCGCGCAGTGGGCCGAGGCGGAGATCGCGCTGGCCGACGGCCGCCGCCTGTTTGCCCTGAATTCCTTCAACGCGAACAGCACGGTCGTGAACTGGGTCGATGGGGCCGTGCCGGTTGGTGGCGCGCCCATCAGCTTCGGCGGCGATGCCTGGACGTGGGTCACGCCCAGTCCCGCGGCGCCCTCCGGCCACGTCGCGCATCAATCCAATCTCGCGGCCGGCGAGCACGGGCACTGGTTTACCGGTGCCACCGCGACGCTCCACGTCGGCCTCGGCGACGAAATGTTTGCGCGGGTGTATCTGGATTCCGTCAATCCGCCCACCGAAGTGATGCTCACCTGGAACGACGGTTCCGAGGACCACCGCGCCTATTGGGGCGCCAAAACGATCGATTGGGGCACCAACAACTCGCCCGGGCGCCGCTACGTCGGCGTGTTGCCGTCCACCGGGCAGTGGGTGCGCCTGAGCGTGCCGGCGAGCGCAGTCGGGCTCGAAGGGAGCACGGTGACGGGCATGGGGTTCTTTCTCGTCGGCGGTCGCGCCACGTGGGACAACGCCGGCATCGCGACCGCGGTCGCACCCGCCACCGCACCCGCGATCACGACCCAGCCGCAGCCGCAGATCACGACGGTCGGGGCGGGCGCCACGTTCACCGTCGTCGCGACGGGCACGGCGCCGCTCTCCTATCAGTGGAGACGCAATGGCTTCCCGATCGCCGGGGCCACGTCGAGCAGCTTTACGATCACGGGTGCGTTACCGGGGCGGGACAACGGCTGGTATCAGGCGGTGGTCACCAACAGCAGCGGTGCGGCGGCCAGCACGGCGGCGTTTGTCAATGTGGCCATCGATCCGACGCAGATTGTCGCCTGGGGCCGAAATGCGAAGGCGAAGCCACGGTGCCCGCGGGAATCGTTTACGGCACAGCGCTGTCCGCGGCGCAGCTCAACGCCACGGCGAACGTGCCGGGCGCCTTCGCCTATACTCCGGTCGCGGGCACGGTGCTCGGCGCCGGGGCGGGCCAGGCGCTTGGCGTCACGTTCACCCCGACGGACACGGCCAATTACAGCGTCGTGACGGGCGCGACGACGATCACGGTCACGCTGGCCAGCCAGACGATCACGTTTCTCGCGATCGCGAACCTGGCCTACACCGCGGCGGAGCTCACCCTCTATGCGACCTCGAGTTCCGGGTTGCTCGTGAGTTTCAGCGTGGTGTCCGGTCCGGCGACGGTGAGCAGGAGCACGCTGCTATTGACCGGGACCGGCGCCGTGGTGGTGCGCGCCGCGCAAACGGGCAACAGCAACAACATCGCCGCGCCCAGCGTCGAGCGCTCGTTCACCGTTTCGCCCAACTTCGCCTCGTGGCAGCTGGGAAAATTCACCCCGGCGGAGCTGGCCGATCCGGCAAAGAGCGGACCGAATGTCGTGTATGGTCTCGATGGTACCACCAACCTCGTGAAATACGCGCTCGGTCTCGAGCCGAAGCAGGATGTCGTCGCCGGCCTGCCCGAAGTCAGTGTGCTCGGCGCCGACTGGGCCTGTTCGTACACGCGACCGACCGACCGCACGGATTTGATCTATGCCGTCGAGATATCGACCAATCTCACCACGTGGACGACGGCCGGAGTGACGCACGAATCGATCTCGGTTGCCGGCGGCATCGAGACGTGGCGTGCCCGTTACCCGCTCGCATCCGCGACGAATGTGTTTCTTCCGCGTGAAAATTGTCCGCGCCGGCGACACGGCCTGTAGTCCGCCGATCGGCGGGCTGACCATCATCGCGCCGGCAGCACAGTCGCGATCGATCTCACTGCCCCTGCTGCACGCCTCAGTGGGTGCCGGTATGATGCTCGGCCGCGTCGGCGCGGTGGGGTGAACTATATTGACGTTCCCACCGCCGGCTGGAGTCCAGGCGGCCTATCCACCGCGGCGAATCCCTATTATATCCGTTTTCGTACCGGTGCGTTGACCGGTCGCGTGATGCTGGTGCCCTCGACCGCCAACACCGCGTCGCGCGTCTTCCTCAGCACCGATGGCACCGATCTCACCCAGGCCGGCCTTGTGACCGGTGCCGCGGGCGATGGGTTCGAACTGGTCATGGCCGACACGGTGGGCTCGCTCTTCGGCAGCGGCACGCCTGCAGGGCGGGGCGACGGTCGCCGCGGCCGACACGGTGCAAGTATGGGGCGGTGGCTCGTGGATCGTCTTTTACTATAACACGACACGCCTGCGGTGGGAGGCCAGCACGGATGTCGTGACGAGCCCGAGCCGGGACAACTTCGTGTTGCGCCCCGACCGCGGCCACCACGACCGCGGATCTGATCCAGATCTGGGGTGGCGGATCCTGGCTCTGCTTCTATTTCGATTCCACGTTGGGCTACTGGCGGAGTACGACGGATGTGCCCGCCAGCCCGAGTCGTAACACCTATATCGTCCCTCCGGGTCGGCCGATGATGATTCGACGTCTCACCGCCGGTGATACGCTCTTGAATCTGGCCCGGCCTTTTTCGATCGCGCCGTGAGAATCCTCGGCCCACCTCTGATCCGGCTCAGACCTCCTGCCCCGCCGGCCTAACTGCGCCCGTCCGAGGAAAAACGATGAGCCCAAAGGAGCGCGGGCCGTCTCAGCTCTACTTCGACTTGAGAAAGGCCAGGACCATCTCGGCCTGCTTGTCGGTCTGCTTTTCGTCGTGGTAGACGACCTTGCCGCTGCGATCGACCAGGTAGGCTTCGCGGCTGGCCATCAGTCCACCCGATTGGCCAAATGCCTTCACCACCTTCTTGTCGGTGTCGGCCAGGAGCGGGAAGGGAAAGTTGTTCTTGTCCTTGAACTCCTTCTGCTTTTCGACCGGGTCGGTGCTGACGCCGATCACGGCCACGCCGCGCTGGGTGAGTTCCGCATTGGCATCGCGCAACGAGCAACCCTGTTTGGTGCAACCGCCGGTGAGCGCCTTGGGATAGAACCAAACCAGCGTGTAGTTGTTCTTCCGGTAGACATCGCCGAGGTTGAGCGTGGTGCCGGCATCGGTCTTGGCGCTGAGAACGGGAGCTTTGTCGCCGACCTTGAGGGCCTCGGCGCGGGCAAACCCAGCCAGCAGCGCGAACAGGGAGGCGAAGGAGATGAGGGTGTGGATTTTCATGGTGCGCCGGACGGTAGCCGGAGCGGACTTCTTCGCAAGTGGGGAATGAGGACCGCGCGTGCTGGACGCTCATCGGCGCGCATCGGAACGTTGATTGCCGCGGCCGGGTCGAAGGACGGGGCCGAGGCCGCGCCCGGAGTGCTCGGCCCACCTCGGATCGCGGGAACGCTGTTTCTTCCCGTTGGGGACAAACCTTGTTTTGGGGTAGGGGCTCCGAGGAAACAGCTTCGTTGTAGCCCGCCGCGTGAGCGGCGGGAGTGCGGGAGGTCCCTGCGCTCACGCGCAGGGCTACAAAGCCCGACGTTACTTCCCGTCCGGTGCAAAAGCCCTTTTTGCGGTGGGCCGGGCGCTCCGCGCGCGGCCAGGTCGAAGGACGGGGCCGAGGCCGCGCCCGGAGTGCACGGCCCACCTGTCACCGGCCCACACAGAATAGTTTCGTGCCGGTGCGGATGAAGAGATTGCCCTGTGAGATCGCGATGCTGGAGCGGTGGCGCGTGTCGTCGCCCTCGTCCCGGAAGTTCGCAGTGTGCAGCCGCTTGAATTCCGTGCCGCCGGCCTGAATGACGGACACGTCGGCGTCGAAATTCATCACGTAGATCTTGCCCTCGGCCGCTGTGGGCGAGGCTTGGAAAACGGATCGGCCGCCCAGGTCGCCGCTCCACTCGACGGCGCCGTTGGCCGGGTTGACGCAGAAAAGTTTCTTCTTCGTGCCGTTGAGAATGTAGAACTTGCCCTCGTAGAAAAGCGGCGTCGGCACATCGCTCGTCAGGTCGCGCTCGTTGATCGTTGGCGCGGCCTCGGCGGCATCCTCGGTCGGCTGCACGTAGCTTTGCCAGGCGAGACCCTTGTTCGAAAGCGGGCCGCTGCCACCGGCCTTCACGGCGTAGACGGGGGCATTCTTTGGGCCACACACGAGGATGACGCCGCCGCCGACGGTCGCCGAGGGTACGAGGCGCCAATGGCCGATCTTGGACGGATTCCACGTGCCCCAGCGCCAGAGCTCGCGGCCGGTCGCGGGTTCATGGCCGGTGATGCAGTCGCCGCCGACAATGACGAGTTCCTGGCGTCCGTGGTGCGTGAAGGGCAGGGGAGTGCTGTAGGCCTCGCGTGACTCGGCCACGGCGTCCGAGGGTCGGACACTGCGCCAGAGGTCCTTGCCCGTGGCGGGATCGATCGCGAGGAGGTAGGACTCGTTGCCGGTCGGCTGTCCGCGGCCGCGCACCGCTACGTCGCGCTGGAGGACCTGCATGATGAGACGGCCTTCGTGCAGCAACGGGCTGGCGGAGAACGTCCATTGGAATGCGAACGGCCCGAGGTTCCGGCCCCAGAGTTTCTTTCCGGATACGTCAAAGGCGACGAGGTCGCCGGTGCCGAAGAAGAACACGACGATCTTGCCGTCGGTTACAGGCGAAGGGGAGCAGGTGTTGCTGTACTGGCCGTCGATGGCGACGTCGCTGATTTCCGCGCGCCAGCGCTCCTTGCCGTTCCGGCGATCGAGGGCCAGGGCGGATTGCTTGTTCGTCTTGGCGTCGCCGGCAGTCAGGAACACGTGGTCGCCCCAGATGATCGGTGTCGCGGCGGACGAACCGGGCAGCGCCACGGCCCACTTCACGCCGTCGGTCGGGCTGAATTTTTCGGGCAGGCCCTTTTCGAGGGTCGAGCCGTTGTGCAACGGCCCGCGCCAGTTGGCCCAGTTCTCGGCGCGAAGCGGAGCGGTGGCAGCGAGGACTAAGGCGAGGCAGGGTAGGAAGCGGTTCATGATACGGGAGGGATTATGCGGGGGCGGAGCGACACCGGGTTCGGGGGACTGCGTCATGCGGGGTGGTGAAGCCGCCGCCTACCCTGCACTTCGGAAGTTGAAGCGCACGGCGTCAAGTTTTCAGCACCGTGGGCGGATGGACTGGCTGAATTTGGCAGGAATCTGCAATTTGGCAGGAATCTGCCAAATTGGATCCGATGGGTTTTGCCGCTTGGATCCTCGCCCTCCCATTCACGATCGATGATGAAGCGATCCTAGCCGGGAAATTTCACGGAGCGGCGACACTCCTGTCGCCGTTGGCTCCCAGACGGCGGCAAGAGTGCCGCCGATCCGCCGGACAGCCTGCATCGTCGGCTGATTGGGAGTGTGAAATTTCCGCTCTAGCGCGGGCGCTTGAATGCGCCCGGCATCAGGTCGTGCACGGTGCCAACGATGCGATCCTCGAGCCCCGGGGCAAACGGACCCGGCCAGTCGTCGAACAGCATCGCGCCGCCGCCCTCATACCCGCCCTCCTGCAGCACCCGTTCGGACGGGATATAGGCGGCGACATCGTTGGCGTAGCTGTTGACCCAGAGGCGCTCGGCGTCCAACTCGCTTTTCAGCCGGAGCGCGTAGTCCACCACGACTTCGCCGGGCAGAAACACCATCGCCAGCTCCGGCCCGAAATTCCAAACTTGGACGAGATAGGGCAGCGTGGTCGCCAACGCTTCGCCCCGGTCGAGCCGGGCGAGTTGCATCTGCGCATGGTAGGCGACGGTCTTGGATTTGTCGCTGGCCTTGGCCTCCCATTCGGCCCGGGATGGCAGCGGGGCGAAGGGCAGGGAAATCTGCCGCGTCCGGCATTCGAGCGGGCGGGTGAGCGGCGTGAGTGCCTTGCCGCCGGCCAGCCGTTTGGCCTCGGCGCCGAGGGCCTCGCCGTGCGCGATTGCATGTTCGTACTTGCCGCGTGGAGACGGGTTTTGATCCGCGCCGCAGCCGATGGCGGTCAGGGCGATGGCACCGGGAAATTCCCGCTCCAGGTATTCCTGGGCACACCCGGCCCAGTCGGCGTGAAACTTGTTGAAGCCGGTCGTGGTGCAATGGCACGCGTAGCTCGTGAAAAGGGCGCGCACCTTGCCCTCGGCCCCGACCACCCGCAGGACGGGGAGCGCGTGATCCTCGGGGCGGAAGGCGTAGTTGCGGCGGTTATGGGCGAACCCCACGTGGCCGGTGCCCCAGGCGAGCGTCGCGGGTTGGCGGTCGGCCAGGGCGGCGAGCGCGACCTTTTCCAGCAGGTCGGTGAGGTCGCGGGTATAGCGCTCGATCCGGGCATAGTGATCGGCGGGGACGCCCGTGCCGAAGAGGGTCGCGCCGAACGGATTGACCCCGACTCCGACCAGCATGGGCGCGCTGTGCGTGTGACTGGAACAAAGGGCCACGCGATCGCCCGTGACCTTGGTCCTGGCGCCAAGTCGTTTCACTAACTCATCGCGCATGCTCGCCGGCACACCGCAGTTGTCGACGGTCAGCAGCACCGCGGGCTGCTCGGTATCACGGCCAAACGCGATGGCCTTGGCGAAGAGGCGTTGCTCGACGCCCTCGACCTCCGTGCGGCGGCCGCCGTAGCCGTTGAGCCGGACGGGATAGTCCGGCGTGATGTCGACCTTGGCGACGCCGACGATCCAGGCCGCGGCGGTGTCGGCAGCGGGAAGAGACCAGGTCGCACAACAGAGGGAGAAGATAGCCAGGCAGGGCTTGTACATAACGGGCTTTTCGGAGCGCCGGAAGGTTTTGGGGAAAAACGAAACGAGTTCAGTCGGACTCAGCTCAGCCTGTTACAGGTTGGCGGAATCCGGTCAAGATCGTCGCCTGAGCGCTCGCATCTCAGTTTCTTGCCACTGGTGTCAGCGGTGGGCGGGCACGTCCTCGTGCCCGCATTCGAAACGCAATCGTGCGGGCCAGACATGCGGGCACCGGGACGTGCCCGCCCACCCACGGGGATTGCTCGCCTTGGAAGAAACTGAGAAGCACCCGCTATGGACGCGGGGGGGCCGGCCCGAAAATTCCCCACGGCTTCGCTGGTGCGGAGGGCGCGCGAGTAGAGGCGGAGTCCGCGCACGGCCGGCGCGATCGTGAGCTGCGGCGCGCCGTTGGCGGAGCGCAACGTGGGGCTGAACCGACCCCAGCCGAACTGGCGTTCGTCGCCCCCGTCGCAGAGGACGCCGTCCACGACGAAGGTGATGATCTTCGGACCGCCGTCCACGGTGATCACCACATGATGGGCCGCACCGGATGCCAGCCCGCCGCGATCGCTTTCCCAACTCGATTCCTCGCGCCCGTCGTTGAGCGTGAGGCGCAGGGTGCCGGCCGCAGTGACGGCGACGAGGAGGCCCTGGCCGTTGGCGGTGCGGCTGTCGAGGATGGCGGCGCCGGCGGAGAGCGGCGCGGGGTGCAGCCACAGATCGATGCTGAAGCCGGTGCGCAGATCCCTGTCGCCGTGATCGGGCCGGCGGGTGTCGCGCGCGTGAAATTCCGACAGCCGCGGCATCGGGACCTCAGGCTTCAGCGCGGCCGCGTCCGGCAGGTTGAGCACGAGGTCGTCCGTCGCGATCTGCCGGCGTTCGAATTGGGCAAACAAGCCGTCCACCAACGCGGCCGGAAGTTCATGCACGCGGCCCACGTTCTTTTGCGTCTCGGTGAGGTAGAAGCGGCCGTCTTCCTCGACCAGATCCGGATAGCTCATGCGGATGAACGGGTCGTCATCATAGAGCGCGATTTCCGGCTGCGACCAATGGATGACCTTGCCGCCCGGTCCGTCGCGCTCGACGCCGGCGACGAGCCAGGCCGGGTTGCGATCGTTGTAGGGGTTGCCGGAGCGTCCGCTGAGGTCCGCGGCCATCTGGGCGATGAACGGCCCGCCGTGGTTGTGAAACCAGTACAGGAACTTCCCGTTGCTGCAGCGCCACGCGAAGTTGGCCGCGCGCGGATGCTTGAGGCGGCGGCCGCCCGGCGTGTAGCTCGCGTACGCGGCGGGCGTCCAGGTGTGGCCGCCGTCGCGACTGTAGGCGCTCGCCGGCCAGCCATCGACCGTGCGGTAGACGCAGTAGAGCGAGCCATCGCTCAACGGCACGATGCTCTGTTCCTCGGCCACGCGTCCGCCGCCGGCGGGGGTCCGCAGGCCGATGTTGCCGTCGGGCAGGGTTGCAAACGCGATCTTCGCGGGGTCGCGCTCGGTGAGGATGTTCTGGCTCCGGAGAAAGGCGCCCTCGGACTGCGCGAAAAATCCCGGGCCCATCGCGCCGACCTTGTGCAACACGCAGATCGCGGCGTCGGCCAGCAGCAGCGGCCGGCCGACGTTCCAGAAGAAGCGAAGCTGGCCGCCGTAGACGTTCAGGCGGTCGCAGTCGAACTCGCGCACGGGCACCTCGAAGCGGCGCGTGGACCAGGAGCGGCCGTGGTCGTCGGTGAACTTGAAAACGTAGTGGCCGAGCGAATCCACCCGCGCGTACGTGCCCTTGTCCTCGCGTTTCACCTCGGTCACGCGGTCGGTGTTGTGATTGTAGAAGACGTAAATCCGTCCGCCGGGCACCTTGAGTAACACGGCATAAGAGGCTTCGGGACCATCGGCGGGTTCGATATCGACCGGTCGCACCCAAGTCTTGCCGCGATCGGTGCTGCGCATCGAAATCACGTGCTGGCCCTTGGCGCCCTCGGTGCCTTTCCCCGTCGTGATGACACAGAGCCAGGCGCCGTCGTCGGTTCTTACGATGTAGGGTTGGTCGGCGTAGCCCTCGCTGGGGATGGTCCAGCCGTTGACGAGGTGGCGCGGATCGGGGATGGCAACGGTCGCGGGCGCCAAAGCCGGTGCGCTGAATGCGGCGGCGAGCAACCAGCCGTTGACGAGGACAAAGGACAGATGGCGAAGATTCACGAGCCGACGCGATGCCCGGCCAGGACCTTGAGGATGACCTCCGCCTGCTTCTCGGTCGTGCCGGTGTGGTCGGTGTAGATGATCTTTCGATCCTTGATCAGGTAAGCCTGGCGGGACGCAAAGTCACCCCGGCCCGCCACCTGGCGCACCGGCACACCGAATGCGTTCACGACGGTCCGATCCGGATCGGCGAGGAGCGTGAACGGAAAATTGTACTTTTCCTTGAAGGCTTTTTGGTCGTCCACCTGATCGAGACTCACTCCGATGACCGCCACGCCTTCTTTCGTGAGCTGTTCGTACGCGTCGCGCAGCGAGCAGCCCTGGGCGGTGCAGCCCTTGGTGTCCGCCTTCGGATAAAAGTAAACCAGCGTGTAGGGCTGTTTCTTGTACACGTCGCCCAGGGCGAGCCTGGCGCCGGTTTCGGTGGTGCCCGTAACCATCGGGGCCTTGTCGCCGACCTTGAGCGGCTCGGCCGTCGCATTCGCGCAGACCTGCGTTAAGAGAGCCAATACGGCGAGGGTGTGGGTGAGTTTCATAACGCGCGCAGCGTAGCGGGGCCGACGCGGGTTGCAAGCGGCGGCCGGTCCTGGATCCCGCCCGGGGCGCATCAAACCTGGCTTTTCCCGGCCCGCCGGGAAAAGCCCGCGACGAAGGATTCTGCAACTTTGTCTCCCCTTCATGTGTGTTAGGTGCATCCGCTCATCGCATTCTCACAACCACCACCACCATGAAGACATCCCTCCGCTCCTCCCTCGCCCTCGCGACCCTGTCGCTCGCTTTGACCACCGTCTCGTTTGCCGCCGAAAACGAGCCCGGCTACGTCGATATCGGCCAGCTTCTCCCGGCCAGCAAGGGCCAGTTTGTTGAGGTGAACTTGTCGCCCGGCCTGATCAAGTTCGCCGCCCGGCTGGCGAAGAAACAGGAACCCGAGGCCGCCGAGTTGCTCGGCAACCTCAAGCGCGTCCGCGTCAACGTCATCGGTCTCGACGACGCGAACCGCGCCGGCACCGTCGAGAAGATCGAGGCCGTGCGCCGCCAACTCGAGGCCCAGGGCTGGACCAAGATGGTCACGGTCCGCGAGAAAAACGGCGGTGACAACGTCGACGTCCACGTCAAGCAGCTCAACGACGACGTCATCCAGGGCCTCGTCGTCACGGTGATCGACAAGAAGGGCGAGGCCGTCTTTGTGAACATCGTCGGCAACATCAAGGCGGAGCAGCTCGGCGAGCTGGCCGAAAAACTCGACATTGAGCCCCTCCGCAAGGCGAAGGTCAGGATCAGCAAGAGCTGAGCCGTTTATTTTCCGCGTTGTAGCACCAGATTGCAGAAAACACCCGGCACCCGAGCGCCATGAATCCGATTTCCTCGCCATCCGCCATTGCCCCCGTCCCGCCCCGCCGCCGCCGCGTCTGGCCTTGGGTTCTCGGCCTCGGCCTGGCGCCCTTCGTCGTGCTCGGTCTCGCAGCGGTTAGCTACCTGACGCTCGATCGCGATGCCGCCGTGCTGCGCCGCCACGTCATGCGCGCCACCGACGCGGACTGGAGCACCAAGGTCCAGTTCAGCGTCGGCCGCCTGACGCTCGGCTGCATCCGCACCGGCCTTGGCTGGATCGAGCACAAGGATGCAGCCAATGTCCGGCTGGCCCTCGACGCCGTGCAGCACGCGAGCGTCGGCGTCTACGAACTCGGCTCGGACGCGGGCCGTTGGTCCAATGAAAAGCTCTTGCTTGAGACCGACCGCGCGATGCAGCAGCGGGGATGGTCGCGCCTGGTCGGCGTCTCCGGCCGGAAAGAAACGGTGCTTATCTACACCGCGGACGCGCTCAGGGACCACAAGCCGATCGACCTTTGTCTCGCCGTGGTCGAAGGCCGGAAACTGGTCATCGTGTCCGCGAGCGTGAATGCCGAAGCCCTCGGCCAGCTGGTCGAACACCACGCCCCCGGTGATCTCAAGGGCAAGCTCCAGCGCCAGATGCGGACGGCGGCGCGGTAGGTGGGCCGCTTCATTCGCAATGGGTCCGATACCCCGCAGCTTGCTTCGGCTTGGTTGGCTGTAGGAGCGGGGTTTTTGCGCGAAGGGTTTGTTAAATCGCGGCATAAAGCCGCTCCTACAGTTTTCGGCAAATGCCCCGGAGCTTGCTCCGGGGATGTTTGGAACCCGTCCCCGCGCTCATGCGCAGGGCTACGAGAGCATAATGGCGTTGTCCGGCGGCCCCATCACGGCCCGCGCCGCAACCACACCGCCATCGGGGCGAGGCCACGGTTGTTCCAGGCGAAATACGGAATCGCCGTCGTCGTGCGGGTGCCATCGCGAATCACCACGGTGGTCACACCGCCGAGCAGATCCGGGCGCACGCGCACGTCGAGGATCGCCCGCGCGGTGACGGCCAGCTCGTCCGGCTGCAACGTCCGGTCGGGATCCTCGACGCAGTAGACGATGGGCCCGCGCTCGAAGGCCACGCGATCCTTGGTCGCCGCGATCGACGGATGGCCGCGGACGGTGCGAACCGGCAAGCCAAAGTTCAGTTCGACGATGTCGCCCGCGCGCCACTCGCGGGTGATGACCAGGAACCCGTGCTCGACCGGCCCGTTCACCTCGCGGCCGCCAACGGTCGCCGTCCACAGCGCAGGCACCGTGTCGTCGTAGAAATAGAGGTCGGAGGGAACGGGCCGGCCCTGCGCCCAGCCGGGGATGCGGACGCGCACCGTGAATTTCTTCGGCTGCGCCGGCGCGACCGCCAGCCGCACGCCGCCCTGCCAGGGATAGTCGGTGGTCTGCGTCACTTTCACCTTCGTGCCGGCGACGGTCGCCTCACCCTCGCTCTGGCCGTAAAGATTCACGAACAGCGAATCGTTCCGCACCGCGTAGAAGTATCCGGTCAGCGCCGCGAGGGTGCGCACGACGTTGGGCGGACAGCAGGCGCAGCCGAACCAGGGCGCGCGGCCGGCAAAGCCATGGTTGTTCTTCGCCGCGCCGTCGTAGACCAGCGGGTTCGGATAGAAGAAACGATCGCCCGAAAGCGACACGCCGCTGAGCGCGCCGTTGTAGGCCGTGCGCTCGAGCACATCGAGGTACCTGGCGTCACCGCTCAGGCAAAACATCCGGTGGTTCCACATCATGAACGCAATCGCCGCGCAGGTTTCGTTGTAGCCGTCGAGCGGCAGTTCGTAGTCCGCGCCGTAGGCTTCGCCCTTCGCCAGCGCGCCCACGCTGCCGGTCACGTTCATCTTTTTCCCCGCCGCATCCGCCCAGATCTTCCCAATCGCCGTGGCGTACCGCTGGTCGCCGGTGAGCGCGGCCACGTCCGCCATGCCGGCATACAGGTAGTTCGCGCGCACGGCGTGCCCGACCGCGGTGTCCTGATCGACGACGAGCCGGTGCCGCTGGTTGTAGTCCGTGTCGCCGGGGCCGCGCGCATCGAGAAAAATCTTCGCGAGCTGAAGGTAGCGCCGCTCGCCCGTGACGCGGTAGAGTTTCGCGAGGCCCATCTCGATGACCTGATGGCCCGGCGCGATGCGCAGGGTGCCGTCGCCGAAGTCGCGCCACACCAGCTCGGCGCTCTTGACGCAAACGTCGAGCAGCGTGCGCTTGCCGGTCGCCTGAAAATGCGCGACGCCGGCCTCGTAGAGATGCCCGATGTTGTACAGCTCGTGGCTGAGATCCGGGTCCTTCAACCAGCGCTTGGTGTCGATCCATTTATGCGCCGGCGCATCCGGGTGCATGGTCCGCCAAGTGTACAGATACCCGTCCGGTTCCTGCGCCGCCGCGATGCGCGCGATGAGGCCGTCGAGCCGGCGATCGAGCGTGGCGTCAGGCTGCATGGAGAGGGCATACGCGGCGCCCTCGATGGCCTTGAAGACATCGGAATCGTCGAAGGGAAACTTGGTGGGCGGCACGTGCTGAAAGGCCGGCTCGCCCGCCGCGCGCCGGCGCATCGTGTCGGCGGCGAGATCGAAGTTCTTCAGGCGCCCCGTGTCCTCGCACTGCTGCAGCGCGAACGGGACCGTGACGGTGCGGTTGATTTCCTGGCGCGCCCGCCAGAATCCGCCCGTGACGCGCACCGCCGTGAACGGCACCGGCTGCACCGGATAATCTGCCGCCAGCAGCGACATTGCCCCGGCCACCATGCCGCAGCCGACCAGAGTTCGAATTTTCATGGCGTCGTCGTAACAGACCCCGCCGCGCGATGCAGGCCGGAAATCGTGCGGACCCGCGGCGATGAGCCCGATCACGCGCCTTGCGCGCCGTCGGGGCTCTGTTCGAATCAGCCGGTCCCGGTCCGCGTTGCCATCCTGCCGCCTTCACCGCCATGTCTGATTCCCTCCCGCTCCTCTGGACCGACGTGCCCCTGCACGCCGATGCGCTTGAACTCCTCCGTGGCCGCGCCCTCCTGGCCGGTCCGGGGGTACCGGCCGCGGTCGCCGCGAATCCCGTTTTTGAATTCGAGGCCGCCGCCGCCGCGATCGTCGGCGCGCGCCGGCGCTTCGATGCCGCGGCGTTGGCGCGTGCGCCGGACCTGAAGATCATCGCGCGCACCGGCATCGGATACGACAACGTCGACGTGCCCGCGGCGAGTGCCGCGGGTGTCAGCGTGGTCAACACCCCCGAGGCCCCGACCGAGTCGACCGCGGAGTTCGCCGTGGCGCTGATGTTTGCCGTTGCCCGCCGAATCGCGACGGCCGATCAAAATTGCAAGCAAGGCCGCTGGCAGGTCGACCCGGCGGTGCTGGGATTCGATCTCGCCGGCAAGACCCTCGGCCTCGTCGGCTTCGGCCGGATCGCGCGGCGCGTGGCGGAGATCGCCCGGGCGATTCGCATGCGGGTCTGCGTCTTCGATCCGTTTGTCGCCGCGTCCGCGATCACGGAGGCGGGGGCGGTGCCGTGCGCCACGCTGCCGGAATTGCTCGCGGGCGCCCGGGTGCTGTCGTTGCACGCGCCGCTCGGCCCCACGACGCGCCGGCTGATCGGGGCCGAACAACTTGCCCTGCTGCCGCGCGGCGCCGTGCTGATCAACACCGCGCGGGGACCTTTGATCGACGAGGCGGCCGTGCTGGCGGCGCTGGAAAGCGGCGAGCTCGCCGGGGCTGGCATCGACGTGTGGGAAACGGAGCCGGCCGCCCCCGGGCATCCGCTCCTGCGTCATCCCCGGGTCGTCGCGACGCCGCACATTGCGTATTACACCAGCGAGGGTCTCCGCCGTAGTCACGTGGCGGCCGCGGAGTTTGTGTTGGCGGCGCTGCGGGGTGAACAACCCGCGACGCTGCTCGACCCGGCCATGTGGGCGCGGCGGCGGAGATAACCGAATCATCTCTGCCGCGGCGGGTGCCTTGACCAAAATTTTTCACCGCCGCGTCTTTCTCTTTCCTCTTTCTCTTAATCTTTCTCTTCCGGTAATTTCGCGAAGCACTGGACGAAAGAGAAAGATTAAGAGGAAAGAGAAAGATTAATTCGCGCTATTTGCGGGCAACTCCGCTTCGGTTGCGGCCGCGCCGCGACGCGGTGCCAAATAACCTGGATCAAGCCGACCACCGGCCGTCCCCGCTGGTCGGGCCGGGCATATTTCGGTCCGCTGAGCCTTTGTGCGCAAATGCGCACAATTGGCCCTCCGGCCGGGCGAACGCCGCCGGCACCGGCTGACCAAGACCGGCTCCATCGCTCGCGCGCAAACGCCACGCTTGCACCGATCGCGGCTTCCGGCCATCCCTCGCGTGTCACGCCATCCGCCCGTTTTTTCATCCGTATCCTGACGAGCCAAACCAACTTCATCTCAAATTATTTCGCGTAGCTTCGGCTGCTGTCCGCAACGAAACCTTGGAAATTTCGGGACTCATCAACCGGCACTTCGAACCGCGCCCCCCTGGGGCGCATCGAACGTGTCTTGATGTGGGCTCTCCAAGGTGCCCGTTGCGGGACGCAAGTAGGTGCGTCCCTCTTCGTTTGAGCACCTGGGGAGTCCACAAGAGACACCCGCAGACACCGGCAGTTGCGATGCGAGCACTGCCCCATGCCGCGAAAGAAAGCTGCGGCCGAGCGCGCGTCAACCGACGCGGTTTCGGCTTACACGCACACCGCCAAGCGCAAAAACATTCCACCCGCCGGCCTCGAATCCGAGGGCCGGCTGGAGGAGGCGCCGAAGCTGCGCTTCGACTACAATCCGCACCTGCCGCCGGCGCTGCGCTCGGCTCCGTCGTTGGTAGTTCCGCCTTCAGGCGGTTCTGTTCCGTCTAAAGCCGGGACTACGAACCCGACCTTTGACGCCGCAACGACCGATCTGCTTCCCGAACTCCTCCAACTCGCCCGGCAGCGTCCGCTCACCGAGCCCGAGGCGCGCCTGCTCGCCGACGCCCTCCGCCGGCACGAGCCGTGGCTGGAGTGGAGCGGCAAGCGGGAAAAGCCATGGTTCGAGGTCGAACCCGTGGCGCTCCATCTGCACGAGCGCGTGAGCACGCAGGCGATCCTGCGCGTGCTCGCCCGCGAGGATGTGCAGCGCGATCTCTTCGCCGATCCGCAGCAGGACTACGCCAAGGCGGTGCAGTTCTACCAGCACGACGTCGACTGGGCCAATCGGATGATCCTCGGCGATTCGCTCGCGGTCATGGCCAGCCTCGCGCGTCGCGAGGACCTCGCGGGCAAGGTGCAGATGATCTATTTCGATCCGCCCTACGGGATCAAATTCGCGAGCAACTTCCAGCCCTCGCTCGGCCAGCGCGACGTGAAGGACAAGCCGCAGGATCTCACGCGTGAGCCCGAGATGGTCCGGGCCTATCGCGACACGTGGACCCTCGGCATCCACTCGTATCTCGCCTACCTCCGCGACCGGCTGACGATGGCGAAGGAGCTGCTGGCGGATACCGGCAGCATCTTCGTGCAGATTTCGGATGAGAATCTGCATCGGGTGCGATTGCTTTTCGACGAAGTATTTGGGCCTGCGAACTTCGTGGCGTTGATTGCGTTTGCCAAGACGAGCAGCGCGACGGTCAATTTTCTTCCGCAAACCTGTGACTACCTAATCTGGTATGCCAAGGACGCTGTGAAGGCGAAGTTCCGACCGCTTTTCATAGAAAAGCCAATCGCCGTCGAGGGGAGTGCATATGGCAGTATTGAGATGCGCTCCGGTGAGCATCGTCGACTATCGTCAGCAGAAAAAGGCGAAGCACGCGATTGGGTGTCCGATGGGAAAATTTACCGTATTGATAACCTACAAAGCCAAAGTGTAGGTCGCCAGAAAGGTGAAGGAGCAGCCTGTTGGTTTCCCGTGGCTTTCGCGGGACAGCACTGGCGGCCAAGTATCCAAGGACGGTGGAAGACGAATGAGGAGGGAATGAAGCGGATTCATAACTCCGAGCGGTTAGAAGCCACAACCGGCGGCCTCTACTATGTCCGCTTTGCCGAGGATTTTAGCGTCCAACCGATTAACAATAATTGGGATGACACCGGGATCGCGGGATTTGCCTCCGATAAAATCTATGTCGTTCAGACATCCGGGAAAGTCATCGAGCGCTGCCTCCTGATGACGTCGGACCCAGGCGACCTCGTGCTCGATCCGACGTGCGGCAGCGGCACGACCGCATTCGTCGCCGAGCAGTGGGGCCGGCGTTGGATCACGTGCGACACGAGCCGGGTGGCGCTGGCGCTCGCGCGGCAGCGGTTGATGACAGCGCGATTTACAAGTTACCGATTGCGGCCCGTCAACGCCGAGGATGTTGCGCGCAATCCGCGGGGCCACTGGTTAAAACCGGTGGACGGCGCCCCGCCCTCCGGGACGGGTGCGGGCGATAAGTTCACGTTTGCCTGCAAGACCGTGCCGCACATCACGCTCAAGAGCATCGCGCGCAATACCTCGCTCGATCCGATCTTCGCGCAGCACGAGCCGATCCTCGCCGAAAAACTTGTCGCGTTGAACAAGGCGCTGGCGAAGCACGCCACCGCGGATTTGTGCGAACGCCTCGCCGACAAGCTCCGCCGGAAAGAGCGCGAGGAGGGCAAGAAGTCGGTGACGGAGGCGGATCGGCGCCGGTGGATTTTGCCGAAGGTGAACCACGGAGGCACCGAGGCCACAGAGAAAACCAAGTCTCCTGGTTCTGGCTCTGCGTCCTCCGCGTCCTCTGCGTTTCAATCCGGCTGGCGTGAATGGGAAGTGCCGTTCGACACCGATCCCGACTGGCCGAAGCCCCTCAGCGACGCGCTCACCGCCTATCGCGCGGCGTGGCGCGCGAAAATGGACGAGGTTAACGCCGCCATCCAGGCCAATGCCGAGCAGGAGGAACTCGTGGACAAGCCCGAGCCGGTGTCTGGCGTCGTGCGCGTGGCGGGACCCTTCACGATGGAGGGCGTGATCGCGGTGGAGGACAGCGTCGACACGCCGATAGGCGGCGCTCCGGACGGGGCGCTGGAATTTTTTGGAGACGCGGCGCCCTCGCCGCGTTCAGACGACGCGACGGGGGCGTCGCATCCCCATAACGATCCGCAAAACGCCGAAGCCCACCTCGACAAAGTGCTGCGGCTGCTCAAGGCGGCGGGCGTGGACTTCGCGGGCGGCAAGCGAATGACCTTCTCCCAACTCGCGCCCGTCACGGGCGCGAGCCTCGTCCATGCCGAGGGCGAATGGCTGAATGGAGACAAGCGGGAGCGGCGCGTCGCCGTGTCCATCGGTCCCGAGGTCGGCAGTCTCTCGAATTACCAGGTCGAGGAAGTGCTGCACGCGGCGAGCCGGCGCGGCTATGACGACGTCGTGTTCGCGGCGTTTGCGTTCGATGCGGCGGCGCAGGCGACGATCGCGGCCGATCCGAACCCGCGCGTACGGTTGCACATGGCGCTCATCCGGCCCGACGTCGCGATGGGCGATCTGCTAAAAACGCAGCCGGGCAGCCAGATTTTCACCGTGTTCACCGCGCCGCGCGTGGCAAAGCCGGAAAAATCGAAAGACGGCCAGTGGACGGTGACGGTCGAGGGCATGGACATCTATGATCCCGTGAGCGGCACCCTCGATGCGTGCAACCGCGACCGCATCGCCTCGTGGTTTCTCGACACCAACTACGACGGGCGGACGTTTTGCATTTGCCAGGCGTTTTTTCCGGACAAGACGAAGTGGGCGAAGCTCGCCAAGGCGCTCGGCGATATCGGTGCCGTGGAGGAGGAGCGATTCGAGGCGTTGAGCGGGCTCACGAGCCTGGCGTTTCCGCGTCCGACCCGGGAGTTCCGCCAAGGCGAGCCGTGGCGGATCGCGATCAAGGTGATCGACCCGCGGGGGCAGGAGGGCTTGCGGGTGGTGGAGATGCCGGCGCCATGAAGACGGAGACTTTACTCCCGTTGTTTTCACGCCCACGTTGCCGTTGTGAAAACAAACTGGATCGAGCGCGACGGCCAGGTGATCGACCTTCCGAATTTCTCGGCCGTGATCGAAAAGGATGGCGCTTGGTTCGTGTCCCATTGTCCGGAGCTGGGTGTGGCGAGCCAGGGCAAGACGCGCACCGAGGCGCACCGGATGCTCGGCGAAGCGGTGGAGTTGTGGTTGGAATCAGCGAGCGCCACAGAGATCAAGCGGCGGCTGAAGCGGGGAGCGCGGGTGAGGCCACTGACGCTTCAGCATGCCTAAACTCCGGCCGCTCCCGCCAGCCGAAGTGTGCCGCATCCTCCAGGCGCACGGCTTCGTGCAGAGGCGGCAGACGGGCAGTCACATCATCATGCGTCGCGAACTGGCGGACGGAGACAGCGCCACGGTGCCGGTGCCCAATCACCGCGAGATCGCGAAGGGCACGCTCAAATCAATCATCGCCCTCAGCGGGCTCGATCCGAACTTATTCAGAAAGTGAGGCAGCGTCATGACCGGCGGGGCGATCCCGATCCAGCCGGTCGAGAATCCGATCCTCTGCCCGCCCTACGCGGAGCCGACCGCACACTGGGTTTACGACACGAAGACGGGCATCCCGTCGCAGTTTCCCGGGCGCCGGCCGGCGAGCTATTGGTTCAAGACCGAGCGCATCGCGACGGGCCAGCGCGATCTTTTCGCCGAGGAAGAGCGTGACGACCTGCCGCTCGTAAACGCGCTGCGCGATGACGTCCGCGCGTGGCGGAAATCCGGCTGGGAAAACGCGAGCGAGGTTACGAAGACACTGCTGCGCCACTGGTCGCGTCCGGATCGGCCGCGGCGACTTTTTTTCTGCCAGCTCGAGGCGGTGGAGACGATCCTCTACCTGCAGGAAATTCTCGCGCGCGGGAAGACGCGACGCGGCAAGGCCGAGTTGTCCATCGAGGATTTCCGCAAGCTGTCGGCGGGTGAAGCCGTGCGGCCGGACGAATGGAATCCGAGGGTAGCGCAGAAACCGCGGTTGGTGGACGTGCCCAACGAGGCAGGCTTGAAGCCGCTGCTCCGGTGTGCGTGCAAGATGGCCACGGGCAGCGGCAAGACCGTCGTCATGGCGATGCTCATCGCGTGGGCGTTCTGCAACCGCGGCCGCGTGCCGGGCGACCCGCGTTTCCCGCGGCGCGCCGTCGTCGTCTGTCCCAATCTCACGATCAAGGAGCGCCTGCAAGTGCTGCGGGCGGGCGACCCGGAGAACTACTACGACAAGTTCGATCTCGTGCCGACCTCGCTCCGACCCGAGCTGGCGAAGGGCAAGGTGCTCGTGACGAACTGGCATCACTTCGGCGAGGCGAGCGAGAAGAGCGAGGGCGGCAAGAGCTACGTGGTCGTCAACAAGGGCAAGGAAAGCCCGGAGGCGTTCGCGAAGAACCGGCTCGGCGATTTGTGGGACGACGAACCGATCATGGTGCTCAACGACGAGGGCCACCATGCCTACCGCCCGGCACCGGTGCGCGAAGACGAAAAGCTGACCGCCGAGCAAAAGGCGGATCGCGAGGAGGCCACGGTTTGGATCAGCGGCATGGACAAGCTCAACCAGGCGTGCGGCGTGGCGCTGTGCGTGGATTTGTCGGCGACGCCGTTCTACATCGGCGGCAGCGGCTACGTGGAGGGCTCGCCGTTTCCGTGGATCGTGAGCGATTTCAGTCTCGTGGACGCCATCGAGAGCGGCATCACGAAGATTCCGCGGTTGCCGGCCATCGACAACACCGGCCGGCCCGACCCGAAGTATTTCAAACTGTGGGAGCACATCACCCGCGACTTGAAGGCGGGGCAAAAGCTACCCGGCGGCAAACCCAAGCCGGAGGTGGTGTGGGCGAAGGCGGAGGATGCCCTGCAGACGCTGGCCGGCCAGTGGAAGCTGGAATTCGAGCGGAAGCAGCAGGCGCGACCCGGGCAGGAGCGCGAGCCGCCCGTGCTCATCATCGTGTGCGACAACACCCAGATCGCGGAGCACTTTCACGCGCAGATTTCCGGCGAGGTCGTGGTCGCAGATGAAGTCGATGACGAGGACGACGAGGAGAACGGAGGCAAGCGGAAGAAGAAGGCGAAGGTGGCGAAGCACTACGGCCGCGGGCAGGTGTTTCCCGATCTGCTCTCCAACGCCAAGGGCAACGAAGTGTCGCTGCGCATCGATTCCAACCTGCTTGCCGCGGCGGAGAGCGAGGATCCCACCGCGACGCGGAAGGAGGCGGCGGAGGAGCTGCGGCGCATCGTTTCGACCGTAGGGAAACTCGGCGCGCCGGGTGAGAAGGTGCGCTGCGTGGTGTCCGTGAACATGCTTTCAGAGGGCTGGGACGCGAACAACGTGACTCACATTCTCGGCCTCCGCGCCTTTCACTCGCAGCTGCTTTGCGAGCAGGTCGTGGGCCGCGGGCTGCGCCGGATGGATTACACGCCCGACCTGGAGACCGGCCTGCTCACGCCGGAGTACGTCGATGTCTTTGGCGTGCCGTTCTCACTGATCCCGTTCAAGGGACGCGAACCGAAAGGCCCGCCGCCGCCGCCGGTCGAGCGCAACGAAGTCATGGCGTTGCCGGAGCGGGCGGCGTTCGAGATTCGCTTTCCGGTGGTCGAAGGCTACGTCGTGGCGCTCACGAAGAATCTCGTTCGGTGCGAGGTGGCCAACACGGAACGCACGCGGATCAACCCCGAGTCCACCCCGGTGGCGACGTTTGTCCGCCCGCAAGTCGGGATCCAGGTCGGCCACGTCAGCGCGCACGGCGGATTCGAAATGAAGCTGATGGATCGAGAGGAATTTTATGCCTCCACGCATCCGCAGACGATTCGGTTCGAGATCACACGCGAAATTGTGCGCTTGCTCACCGAAACCGCGGTGCCGGGGAAGAAGGGTTTGCGGCACGCTGCACGCAGCCAGCTTTTCCCGCAGGTGCTGCGCATCGTCGAACGGTATGTGGCCACGAAGGTGGATTTCAGCGGCCAACACCCGTGCGAACTGGGACTCGACACCTACGTGCATCGCATCCGCGATCTGCTGCTCGCCGCGATCGAACCCGATGACTCACGGGGGGAGACGCCGCTGTTGCCGCGCCTCAACCGCTACAAACCGATCGGGAGCACGGCCAGCGTGCATTTCAAGACGGTCAAACCCGTGCAGGCGACCCAGCGCAGTCACCTCAACTTTGTCGCGTGCGACACGGCCTCGTGGGAACAGGCGGCGATGTTCCAGCTCGAGGCGGCCGCGGTCGCGGGCCGTGTGGTGTGTTATGCGCGCAACGAGCGGATGGAGTTCAACATTCCCTATGAGTTTGAAGGCGCGGGCCGCGTCTATGAGCCCGACTTCCTCGTGAAGCTGGCGAGCGGCATGACCCTCATCGTCGAGATCAAGGGACAGTTTCATGAAGAGACGGAGATGAAACACCAGGCCGCCGACCAATGGCTGCGGGCGGTGAACCGCTGGGGCCAGCTCGGGCGCTGGGATTTTCTGGTGTGCCGCGATCCCCAGCAGCTCGGTGCGATGCTGGCGGAGCGTCTCGGAAAAGCGGCCGCCTGAGCGGCCGTTTGGCCACCGCCACACCGCAGGCCCGATGGGCTCACCCCATCGACAGACCCGCCGCGGTCGGGCGGCCGGAGAGAAAAGCTGCTGTTACCCGGTTACGGAGCTTACTCTTCGGCGCCGAAACGGAAGCGCAGCGTGCCGGTGTACGTGCCGGCGGCGCGGGCCGGCTGTCCGGAGGGGCCGGCGACTTCCGCCGGTTTGAACTTCGAGCCCATGGCCGGAATCGCGTGCAGCACCGAGAGATTGCCGGCCGGGAAATCGACCATCGTCTGCGGATGCGTGGGGCGCGGCGTGCCAACGCGCAGAAACGCGCCGCCCGGCACGCCGTCGATCGTGATCGATCCTGCCGTGGTGCCGAGTCGCGCCCAACGAATGCCCGCGAAGCAGCCCGCGAACTCGGGATAATCCCACGCTTCACCCGCTTGCTGGTCGCGGCGAACCGTGCCGTGGAGACCAAGCCACGTGCCGCGCCGGCGGTTTTGCCAGACGGGGAACGGCCCCTCGCCGAGCCAGCGCAGCCCCGTCATCTGCTCTTCGGGATGATCGAACGTGACACCGTGCAAAGTGAATTCGCCCTCGAGCGCGTAGCGGTAGTCGAGTCGCAGCGCGCCATCGGCCAGCAACGTCCAGCGCGCCTGCTCGAGGCCGGCGCCGCCGCGGCTTTCGAGCCAGGCGATCGGCGCGCCGGTCGCCGGATCGCGGCCGGTGCCGGAGGTGATCACGCCGGCGACTCCGGGCGCGGGAAAACGGCCGGCGGCGTAGCCGAGGCGCATCGTCTTGAGCGCGACGGCGCGACCGTCGGCGGTGCGGAGCGCGGAGAGACGCACGGCAGCGATCGGCTGCGGCGGGAAGTCGAACTTGTAGCCGTCGCCGGGACGCCGCGAGCCATCGAAGAGCGTGCGCCACGCCATGCCGTCGGACGAGACCTCGAGTCGGGCGCCGACCCAGGATTGATCGCGATCGAAGGCGAGGGAGAGTTCGAGCGTGTTGGCGAGTTGCGGGCTCGCGAGACGCCGCGAAAGCGCCGTCGCGTCGCCGTCGGCAAACGCGAGCCAGGCGACGGGCGCCGCTGGCACCGGACGGGCAAAGGCGAGGCGCGGACCGTTGGCGAGCGCCGCGGTTTTTTCGCCGCGCCGCAACGCGCGGAGCAGGCCCGTGGCCGGATCGAACTCCGCGCTCACGCCGCCGGCGCGGAGGGTGATGGCCGTGGCGGTCGTGGCGACGGTCGGGGTTGGGGTCGCGGTCGCCGCAGGCTTGAACGCCAGACGCTGCGCGAGGGCGGGCGTGGGCCACGTCCACGTCCAAAGTTCGACGCCATTCGGGTCGACGGCCGTGAGCGCGAGCGCATCGGCGTCGTGCCAGTTGCCTGGGAGGGCCAGCGGCAGGACTCCGGCGGCGTGGGGTGCGACCGCGGGCCCGGGTGCCACGCCCGAGGCGAGCGCGGTGGTGTTCGCCGAATCGAAGCGGACGAGGCGCCACGCGAAGCGGCACGCGGCGAGCGACGTGAAGTCGTAGCGGTTGTGCACGGTGAGGGCGCCGGTGAAAGCCGCGTCGAGGGTGGGCGGGTCAATCTGCACCGGTGACCACAGATCGCGGACGGTGTGGTAGCTGCCTTCTTTTGCGTGCCGTGGACCGACGATGCCGTCGGGTCCAAAGGTGCTGAAGACATCGATTCGTCCGTTCTGATCCGTGCGCACGACGCCTTCGTCGGCGAGCACCCAGAGAAAAGCTCCGGCCCCGAAGGGCGAGGCGGCGATCGCCTGCCAGTAGTCGGCGAGGCCGGCGCCGATGCCGCCGTCATAGAGTCCGTGGAGAACCTCGGTCGGCATCACCAGGTGCGGCCCGCGCAGGCGGCGGACGAGATCGTCGAAGGGCGTGTAGTGCTTGGTATCGACGCCACCGAACGGATCCCACGGGTGGAGCACGTGGCGGCGTTGCGGATCGTAGAGGGCGAACTCGCCGTCGAGCGCCCGGTTCCAGCCGCCCTCGTTGCCGTTGTCCCAGAAGAGAATGCTCGGGTGGTTCACGTCGCGTTCGATGAGTTCGCGGACCAGTAGGCGGCCGATGGGCGTGCCGTGGGCGTGCTGCCAGCCACTGAGTTCGTCGAGCACGTAGAGGCCGAGCTCGTCGCAGGCCTCGAGGAACGCCTCGTCGGGCGGATAGTGCGACATGCGCACGGCGTTCATGTTCATCGAGCGGATGAGACGCACGTCAGCGTAGCAGTCGTCGCGCGTGAGCGCCCGGCCGGTGGCGGGGCGGAAGCTGTGGCGGTTGACGCCCTTCAGGAGGACGCGCTGGCCGTTGAGAAAAAGTCCCTGGCCGGCGCGCACCTCGAACGTGCGAAAGCCAAAGCGCGGCGTGACCGTGTGCAGCGTCTCGTCGCCGCGGCGCAGGGAGAGGCGAACGGTGTAGAGTTGCGGCGTCTCGGCCGTCCAAAGTCGCGGCGCGTCGAGGCGGGCGGCGATCGGCACGCGGCCGGCGCCACCGCCGGGGAGCGGCGTCGAGAACGGGGCGCCGAACGGCGTGCCGTCGGCGGCGACGATTTGCGCGTCGATGCGATCGGCATCGCGGGCGTACGAGAGCGTGACCTCGGCGGCAAACGTGCCGTCGGCGCGCGCGTTGATCGCGACGTGCTCGATCGCTTGCGCGGGCAGTGCCTCGAGCCACACGGCGCGATAGAGACCGCCAAAGACCCAGTAGTCGGCGAAGCGTTCGGCGCGCTCGGTGTCGGGATCGGCGGAAACCTTGGCGACGTCGACCTCGAGGATGTTCTCGTTGGCCGCACCGGATCCAAATTTGAGCAGCGGGGTGATGTCGTAGCGGAAGCGCGTGAAGCCGCCCTGGTGCACCGGGCCCGCGGAGCGGCCGTTAATCGTGACGCGGGTGTCCGTCATCGCACCGTCGAAGACGAGTCGCACGCGGCGGTCTTTCCAGGCGGCGGGCGCGGTGAAGCGCGTGCGATAGAGGCCGCGCTCGGAGGATTTGTTGGGCTGCTGCCCGTAGTGGTAGGAGCCGAAACCGTGGAGTTCCCAGTGCGACGGCACGGGAATCGTCGTCGACGAGCCGAAGACCTCAGACCTTACCCTTCACCTTGGCGAGGCGTTGCACCCGGGTGGACGCAACCGCTGGCTGCGGCTTGACGGCCGCCATATGGCGGAAATAATGTCGCCATATGCCGATGCTGACCATCACCGATCTTCCGTATTCCAACAATCTTCGTGTGGCCGAGATCGTGCGGACCGGCATTCCGGCGCGCGCGCTCAGGATTTTCGCCGAGACGCTGAGCCTCAATCTCACGGATATCGCCCAGGTCGTT
>JBIJCX010000335.1:0-9506 GCA_044344465.1 Opitutaceae bacterium
GCCCCCGTTGGGGGGCCGGGTTTTTTTTTTTTGTTCGGGGGCCCCGGGGGGGGCCCCCCCCCACCTCGGCCAGCACTTGCAGGAAACTCAGATAGGCCCAGCTGAAAGGTGGATCGAAATTCAGGATGGCGCCGGCGGGGTTCGGGCATTGGACTGGGGTTGGATTTTCCCCGATCACCCCACCCCAAGGTTGTCACCCCACTTTTCCAGTCCTGGCCGATAGGCTGAACTCGATTCACTCCGATGAAACCGACGCGCATCCTCAGACCCCTGTTCCCCCGCCGTCGATTCGTCGCGGGCCCGTGGGTCTCGGCACTGTTTTCGATCACGTCACTCTGCGCCCAGGGAAATTCCCCGGCGGACGCGATCAAGAAGATGACTGTCGCGCCCGGATTCGAGGTCGGCCTGGTGGCGACCGAGCCCATGATGGCGCAGCCGGTCTGCATCGAGTTTGACGATCGCGGCCGCTTGTGGGTGGTGCAGTATCTCCAATACCCCAACCCCGCCGGCCTGAAACGGGTAAAGGTCGATCGCTACTCACGCACGGTCTATGACAAAGTCCCCGAGCCTCCGCCACGCGGACCGCGGGGCGCCGATCGCATCACCATCCTGGAGGACGCGAACGGCGACGGCGTCACGGACCGGGCCCACGATTTCGTCAATGGCCTGAACCTCGCGACCAGCATCGTGTTTGGTCACGGCGGTGTGTTCGTGATGCAAGCGCCCTATTTGCTCTTCTATCCCGATCGCAACGAGGACGACGCGCCCGATGGCGATCCGGAGGTCTTGCTCAGCGGCTTCGGCATCGAGGATGCGCAGTCGTTTGCCAATTCGCTGATCTGGGGACCGGACGGCTGGCTGTACGGCTGCCAGGGCAGCACGGTCACGGCGAACATCCGGGGCCTCGAATTCCAGCAGGCCATCTGGCGGTATCATCCGTTGACGCGACGCTTCGAACTTTTTTCCGAGGGCGGCGGCAATATGTGGGGGCTGGATTACGATCAGGACGGAAACATGTTTTCGAGCACGAACGGCGGCGGCGGCGTCCCGCAACGCTATAGCGATGTGCCGCGGCCCTATCCCGGACACTATATCAGTTTTCGCATGTTTCACATGGTCCAGGGCGGCTACTACGCGAAGAGTTTTGCCAAGCATGGGGAGCTGCACAATCCGCATGCCTACGGCTATTTCGAGCGCGTGCCGGCCACGGATTACCACGGCGGTTTTCATGTGACGACGGGCGGCACCCTCTACCAAGGAGACTCCTTTCCGGAAATGTATCGGGGCCGCTTCCTCGGCAATGACTTGCTTGGCCACACCGTACAATGGCACGCCGTGGAAACCTGGGGTTCCAGCTACAAGGCGATCCACGGCGGAAACCTCGTGGTCGCCAACGACACCTGGTTCGCCCCTTCCGACATGACGATGGGGCCGGACGCAGCCGTCTATGTCGCCGATTGGTCGGACAAGCGAATGTCGCACCCCGATCCCGATGCCGAGTGGGACCGCAGCAACGGCCGGGTCTATCGAATCCAATGGAGCGGAGCCGCCGCGAAATCCGCCGCAGCCAGCGTCGCGGCTGTACTCAAGGGCGAGGGCCCGTCGCTGACGAGGCTGCCCAGTGGCCGGCTCCTGGAACTCCTCGGCCACACCAACGACTGGCTGGTTCGCAAAGCCCGCCGGATCCTGACCGAGCGCCGCGATGCGACCGTCTATGCCCAACTCCGCGATCTTGTCGCAAGAGGTGGAGACGATCAGCTGGCGCTCGAGTCGTTTTGGACGCTTTATGGTAGTGGTGGCGCGGATGAAACGTACCTGCGCGCCCAGCTGAAGCATGCGTCGCCCCGGATCCGACGCTGGGCTGTCCGCTTCCTGGGGGATCAGGAAAAGACCACCGCCCTGAGCGAGACCGCCCTGATCACCTTGGCGGAATCGGATGCCGACCCGATGGTGCGCAGCCAGCTGGCTTCCACCGCGGCGCGCCTTGGCCCGGCGGCGGGATTGCGGATTGTACAACGGATCGCCCTGCAGAACCGGGATCGGAACGATCCATATATCCCGCTCATGCTGTGGTGGGCGGTCGAGCGGCACAGCGTTGCGGACGTAGCTGCGACGATTGCAGTGCTCAACACTCCCGCGGTCTGGCAGTCGCCGCTCGCGCGGGAAATGATTCTGCCGCGATTGCTGCGCCGTTACGCGACGGAAGGCACGGGCCCCACGCTGCAGGCCTGCGCCGCGTTGCTCGCCGGACATCCCCTCGGCGGCGACCGCACCCCGTTCCTGGCCGCGTTCGACCAGGGTCTGCGCCAACAGCTCCCAACCCAGCGCGCCACCAAGCTGGACGAACTGCCCGCGGCCTTGGTGAAACAACTGACCGCCCTCTGGCAAAGCGACACCCGGGACGAAGCGCTGCTCCGATTGCTCTCGTGGATCGGATATGAACCTGCCCGCCAGCGCGCCCTCGCCCTGGCGATCGACCCGAAAAACCCGCCGGCCTTCCGCGCGGCGCTGATTCGCATGCTCGGTGATCCCGCGCGGCCACAGGACACCACGCGATTCCAACAATGGTTCGCCGGGGCCGAACCCGACGACATCAAGCTCGCCGCGCTCGACGCCCTGCAGCAATTCGACTCCGTTCCGGTGGCCGTCGAATTGCTGCGGGCCTATCCACAACTCAGCGCACCCGTGCGCACGAAAGTTCGCACCACGCTGTTAAGCCGGAAAACCGGCGCCCTCACGCTGCTCGAGCACGTCGATGCCGGGAGGATGCTGGCAACAGAGATCTCCCAGGCGGAAATCCGACCGCTGGCCCAATTCGACGACAAACGCCTTGATGCCCTCGTCCGGAAACACTGGGGAAAGATAAATTCGACTCCCGAAGACAAACTCGCCGTCGTGCGGCGTTTCAACAACGACCTCAGTACGAACCGCGGCAAGCCTCCCGGGGATCCCGTCCGGGGACACCAGCTGTACACTCAATATTGCGGTGCCTGCCACGTGCTTTTCGGCGAAGGCGGCAAGATTGGCCCCGATCTCACCGTCGCCAACCGGAAAGACAAAGACTTCCTGCTCACCAGCATCGTCGATCCCAGCGCGGTGATTCGAAAGGAGTTTTTGAACTACATCGTGAAAACCAAGGACGGACGGACCATCATCGGCTCCGTCGCCGAGGAGACCGCCGCCGGGCTCACGCTGGCCAACGTCAGCAACGAGCGCACCACGGTTGCACGGGACGTCATCGCGTCGATGGAGGATTCCGGGATTTCCCTCATGCCCGAAGGCCTCTTGCACGCCCTTACGCCACAGGAATTGCGCGATCTATTTTCCTATATCCAAGGCGAATCCCCAACCCCAGCGAAGTAATCCCACCGTGTCCTCCCTCACACTCATTCCTCGGTCCCCGGCCGTTGTCTCTGGCTTCCTCTGTGCCGTCGCGTTGGCCGTCGGGGCCGAGCCACGAACCTACCAAAACGTTCTCACGCCAATTCCGAATCCGACGCCGCTGCTCGCAGATCTCCCGGAATGGGTGGAGCCAATCCGGGAGCCCCATCGCTTTGAAGCGCCCATGCTCGTGAACGACGAGGGCGGCGAACTGTCCGTTCGCGCCTGGCGTTTTTCCTACAATGCCCGCGGCATCATTGAAATGCCGAACCGGCTGCGCGCCGCCGAGACCGCGGTCATCATGGTGCATCCGTGGGGCATCGATGATGGCCAGGGTTGGGATACGCCCGAACCCGCGGGCGCGGCGGATTTCTGCACCCCCGAAAAGAATCACCTCGCCGCCCGGCACACCCGCGAAGTGATCAGTCCGTTCCTGAAATCACTGCGCGCCAAGGTGGGGCTGGTTCTCTTCAGCCTGCGCGGGCAGCAGGATCCGATTCATCGGAAACTATATCGCACGATGGATCACAATCCGAGTGCCGCCGAACGCGCCGCCGGCCGGCGTGAGCTCACCGCGAAGTTGAAGGGTTTCGTTTACAGGGGCGGCCCGCTACCGAGCCAGCTCACGCTTTCTCCGGACAAGCCCGTCGTGGACTACTTCAAGCAGTTTCGCGGCCTGGATGCCGGACCGAAATTCAACCCCGCCGGTTTCTGGGATCTGCCGATTCCTGTCACCAGCGATGTGGAGATGGGGCCGGACGACGTCGTCATCCATGACGCGCAGGGCTATCCGATGCTGCGCGATTTTCTAAAGAAGAACGGCGTGCGCCATATCCTCCTCACCGGCTATGCCACCGACATGTGTTATGCGCGCACCTGTGCCGGGTATGAAAATCTCTCCAAGGATTTCAATGTGTTTCTGGTGGGCGACGCCACGCTGGCCACTTTCCCGGCCCATTCGACTCCGCGCTTCGCCACGAGTGCGCACATCGCGTTCGCCTCGATCGATCAGCTAATTACCCAGATTTCATGGGTTCGCGCCAATCCTCCCCCGCAAGCCGCCGGCAATTGAAATCCTACCCCGCCGATCTCCTCCCCATGCACCCCGACGTTTCACTATCCCGCCGCCAATTTCTCGAACGTTCCACGCTCGCGGGCGCCGGCCTGCTGACGAGCCAGGTTTCATGGGGCGCCGCGTCATCCGGCTCCGAGAACCGCAAGGCGCTCATCGCGATTTCGCTCGATCTCGAGATGGCGGCGAACTTTCCCCAATGGGAGGACACGAGCGCCAATTACGACAAGGGCAACCTGGGGCCAGCCTTGAAAAGTTATGCCGTTGAAGCGGCGCGCCGCGTCAAGGCCAACGGTGGCGTCATTCACTTTTTCCTCGTCGGTCGATGCCTGGAACAGGAGGACGTCGGCTGGCTGAAGGAAATCATCGCGATGGGACACTCGATCGGCAACCACACCTACGATCACGTCGCGATGCTGGCGAAGACCAAGGATGAGCTGCAGTTCCGGTTTCGCCGCGCGCCCTGGCTGATTGAGGGCAAGAGCATCAGCGAGGTGCTGCGGGAGAATATCCGGATGACCAACCAGGCCTTCAAGGCGCGCCTCGGGGTGAACCCCGCGGGCTTCCGTACGCCAGGTGGCCTGCGAACGGCACTCGATGGTCGCGAAGACCTGCAGAAGATGATGCTCGAACTCGGCTTCACCTGGATCAGCAGCAAGTATCCGGCGCACGCCAACAGCAAACCCGGGGTTCCTCCGGATGAGGACATTTTCCGCAATATCGTGGCCTCACACACCGAGGCCCAACCGTACGTTTACCCCTCGGGCTTGGTGGAAATCCCGATGAGTGCGATCAGTGACGTGGGCGCCTTCCGCAACGGTCGCTGGAAATTGGATCACTTTCTTGCCGCCACCCGGCGATCGACGGAGTGGGCGATCAAGCATCGCAGCGTCTTCGATTTTCTCGGCCACCCCGCCGTCCTGTCGGCCATGGATCCCGAGTTCAAGACGATCGACCTGATCTGCGATCTCGTGAAGCGAGCCGGCGATCGGGCCGCCATCGTGGAATTGGGGACAATCGCGCAACAGACGGTCGGCAGGCGGGTTTGAACACAGATGTCGGCGGCTGCCTGCCCGCGATTCCCCACCGCGTCAGTTGGCGCACGGCGAAATCGCCTGCGCGCCGGTGCTACAAGCCCGCCGCCCAGCGGATCCCGTTGAGCAGCAGGCGTTGAAAGGAGGGGTTCTCGAAATCCTCCGGGTGGCCGAGCGGAGTGAAGAATGTCCGGCCGTGGCCGATATGCGTAAACGTCCACGCCGCCGGCTCCGCCGGGAATCCTGCGAGGGAGCCCGAGAGGATCGCGTGCGTTTTCGGATCAATCGGACTGACCTGATTCAGTTCCATCTTCGAGCGAAACGGCAGCGTGACACCCTTGAGGAGCGGATGAATCGGATCGACGGCCGTAACCGTCGTGATCAAACCAATCGGCCGGTGGCCCGTGTAGTTTCCGCCCATCACCGTTGCACCCCATTCGGGCCAATCGGCCTGCCCTGCGCCCAGCGGCGCACCCTTCCGCCGCGCGAAGGCGTGGCTGGACGTGGCGATCCCAACGACCGGCCGGCCTGATTCCACATAGCGCCGGATCAGGGCGAGTTGTTCCTTCGGCGGCGAGCGACGCCACACGCTCACCAGCAGCACGGCGGCGTCCGCGATCTCCTCGAGGTGATCGAAACGATGCTGACTGTTCCCCATCGCGCCCGTGACCGTCACGACTCGAAAGTCGGCCGCGAGAAACCGCGCAGCGAATTCCGGCAGCGTGCGCTCGGTCTCATACGACTGACCGGCGATCAGCAGCACCAGTTTCTTGCGCGTATCCTTGGTGGCCTCGGCCCGGAGCGGCCCCGCGCCGACGAATAACGCCGTCAACATCACAGCCAACCGCATTCCGCGTGAAAGGGGTTTCATCGGCCAAACGTTCTCACCGCTCGTCTGGCCCTTGACAAGAAAACGCGAGGGCAAAGCCGCCCACGCGGGCGACGCAGCCACCGCCGGGCCGGCGCCACAGAAGCATTGCCTTTCCAGTCCGCTTTTGCGGCGCTTCCCCTGTGTTCAAGCTTGCCCTGATCCAGATGCGGGTGGACGGCGGCGCGAAGGATTCGAACCTGGCGCGCGCGGAGGAGCGGATCGCGGCCGCGAAAGCCGCCGGCGCGCAGGTCGTGCTGTTGCCGGAAACGTTGAATCTCGGCTGGACCCATCGCTCGGCGCACACGTTGGCCGATGAAATTCCGGGCGGCGCGACGTGCACGCGTTTGCAGGCGGTGGCGCAGCGAAGCGGAGTTTACCTCTGCGCCGGGTTGGTGGAACGCGCGGGCCATCAACTTTTCAACTCCGCCGTGCTGATCGGCCCGGACGGCCGGGTGTTGCTCCAGCACCGCAAGCTCAACGAACTCGAAATCGCGCACGACCTTTACGCGCCGGGGGATCGCCTTGCGGTGGCGCGCACGCCGCTGGGGACGTTTGGCCTGATGATCTGCGCCGATGCCTTCGCCCGCGGTCAGGTGGTGAGCCGCACGCTCGGCCTGATGGGCGCGGAGATTATCCTCTCGCCCTGCGCGTGGGCGATGCCGGCAGACCACGACAACGAGCGCGAACCTTACGGCCAGCTCTGGCTCGACAACTACCGCCCGGTGGCGCGCGACTTCCGCCTGTGGATTGCCGGGTGCAGCAATGTCGGCTGGATCACCGACGGCCCGTGGCAGGGACGCAAGTGCATCGGCTGCTCGCTCGTCGTTGGCTCCGATGGTGAACCCGTCCGGCGCGGTCCTTACGGCGTGGAGGCAGAAACGATCCTGATCGTCGACGTGACCTTGGATTCGCGAAGGTTGCGTGGTGATCGGCGGGACAGGATCGGCGAGTGATCGCTATTGGGAGCGGGTCAGGCACTTTGTCCGCGGCGATGGCGTGGCGTAGGGCAGGTCTTTGACCTGCCCCTGGAGCACTAACCGCGTGAATGGGCAGGTCAAAGACCTGCCCTACCTCGGATCCAATCCGTCCCAGGGTTCAAGCGTGCATGGCACGTTTCAGATCCGCCGACCCCTGCAGCCTTTTTTTCCCGGCGCCGGCTCGGGTTGTCATTGCGGGAATCACGGCGGCGTGCCAACTCGTCGGTTGTACTCCATGCACTTCACTCACCTCGCTTGCACCGCGTGTGGCAAAGAACACGACGGCCACCTACCCCAGAATCTCTGCACGGCCTGCGGCAAGCCGCTGTTCGCGCACTACGACCTCGCCGCGGCCGCAAAAACGTTCACGAAGGACGCGTTGCGCACGCGGGTGAAATCCCTCTGGCGTTATCGCGAAGTGCTCCCGGTGAAGCATGAGGCCGACATCGTCACGCTCGGCGAGGGCTGGACTCCCCTGCTCCCGGCGCCCCGACTCGGCGCCAGACACGGGCTGAAAAATCTCCTCATCAAGGACGAGGCGCAAAACCCCACCGGCAGCTTCAAGGCGCGGGGCATGACCGCCGCCGTGTCGATGGCCAAACAATTTGGGCTCAAGAAACTCGCCGTGCCCTCCGCGGGCAACGCGGCCGGGGCCCTAGCCGCCTACGCGGCCCGCGCCGGCATGGAAGCGCACATCTTCATGCCGCGCGACACCCCGCGCGCCAACGTCATCGAGTGCGAGCAGATGGGGGCGCATGTCACCTTGATCAACGGCCTCATCACCGACTGCGGCGCGGAGGTCGCGAAGCGCAAGGTGGCCGAAGGCTGGTTCGACGTCTCGACGCTAAAGGAGCCTTATCGCGCGGAGGGCAAGAAGACGCTCGGTTACGAACTCGCCGAGCAACTCGACTGGACGCTGCCCGACGTGATCCTCTATCCCACCGGAGGCGGTACCGGACTGATCGGCATGTGGAAGGCGTTCGACGAGATGGAGCGGCTCGGCTGGGTCGGATCCAAGCGGCCGCGGATGTTCACCGTGCAGGCGACCGGCTGCCAGCCGATCGTCCGCGCCTTCGCCAGCGGCGAGAAATTCGCCGCCGAGCACGTTGGTGCGCACACCCGCGCCTCGGGCCTGCGCGTGCCCAAGGCCATCGGAGATTTCATCATGCTCGATGCCTTGCGCAAATCCGGCGGTGGCGCCATCGCCGTCACCGATGAGGAGATGATTGCCAGCACGAAAGAAGTCGGCGCGGCCGAGGGCATTTTCCCCGCCCCCGAGGGCGCCGCCTGCTACGCCGCGCTAAAGACACTGCTCGCCGCCGGCACGGTTCGCGCCGAGGAAACCATTGTCCTCTTCAACACCAGCACCGGCCTGAAGTACCTGGAATGCTACGGCGGGTGAGGCGGCGGTCGCGCTCGGCCCTCCATCATGGGCCCATCTCAGAGTTGAGCCCTGAGCTCTCAACTGAATTTTTGGCTCAGCGCAGCAGGAGACCGTGATGGGCCAGGGCGGCGTGAAAGCGGGCGCTGGCCTCGTGCAACATGGCAAAATGCCCCGGCATTTCGGTCCAGGCTCCGCTGGTGGCCGCCCGCTCGAGGGCGAGCGCGGCGGCCCGCATCTGCTGCCCGCCGAGGTTCGCGCAACTGCCCGCAAACGTGTGGGCGAGGCGCGCCAGTTTAACCGCCTCGCGCTCCTCGGCCAACACCGCGAGCTCCGCCATGCGGGTCGCGTCCTCGCGGATGAAAGCGGCGATCAGTTCCGGCAGGAGCGAGGGGCCCTCCCGGCCCGGCAGCCCGCGCATCATCTGCAGGAGAGCCAGATCCAGCACCTCGTTCGGGAATTTCTCGGCCGGTGCCGGCGCCGCCAACTTCATCGGTGCCGGGGTGGGCAGTTTCATGCCGTCCGGGGCGGCCCGCTTGGTCGGCACGAGCCCGCAACGCTGCAGCGCCGCCTGCAGTTCCACGGCGCGCACCGGTTTCGCCAGGTAATCGTTCATGCCGGCCTCGAGACACTTCTGCCGGTCGTCGGACAACGCATAGGCCGTGAGCGCGATGATCGGCAGGCGCGGATTCACCCCGGCGACCTGCCCCGCCCGGATCCGCCGGGTGGCCTCATAGCCGTCGAGCAACGGCATCTGGCAGTCCATCAACACGACCGAGTAAGCGTGCCG
>JBIJCX010000276.1:0-11639 GCA_044344465.1 Opitutaceae bacterium
GTAGTTGTCGAGATTCTGCGGATCGGGGCCGCCGGTGTAACGCATCGCCGGATACTGCGTGCTCGGGCCGCGATCCAGCCGCCAGCCGGCGCCGGTGATGTTGCCCCTCAGGTTGGCGTGCTTGCCGATGTTCTCGACGCGGTTCCTTCCGGGCGCATAGGAAAAATCGCAATCGAGATCGACCGTGTCGAAGCGGTTCCGGCCGCCCTCCTGTCCTCGGAAGCGACCAAACAGCTACCCGTCAACGCGGATGTCTGTGTCCACTGACTCGAGGCAATCTCAGAGTTCGCAGGGGACCAGAAAGGGACCAAAAATCCGCAAATTGGTCTCCTGGCGGTCCCCTGAAAAGGGTGCGATGGCCGTCAAAGCCGATTCCTCTGCCGACGATTTCCGATTTTTTCGCGCGCGGGCGCAAAGGTTCGCCGCGCGAGCGCAGTCGTAGGCCGAAGACTCCCGTATGCCGACGGGGTATTCTTTGACGGGCGCGGCTCCCATCTGCACCGTGGTGGCCCAGAAGTTCGAGGCCATGGTCAAACTTGGAAACACGAACAGCCGGATGAAGGACTTTTTCGCTGTATGGTTCCTCTCACGGCGCTTCAACTTCGACGGTGCCGCGATGATCATGCTCAGGCCACACAGCCACAGGAGAGCAAGATTCATGTTTCCTATTTCGCACAGTTGGGCAGGTCGCGATCTTTCATCGCCGATATTGTTCCTCGCTGACCTTTTCCATCCAGTCGACGACTTTGCCGTCGAGCTGCTCTTGAATCGCAATGTGCGACATCGCCGTCGTTGGCGTGGCGCCGTGCCAGTGCTTCAGCCCAGGCGGAAACCAGACCACATCGCCCGGACGAACCTCCAGCACGGGTCCACCTTCGCGCTGCACCCACCCGAGTCCGGACGTGACAATCAGCGTCTGACCCAGCGGATGAGTGTGCCAGGCGGTGCGGGCACCGGGTTCGAAGGTGACGTTCGCGGCGGCGGCGCGGGCGGATGCCTTGGCTGGGAACAGCGGATCGATGCGAGTCGTGCCGGTGAACCAGTCGGCCGGCCCTTTGGCGGAGGGCTGCGAACCATTGCGGGTGATTTCGATTTCCATGGTAGACTCCTGTTGCAGAGGTGAAGGCGGTACGGGTTGCGCGGGAAACACCGTCGGCAAGACGGCGGCGGTGAGGCCCACAGTTTTGAGAAGGGCGCGACGAGAACGCGATTTCGAATGCATCTGGGCGGGTGCTCTTGCCGCCTAAGGGTGGAACTACGAACAAGGTCGTCCAGAAAGTGGGATGCGCCCCAGCTCGGAATACGTGACGAACGGGGCCTGCATCGCCGCACCCGACAAACGGGGATGCAGCGAAAACATCGTGTTGTTGGTTTTCTCCGCGTTGGTTTAGCCACCTCAGACAACGCACGGGCGGACTGTCTTCGGACGGACCGCGTTCGCCATACGATGGTTGACCCCGCGCCTTTCGCGGCGCCATGTCGGAGCCAACATGGATCTATCCGATGATGAACAGACCTTCCTGCGTGAACTGGTGAAGTCGTCGCGCCAACGGCACCACCATGTGAAGTGGATTGACCGTGATGGATCCGATCGCGTGACCGTGCTGACCCAATCGGAAGTCGTCCGACTCAACGCCCTCGCGCAGCGACTCGGCATGGCGAAGGGCGAGGTCATGCGCCGCGCCGCCCACGTCCCGGTCATTTCGCGTTAGCGGGGCTCCGAACCGCCGGCGCCGCCCCACCGCATTTTCGCCAGAGGTCGGCCATGGCGAAGAGCGGATTGTGGCCGAGGTAGTCCTCGCTCGGAAGATTTCGTCCGCGCGCTTTGCGTCGGACGCTCTTTGGATCGCCCAGCATCGGGTGGTAGAATTCCCAGATCGTCTGCGTGCGCTCGAACTGAAGCGCCGTCGCATCGAGCGCCGCCTCGAGCAAGCGCCGCGCCGCGTCGGTGCGGCCGTATCGAATACAGCCGCGCGCGGCCCAGTAGGTCATGCAGTTCCAGGCCGGACCGCGCCACATCCGCAATTCGAACTCCGGCTCATTCACGCCGACCGTGGCAATCGGATGCGGCGTGAAAAACTCGGCGGGATTGAGCAGATGAGCGTCAATCACGCGCCCCGCCTGCTCCGGGGTCGCCGCTCCGACCACGACCGGCCACATGCCCTCAAAGGCCAGGGGCCGGCGTCCGGGACGATCGAGCATCCACGCGTCGTGGAAAAATCCGGTCTCGGGCTCCCAGAGCTTCTGCTGGATGAACTGGCGCAGGGCTTCGGCCTTGCCCGCCCACTCCGCGCCCGGCTGCCCGAGCCGCCGGCTCCAGCGCGCGGCGTGATCGTAAAGCAAATACAGGTGGGCGCAGGCATCGACGGCGGCGGCCGGAGCCCCCGGGCGCAGGTCGTAACGGATGCCTTCGTCCATGCCGCTTTCCCAGGTATTCTCGAGCAGATCGAGATAGTAGAACCCGCCGCCCGGCACCGCGCGCTTCGCCTCGAACCAGCCGATCTGCCGACGCAGGGCCTCCAGGCATTCGGTCAGAAAGCCGACGTCGGTTGTCACCTCGACATAGGCTTCGGCCGACACCACCCAGAACGGAGGAAAGCCCTTGAAGTCCTTCCACCACGGTTTGCCCTCGGCATTGAAGATGATGATGCCCGGGATCAGGCCATCGGCCTGCTGGCCGGCGAGTTCGTTGCGGATCTGGTTGCGCGCGTGTTCGGGGAGCGCACGCACGGTGTCGAGCCGGATGTGGGTGAGGTCAATGTGGCCGAAGACCCGGCCCCCCTGATAGCCGGGGCCGATCGATTCGTAGGGGTATTTGAAATGCGCCAACGGCGGAAAAACACTGCGACCATGAAGCTCCGCGAGGTAGAGCAACATCGGCCGCCACGCGGGCTTCACCGGCTGGGTGGCCTCGCGCATGAGCGCGTCGCGCAAGGGAGCCCCTTCCTTGGTCGCCGCGTCCGCGCCCGACAACGGCCATGCGTCAAACACGCCGACAACGAGTACCGCCACGAGGATTCTCATGGCGGAGTGAAAGGGCACTGCTCGGATCACGGGAAAAGATCCGGTTCCCGCCTGGTCTCGCTGGCCAGTTTCCAACTCAGGTCCTCGACCCAGGCGAGGTGATTGAAGTTGCCAATCCACTCCCGCTCGTGCGCGCGGCGGAAGGCCAGCAGTTCCAGCAATTCCTTCTGCCCACGTTCGACGGTGGCCGCCGGATCCGCGAGTGAGAGCAGGCCCGCGACCCTGGCGCAAAGCCGCGCGTGGGCGAGCCCCGTTTGCAGGAACTTCACTCGCGCAGCGGCCGTCGCATCGCGCGCCGCCGCCAGCGCGGCCTGCCGCAACAGCACCTCGGCCGGGGCGAAGCACTCGGGCGGGAAGACCACCTGCGCAACTTTCGCCCACGTCCGCCACCGGCTGGCGATGCGGTCCGCGAAGGCGCGGCCGATCAGCGGACGGTTGTCCATGGTGTAGCGCTCCCAGTAATCGAAGTAGGCCTGCACCGCGGACGCGGCCGGACCGAACGCGGAATAATACTCGGCCAGCAACCGATCCGGATTCGCTTCCGGTCGCGCGTGGAGACGCAGGAGCAGATAAAGATTCGGCCCCTGGGTGGCCCAGTGTCCGGTCAGCGAATCGAAGTCCGATCCGACCAGGCCGTTCTTCACGTGGTGCTGGAAATCGTCCGCAAACTGGTGGGCGAAAATGTACGGCATGCAATAGCCATCGAGGAAGTAGTTGGTGCGCACGAAAAGGCGCGCCCCGGTCTCCGCCCAGCCCCGCCATTGCCGCTGATACCAGGCGTGCTCCTCGTCCTCGCGGGGATACCAGCCGGACGACGGGCAATAGCCCAGCAGGATGTTGGGATTGAGCTTCACCCCGGAGGTCGGGGCCTGAAAGTAGTTGAAGTACACATACCCGACCACCGTGGTGTTGGGATTTTCCCGGGCGGCGAGCTGCTGGATGGCCAGCGCGAACCGCGCGTAGCGGTCCGAGGCGAAACGCGTGCCGTAGACCTTGGAACCGGGCGCATAGTACTTCATCACGTCCGGCGGGGGCGGGCCGTCCCACGCCTGGCACTTGTCGCACTCGCAGAGGCCGACGATGTCGTTCTCGACCGCGTTGATGAAACCGGGCCGATCCCCCTGCCCCACCCCGCCGCGAGCCCGCCAGAGCGCGACGACCTGCCGCTGAAGTTCCGGATTGGAAACACACATGGAATAACGCGCCCCTTTCTTGACCGGCCCGCGTTTGCCGTTGACGAGCTGGAACCACTCGGGGTGTTCCTTCCCGTATTTCTCCCACCAGTCGGTAAACGCATGTCCATAGCTGATCCGCTGGCCACGACCCATGCGGTGGCGACGGAGCAGCACCGACTGCACCTGCGCGTAGTCGGCGGCGGCTCCGGTCGTGAAACCGAGCGCGGGATGCTCGGCCTTGAAGCCGAGCCCGGTTCGCAGGTGACGCTGAAAGAAACGCGGGGCCACTGTCTCATTGATCGCGCTGATCACGACCGTCGAGGTCTTCGGAACATGGGTGCCCAGCGGGCCCGGCCAGAGCCAGCGCGCACCCAGCTCGCGGTCCAACCATTCGTAGACGCCAAAAAGCGTGCCGGCGGAGGTGTTGGACTCCAGCGGTTCGCCCGCGGCATCGTTGCCCGCGATGAACAGGGCATCCTTGGCGGATCGCAGCACCGCCGTCTCGGGCGCGAGCTGGCGGACGTCGATGCCGGCGCCGCGGGCCGCTTCGGTGGCGCCAAGAAAGATCCGCACGTTTGCATCCGCGGGCACCGCGCCCTCGGTCACAATCCGGAGCGCGGCACCGGTGGCCATTTCGACGTGGACGCGAAGTTCTTGCGCGGCGTAGCTGGCGACCGCCGTGGGGCGCTCCGCAGTCACGATGACCGCGACCGGGCGGCCCTCCCGCACGACCGGCAGCGCGGACGCCGGCGATTCGGCCGCGGCGACGGTGCCGGCCGCGGCGAAAAGTGAGAGCCAGACCAGCCGGTAAGCACGACCGCGAAATGGCACGGCCCGAAGTGGGATCATTACGAAGAATCGCAGCCGCGACGCGCGCCCTGCGTGGCGCGGCACTTCAGCCCGCGCTCGAAACACCCAAGGTCCTCGCAGCGCGGGCTGAAGCACCGCGCTACCCCTTGAGCCGCGCTCCGCGAGTTCCAAGTTGAGCATAGGGTTCATAGATCGAAGGTGGCGGTCAGGATGAACTGGCGCGGGTCGATAATCCGATAGCCGTTGGGCGAGCCATCGGGGAAGGCGCTGATCGCCTGCAGTCGGCCGCTCTCCTGCAGATTGCGGACGTTCAGCTGGAGCGTCGCACCGACCTTGTTCGCGAACAGCTTGGTCCGGTAGCCGACGAACGCGTCGGCATAGAGATTGGCCCGAGCGTAGACGGGGCGGTTGCGGTCCAGCGCGGTGATGACCGCGGGCAGGCTCTGGACGCCATAGTAGCCAATCGCGCCCTTGTCCTCCCAGCGCAGCGCCGCACCGACATGGCAGCGTTTCAGGATGTGGTGGTCGGTGATGCCCGAGAGCTGAAAGCTGGTGCTGTAGTTGGCGCGATATTTCCTGACCTGGGGGCGGCTCTTGCCCTCGTTCGCCTTCGCCACCGCAAGCTGAGCGGTCACGTTGCCCGCGATCCACGCCGACGCGGTCTGCCCACCTTCATAGGAGGTCGTGTACCACGGCCGGCCCGTATCCAGATCGATGATGCCCAGCCAGACCGGCATCCGTTCGCTCATGTAGGCGGTCAAGTCTGGCGCCACCTGCGCATCGATCGCCTCCTGCTGGGTGACGTTGAGCTTCATCGTCCAGAATTTGGTCGGATTGTAGTTGAGCTCGATTTCCTTGCCCTTGGAGAGCAACTCGTCCGTCTGCGCCAGGGGAAGTCCGCCGCTCGTGGTCCCCTCCTCGAGGGCGCGGATGGTCTCGAGGGGCATTTGCATCGTTGCCGCCACGCGCTCATCGAGCTGCGCCTCGGTGAGCGGGGTGCCGCGGCGGTTCGCGTCGTTGCGAATCCAGTTGCGGGCGCGCAGGTTCAGGCCGAACGGACGCGAGGTCGTGAAGTCGTAGATATCGTTCTTGACCGCCCGGCCGGCGAGCGTGGTCGACTGGCCATTGCGCGCGTTGATCTGGCGGGTCTCGTACTGGTTGGCGCGCAGGTTGAGCTTGCCGTCGAACAGACTCAGCGAGAAGCCGTAGTCGAGACCCTTGCCGGTGGGATCGGGCAGCGCACTGGCGTGGAGGTTCTGGGCCGGCGTGGATGGCACAAAGCTGTCCGACTTGTTGGCGTGGAGGTGCAGCCAGCGGCGCGGCTTGAGGACGATGCCCGAGGTTTTGGTCGGACCTTCGCGCATGAGCCAGTCGTTGTTTTCCCACTTGCGGTCCCAGGCGTAGTCGTGGGTCTGCCCGTCGGGCATCAGCTGGGGCGGGACGCCGCGCTTGATGAAACTCTGGTCGTGGCGCAGCCCGAAGGTCGTGACAATGCGACCCTGCCATAAATGACTCTGCAGTACGGCGCCGCGGGTCTTCAGGACGCGATGCACGTTGTTGTTGCCGCCGGTGGCGTCGATCGACGCGGCGCCGCCCAGCGTGGCGGCCTCCCGGCGGAAATTCCCCGTGACTGAATTGCCCCAGACGTAGTCGTAGGTGCCGTGGCGGAAATCCGACGGGGCATAATCCACGTCCTGGTCCTGATTGTCGCCTACGTAATATTGATAGTAGCCGCGCGAGATGGTCGGCGACACCTGGTTCTGCGGCAGCGCGCCCACGGTCGCCTGGTTGGCGCGCGGGATCCCGGCCGCGAGCCAGGAGTGATTGCTGGTGATGACATCGCGAAACGAGAAACGCCGGCTCACGTTGTCCTTGTACTCCGTGTAACCGGAAAGCTGATGCATGCCGGCCCAGCGGAGCACGTTCGTCTCCTGCGTAAAATCGAGCCGGTAGGCCAGCTGCGCCCGGTAGGTGTCGTTGGTCAGCGGGGCATCGAACGTGTAGCCGCCGACGATGCCGATGTTCGGCCGCAGGAAATTCGGATTCACCGTGCCATCGAGCAGCCGCTGGTTGACGTCGACCTGGAGGTAGCCCATCGCGCCGGTGCCGGCGGCGCCCGTGCCGTAGAGTGCGCGCGACCGCCGCTCCGAGTCCTCGCGGAACCAGCCGACCTGCGTCGCGAGCATCTGCCGCGGCGTGTTGAAGAACTGATGCTCAAGCTGGATATTTGAGGTCGCCGTCTGCTCCCAGCTCCGGTTCATCGCGGCGAGATTGATCTCCGACCAGTCGTAGACGTCCTTGCTGCTGACCGTCGCGTCACTCGCGAAGAGCGGCTGCGTGGCGCGGATGGACGTGGGCGCGGTGGTCATGAGCCGCGCCTGGTCGAGCGATTGCGGGGTCGCCGTGCTGGAACCGCGCACGGGCGTCCAATTGACGACGGTGCCCTTGTCGATCGAGACGAGCGAGGTGCCAACGCCCGAGGAAATCGAGCCGGCGAAGGCAAAATACGCCGGGGGGTTGCCGGTGAACGTGCCTTGGACGGTGCCGTCCGTCCGATACACCCGGTTCGTCAGCGGGTCCCACGTCGGCGAGCCCGCGGCGCGCCATGCGGTGATGGCGTCGCGCGGCATGATCATATTCGGACGGTTGCCGTGCAGGCGGTAGAGTGAGTGCGAGGCCGTGAGCGTCGTCGACTTGAACGGCTGGAATTTCACCATGCCGTTAAAGCGCACGGAATCGGTGCCCGAGGGTTTGCGCACAAAGCCGTCGTGCTGGTAGGCGGCGCTGCCGCGCACGGCGAGTACGCCCGGCTTGAGCACGCGGTTCAAGTCGAGGCTGGCCCGGTAGCCGTCGTAGCTGTCGGCGCGGAACTGGACCTGGGAGCGCGTCCGGGAGAGGTTCGCCGTCGACGGCACCATATTCACGGTGCCGGCGGCGTTGCCGAGTCCGAAGATGTTCGAGTTGGGGCCGCGGCTGATTTCGACCGCGTCGATGTTCAGCGGATCGATCGGCACGCGGTTGCTCGTTTCGAAGTTGCCGAGCGACACGTTGGCGTTGCCGATGCCGCGGACGCGGTTCGCATTGTTCGGATCGAGCATCGTGTTGTCCGTCGTGCGGCCGCTCTGATCGATTTGGAAGTCCGTGTAGTTCCCCGCGCCCTCGGTCCCGGCCTCATAGGCGAAGATGTCGTTGATATCGAGCAGCGCGAAGTCGGCCATCTGTTCCTTCGTGACCACGGTAATCGACGAGGCCAGATCTTCGATTCGGGCATTGAGTCGCGTGCCGGCCATGGTGTTGGCCGCATAGTAACCGCGGTTGTCGGCCACGACCTCGAAGGGCGACAGCTGGACCGGTTCCTCCCGGTTGGCGGCGGCGACGGCCGCGGCCGCCCTCGCCTCGTCCGCCTGCAACGCGGCCCGTTCGGCCGAATCGAGCTGGCCATCTCCGTTCTTGTCATACTTCGCCAGCATCGTCGCCGGCGGTGTCGCCGGGGCGGCGACTTGGGCTGGCAGCAACGACGTGGGGCCGAGCAGGAGGCAGATTACCGCTGCGACCCGCCGCAGTCGTGAAGTCTGGGTCAAGGCGTGGTGCGAGTTCATAATTGGTTGGCGCTGAGGAGGCCAAAGCATCAGCGCGCAAAGGCTGATTCAAAAGCGATGGCAGCATTCTATGCGGCAGGCGGGGGTAGCGTCAACCGCCACGGGCCCGGAGGTCCGGTCAGAAGTTGCCGCGGAGGCCGACGGTCCACTGGCCGCCGTATCGCTCCATCTGGCGGATGCGGCCGTCGCTGTTCTTGAAGAACCAAGTCTTGCCGGAATTGAAGGCATTGCGGCCGGAAACGAAGGCCTCGAAGTGGCGCGTCACCTTATAACCGAGGCCGACGTCGAAAATAGTGCGCTCCTTCAAGAATTCGATGTCACTGGCAAAATAGCGCGCCGTGGCCGCCACCGTGTTGCTGCCGGTGAGTTGATCGTCGGTCCACGTGCCGGCAATGCTCGCGCTGATTTTCTGGTAGCGCCAGAAAAGTCCGCCGCTCGCGCCCCGCGGAAAGAAGCCGCCCGGACGCGGGCTGGAGGTGAACTGCGAGTACGTCGCGAAGACGCGCGTGCCCCGGAGCAGTTCGTGCTTCAGGAACGTGAGCTGCTGGCTGTAATTGAGTTCGACGCCGCGCACGGTGCGGGTGCCGGGGATGTTGACGAAGGTCGTGAAATCATAGGTGCCATAGACCGGGTCATTGCCATAACCGAACTCGGAGGCGGGCGAAGGCGACGTTTCCTGCGTGTCGCCCTTCAAGTTCGTCTGAAAGAGATGGACGCTGAGGGTGCCGGCGGGCTCGAAGTAATACTCGAGGACGGCCGAGAATTTGTTCGACTTGGTGGGGCTGAGATTCGGGTTGGGAATCTGAATCTCGAGGTTGGTTTCATCGATGCTCCACTGGCCGGCGAGTTGGTTCAGGTTTGGCCGTTGGATCGCCTGATGGTAGCCGAACTTGGCAATAAAGTCCTGGTTCAGCCGATACGTGGCCGAGGCGCTGGGCAGCCAGATGTCGTATTCGCCGCTCCGGGTCGTGCGGCCCTCGGAGTAGCGGTGAAGGATGCGGTTGACCGTGTTGGCCGGGAAAGGATTGCGCGCGTCGGGCACGCGCTCGATCACCTTGTTCTCCGTTTCGGTATTCTCGTAGCGCAGGCCGCCCTGGAACTGCCAGCGGCCGACCTTGGTGTTCCCGAGCACGTAGGCGGCGCTGACGGTCTCCTCGACGTCCTGGTTGCTGCCGAGGACGGAATCGAGGTTGGTGGCGCGCTGCGCCTCGGTCTGGGTGAAGTAGTTCGGATTGTTGCGCAGCAGGTCGTTAATCACGGCTTTGTTGGGCACGGGCAGGCCGTAGATGTTGCCGCCCCAGGCGGGCCCGATGCGAAAATCGGCGCTCGAAGCCGGCATGACGGACGCGATGTTGCCCGCGGGCGCCGGGCCGACCCAGGTGCCGGTATAGGCGGTGAGCTGCTCGCGGTCGCGAACGGTGAGCTTCGTGTAGAGACCCGCCTTCACAAAGGTCGGGAGCTCGCGGAACGGGAGCACGTAGCGCGCGTTGATCTGATTAACGAACTGCTGGGTCTTCGAGCGCGAGCGCGAACCGCTGATGTTGCCGGCCTGCGCATCGCCGCGGCCATAGTTGTTCAGATCGAACCAGTTGCCGCCCCCGGATTGCGTGAACGTCCACGCGGGCGAATCGACGCTGGGGCGGGTGGCGGTGTAGCTGATGCGCGTGAGCTGAAGATCGGCGGTGGCGACCGCGCCCATGTGATCGGAGCCGTTTTGCTGGCGGGCACGGGAGTAGCTTGACTGGGCATCGAGGGTCAGGCTGCGCAGGCGGTAGACGAAGCCGAGCGAGAGGTTGGTCGTGTCCGTTTTCTTGTTACCATGGCTGCCGGTATTCTCAATGCGGGTGCCGGTGCCGGCGATGGGATTGGCCACGACGCGGACGAGGTTCGAACCGGCGCCGAGTTGCGCGGCGCTGACGCGGAAGTTAAGGTTGCGGTTGGCAATCTCGTCGCTGAACCAGGTGTAGCTGGACGCGAGGGTGAAGCGCAGGCCCTTGCGGGGCTCGTAGTCGAGCTTGAGGCCGCCCGAGATCTTGTCGGTCATCTTCGGCCCGTCCTTGAAATTGATCGCAGTGATGAGCGGCGTACCCGCGGCGATCGCTTGCGTGGAGTTGTAGTCGTAGGTCAGGCCGTGCCGGAACTGCTCTTTGAAGACCGTGGTGGACGAGCCATTGAGGGCGAGCCCGAGCTTGTTGCCAAAATAAGCGTTGGAGTAGTCGAACGTGAAGGTCGGGCGCGTCTTGGCATGCGTGTCGTCGTCATGCCGCGTCGTCTTCGAAAGCGAGTGCTCGTATTGGTTGCCGATCAGACCGGCCGCGAAGTTGAAGCGCTGTCCCTTCCGGTCGAGGGCGCTCTTGGAGCGGAGGTTCACGGTGCCGCCCGGCGCATCGCCCGACATGTCGGGGCTGAGCGTCTTGTTCACCTCGATGGCCTCGATGTTGTTGATCGAGATGGCTTCGAATTCGAACTGCCGGGAGTTGTCGCCGAAGGTGCCGGTGCTGGTGTTGGCCATGCCGCCGCCGTCGAGCGTGACGGCGCCGTAGCGGGCCTCGAGTCCGCCCATCCGGGCCGCGCGCGTGTCGGTCTCGACGTAATCCAGCTGGATTCCAGGCATGAACTTGAGGAACTCGCCGATGTTGCCCTCGGCGATGTCGCCGAAACTGTCGGCCGCGACGACGGACTTCACGGTCATCGCGCCCTTCTGTTCCATGATGGCCTTGGCGTTGCCCTCACGCTCGGTGCTGACGATGAACTGGCCGAGTTGCACGATATCGTCGGCGCGGCGGGTGGCAGCGAGGCCGGAGAGTTCGAAGTCGCGCGTGGCCGTCGCCCCGGGTGTGAGGGTGAGCGCGGCACTGGCTGGCTCGAAGCCGGTGTACTTGACCGTGACGGTCACCGGGCCGCTCGGGGCGTTGTTGAGGGTGTAGTAGCCGCCATCCTCCGTGGTCGCGGAGATTTGCGTGCCCTGGATCCGCACCTCGGCGTTGCGGATATATTCACCCGTCGCGGGATTGTAGACGCGGCCGGAGAT
>JBIJCX010000277.1:0-11618 GCA_044344465.1 Opitutaceae bacterium
GCCAACCACCACGCACCAGCACCATCCACGAGGCGCCCGCTCCGAGCACAAAAAGACCGGAAACAAACGGCCGCGGGAAACGCAGGTTCCAGCTTTGTAAGAAATTTAAGTAGAAAGACAGACCGTGCAAAGCATCGCCGAACACCGAAAGCAAAACTCGGCCGAGCCATTCAAATCCGAAAAGGGTCGTGAAGACCGCGAGCCCCCACGCGATCGTCTGCGCGGCGCCAGCCCGCATCAGGAGCAGAGCAAGCAGTGCGCAATATCCGCATGGCACCAACAGATCGGCGATGGCAAAGCCCACCGGACCCAACGCCGCCATCGCAAGTGCGTGCGGCAGCAACGAAGCCCACGGGAAACTGATGAAGCCTGTGCCGCGAAATTCCGGCGTATAGCCTTCGCCCGTCTGTAGTTTCGCGAGCTGATGGACGATGGGGAAATAATCCCGGTCGCCGGTGGTCGGGCGATACATCACGAGGACTGAGGTCTCCCGGCCGGCGAGCCAGCCGTTGATGTAGTAATATCCTTCCACGGCGAGCGGCAGCAGGACGACCAGCAAGAGCAGGCAGCGACGAAACATGAACGCGATTGGGTTTCTACTTGGCGAGCACGATGGAGCCGGATTTGTCGGGCATCGGGATAGCGACGACATATTCCTGCTGGCGAAAACGATCGACGGCTGTGCGCGCGCCGGGCCAGCCGTTGTAATCATGCACCACGATCATTCCGCCGGGACTCACCCGCGGCCAGAAAAACTCCAGCCCAGCGGCAATCGGCGCCTCGAGATCGGCGTCGAGATGCACGAACGGATAGCGGTCATCGCGCATGGCCGCGGTCACCGAGGCGGGAAACCAGCGAGCCGGGAATTTTTGCGACGGTGATTTCACGTAGCAGCAGGGCGAGCATATCGGAACGCACGTGGTCGGTGGCGAAAACGCGTGGATAATCACGGTGATCGCCCGGCGGATGAAACCCGCCAAAGCGCTGGCGACAGCACCAAACTCAGCGCGAATGCGCCCGTCACCGCTAACCACGTGTGGCGGCGAACGGTCATGGACTCCACACGTGACGCCAGGCGTGACGAAAATATCCGCGCTTCGACAAATCGACGTAATGGTGCAGTGCAGCCGTAGGTCGTCGGCACTCGGCCTCGTCGGGCAGGAGAAGATAATCACGGCTCGGGAGACACTGGGCATCGTGCCCCGCCAGCATCAACGCCACGAGCGCTTGCTCTTGGTAATAGCTGGTTCCCTCCGCGGCTTCCAGCTCGCGGCTCCACCGTTCAAGACGATCCCAGTCAATGTCCTCGCTGTGCAGTCCGCAGATCCCGACATTCAGTCGCGTCGGCAACGGTTGGCCGGCCAGGGACGTCAGAAGTCCGGGCGAGTAGCCGTAGGCATCTTGGATGTCAGCCATGTGCAACGGTCGTTTCGGTTCGGCGAGCCACTCAAGCAGTGCATCCGGTCGGCGGAAGAAAAGCATGTCGGAATCGAGCACCAGTTGCCAACCGCAGGCGCCGGCGTGAACGTCGGTGAGCTTGCGCAGATTCGGGTAGACCGCGCGTCGCCGGCGGAGCGTCGGATAACGGGCTTCCGGCAAATGCGCGTCAAGTTGTGCTTCGATTTCTGCCGCGGACGCGATTCGCACGCCGGGAAAAAGTCGCCGGCACTCCGTTTGCAGCGCGTCATCGAACGTGCCATCGTCGTAAAGCGCGGCCCGCAGCGGTCTGCCGGCGTGACGGCACAGCGACCAAAAGCAATATGCGGTTTGATGCCAGAAGCGCCGGCCCGTCAGAAAAGAAACAACCGGGGCGTCTGCAGGTGGCGCAGGCAACGCCGGCAGCGATGCGGCGGCACGGCGCATGGCCTGCTGACCGCGGGCTGTTTCCCATTGCGCGATGGGTCCACCTTCGCGGCGCGAACGTGCGAGAGCGCCCAACGGGCGGTGCCACAACTGGTAGACGGCACGGCCGAGACTGAGTCGCTGGGCGGCGCGGCGCCAGGGCTGGTCCGGCGGACTCACGGTGGCGGGAGAGGGCGGAGCAGAGCCTGGAAATCCGCATCGCTCATGGTGCGGCAGGCGGCGTAGGGTCCGCCCTGAAACCGGCGCATGAGTCGCGCCGCGCCGACCGGACCGAACAGTCGCGCGAGCCCCTGGAAATACTTCCCGCCAAGCCGGCTCAACCGATGGTCCGACCCGAGGCGTTGCCAAATCGCCAGCTGGCGGGCCGAGAACTCCGGCGAAAAATCACGCGGCAGGCGGCGCCAGGAATTGAACGCCTTTTCGGCCACCAGCTGGCGGGCATGGCGGGCGGTGGGCGTATCCGTGGGGCAAGTGCGGACAAAGGCCTCCATTACGGCCAAGGACGCGACGGCCAGCTTCTCCCAATGGTTCGTCAGGCGGGCACCGGGATGGGCACCGCCGATCGTATGGGGACCGGGGACCTTCACGACGCGGGCAGGATGTGGCGCCGCCACGTGGTAGAACCAGATTTCGGCGACAGAATTATAGAGCGGCGAAGGTGGAAAAATGGCGCCAGTCACGACTAGACGGAGGTAGTCGGTACGGAAGATTGGGCTATGCGGGGCGGGCTGTACACTGATGAAAAACTCCGCGGCATCGGAAGTGTTCAGCGAGGGAGAATCAGCCGTGATCGCGAGTTGATCATAGTCGCCTTCGAGCGTACAGCGCGCGGTGTCGGTGTAGCTCACGTCGGCGCCGGCGGCGTCCATGGCGGCGACCTGAGCGCGGAGCTTGTCGGGTGACACCAGGTCGTCGGAATCGAGGAAAAGCGTATATCGTCCGGTGGCGGCTGCGAATCCGGCCAGACGGGCGAAGAGCAGCCCCTGGTTGGTCTGGCGGATTAACCTGGTCGCCGAGTAACCGAGACGGGCCAATGTATCCTGGACGGGTACGGTGGAGCCATCGTCAACGACGATCAACTCCAAGGCCATCCCCGCCGAGGCGCGGCGCACGCTTTCAAGCGTGTAGCGGATAATGTCATCCCGGTTGAAAACCGGGATGATGATGGAGAGAGTGAAATCGCTCACGGAAGTACAGCGGTGACGTGAGCAAGTGGTCGATTCGGCGGGCTTGAGAGTACTTCCAGAGCAGCCGCGGTGACGGCTGGAGGAGTAATCGCGGTCATACACTTCAGTCCGTGAGGGCAGCCGATTCGGCGGGCGCACGGTCCACATTCGGGAAAGTCAGTCAGATTGCGATTTGCAGAGTATCCGAAAATCTCTGCTGGTGCTCGGCCACCTAAAATCACCACCGAGGGGCAGTCGACGGCACGTGCGAGGTGGGTGAGAAACCCTTCGAGTCCAATGAATAGGTCGGAGCCGGCGAGAATAGCGGCGGCTTCGCGTAAAGTAGTCTTACCCCGCAGGTCGGCGTCGACTGGGAGGGCAGGATCGCTTTTTGCCCCAATTTGCACGAGCTTGGCGTGTGGCTTGAGCAGACGTGCGACGTCAGTGAAGCCTGTCGGTCCCCATTCCTTGGCCTCGTACGGAATTGCGGCGGCGCGGCCCGAGCTGTGAATCGCAATCTGATGCGGGAAAAGCCGGCCGAAGTCCCGCTCACGATGATTTAGAGCGAGATAAGGTCGCACCGACACCTCGCCTTTTAGGCCGGAGATTGCACACATCTCGGCGATGATGTGGTGGGCGGGTAGGATATCTCGTTGGGAGTCGTTTGGATCGGCGCGAACGTAGTAGGGCTTGACGACCCGGGCGCCGAGGCGGCGTATCCCCGCAATGTAGTCGTCATCGATCGGGAGCAGCTTCGCTGGATCTGTGTTGCCGACAAAGAGCTCTGGTCGCGCCGTCATCATAGCGAAAGGTTCCCCGCGTCGTCGAGCCTCCCGGAGTATTGCCGTGCAAAGTAGATCATCACCGAGACTAAGTGGACCAAAGACGAGAGACCGTGGCGGAATGCCCCAGCGTGCAACGTTGCGCACAAAACGGAAAAAACGCGGAACCCGGGAGCGACCGAGTGCGATGGAGCGAGTTCCCATCACGCGTCCGGTGGGGGCCAATCATGGACGTCGGCGAGACCCTCGAATTGACCTCGCGCACCCGCCCACCGCACACGCTCCGCCGGACCCCGCCAGGCGCGCAATCGCAGCCACGCCCGGGCGAAACGCAGAGGTACGGTGGCGCGGGCGACTGGGCGCCAGGGGCATTGCCCGTGCAACGCGAGCACTCGCACCCAGGTGCGCATGATACCGCGGTTGAGTCGCGTCAGGTAGTCGGCATTGAGCCGGCTGGTGGGTATGAGGTGGGTGAGGCGCAGTTCGGGAAAGTAGGCAACATCGCCGCCGGCGTGAAGCGCGGTAAAGATCAGGTCGTTGTCGCCGCCAGAGGCGAGACTTGCTCCACGACGGTCAAGCGAACGGCGCCGGGGATCACGATGGACAGCGTCTGCGTAGGCCAGCGTGAATTCACGCCGGATAGCGAGGCCGGCTCCGACCGGCGCAAAGTCAGGCCATGGAACACCAGGGCCTCCGCGGGCTACTCGAGCCGTCGGGCCGAGATCGCGCAGCGCGAGCAAACCGTGAAACGGTTGCGTCCAGTCGGGAGGCGGCGCCTCCCACTCGGGAATTACCGGCCCTCCGGCGGCGGCGAGTGCTGAGGATCCAGCGAAACGATCGGCGACGGCCGCGAGGTAATTCCGGCTGAGGACGTTGTCGTCGTCGACAAAAACCAGCACTTCGCCGCGGGCCGCGCGAATTCCCGCCAATCGCGACGGTGTGAGGCCGGGTTCCGACTCGAGGACGAAGCGAACTCCTAATTCGGCCAGCAGTGACTCTGCTAACGAAGTGACGGGCGGATCGCTGCCGTTGTCGACGACGACAATTTCCCAATCGGATCGGTTCAGCGTTTGGCCTGCCAGCCCGGCCAAGGTGCGGCGAAATCGGATCGGGTGAGGGTTGCGGGTGGGAAGAACGACCGAGATCACGCGCTTGATGGCCGGCGGGCGGCGAAATTTGCGAGGGCGTGTTCCGTGTTCTCTCGGCGCGTCAGGGGCGAGATCATGAATCCGGCCTTCTGCAGGATGCGTTTTGGTTCCGAGTCTGGGCTCGGGCCGTCCTCAAAAACGACGAGTTCGCAGTGTGGCAGAGCGAGAGTCGCGGCAAGGCCGCGCAGCACGGCGGCCTCAAATCCTTCGACATCGAGCTTGATCACAGTGGGCGAAGGAAAAATTCCGCGGGCGATGAGGTCGTCGCCCGTGGCCACGGCGACGTTGACCGTGCCGTTTTCTGTCTCCCGGGCCCATGCTCCAAGTGTCGTCATGCCCGAATTGCCGGGCGGTCCGAGATGAAGTGGCAAGACGCCGGCACGATCCGAAAGGGCGAGGGTTGATGTGATCAGGTGTGGCGCGTTCCACGCGCGGTGCTTAAGCAGTCGGGCGTGTTCGATGGGATTGGGTTCGAAGGCGACCACGGTGGCCTCGGGCGCAAGATGGGCCGCGGTGGCGGCATGCAAGCCAAAGTTAGCACCGATGTCCCAGAGTATCGCCCTGGCATGCATGTGCGGAAGCAGGGACTCGAGCACTTCGGACTCGTAGAATCCTTCGTGCAGCACGCGCCGATCAATATAGGCCAGCGGATCGAGGAGGAAACGCGACCCGTAACGGCTTTCGAAGGCGATGAAACGATCATGGGCACCGGCCGGAATTAATCGTCGCATGGTTTGAAACCCTCTCCACCCACGCCGATGCCAGGCGCATAGCAGACGATCGCGCCACGAGATACTTGGTTTCATCGGCCGAACGGAACGACGCGAGTCGCTGCGCTTGGAACGGCGCCAGCGTGGCGCTCGGTTGGGCCGATGGCCGGTGTGCTCCCGCCAGGCCTTAACTGGAAGAGGTTACTCGGCGAAGTCACGCGGTCCCCTTTCCGAGTTCGCGCCACGCTCGTTGCTCTCCGCGGCGGCGGGCATCGTGGATTTTGCGCGCGATGAGACTGAGTGAACACCGCAGGCGGAATTCGTGAAGACGTGCGAGCACGCCTTGGCGAGGTGCCGTGAAATTTGGATTGCGCAGCGAGTGCAGCAGGACGGTCGAATAGGCATGGCCCTCAACGAGCCGTAATAGGTACAGTTCCTCGACGCGGCCAGCTGGCATCAGGTGCGTCATCGTCAACTCGGTGAGTACCCCGACCCCGAGCCCGGCGTCGATGGCCGTGAGCGCGAGGTCGAAATCGCCACAACCTGCAAGTCCGGTGCCCGACCGGTCAAGGCGTTTGCGGCGCTGGTCGTGGCGAACGCTTTCGGCATAACGGATCGCAACTGGGGTGCGGACGCACATACCGGCGCCTGCAGGCGTGGCGGGATAGTCGAAGTACTGGTTCGACCAGCGATCGCGAGGGACCTGATGGACGGCGAGATAGTCGAGATACGGGGCAAATTCAGGTGGCGGCGGGGATTCCCATTCCGGGACATAATTTCCGCAACCCCATGCGCCCAACATAGGCCAGGCCCGCGAAATAGCCATCGATCGCGCTAGGTAATCGGGGGCGAGCACATTGTCGTCGTCTACGAATACCAGAATTTCGGTGCGTGCCGCGGCGATCCCGCGCAAACGAGCGGCGGTCAGCCCGAGTTCGGGCTCCGCGATGATGCGTGGCGCCGGGTGCCATGCGAGGTCGACGCGCGACGCCAGCGGGTCGCGCGTCGCGTTGTCGACAATGAGCAGTTCCCAAGCGTCCGCCGCGATCGACTGGGTGCTCAGCCCACCGAGCGTTCGCCTAAGATAATCCGCGCGCGGATTGTGGGTGCAAATGATGACGCTTAGCCCTGGTTCGCTCATGATGGCTTTTGGCCGGTGATTTGTTGGCGAACAGCCGCCTCGACCTCATCGACGGGAATCTCCATGCACACCATGGAGTGCGGGCAGCCCGTATTCAGGGCACAGCCGGCGCAGGCTGGATTGCGCGTGAGATTGGCGTGATGGGCATAGCCGGTTTCATGGGGACGAGTGCGACCACCATAGATGATGACCGAGGGTGCCCGAACCGCGGCGGCAACGTGCATGAGGCCAGACTCAAGTCCAACAAAACACGCGGCGCGCTGAATGAGCGCCGCGGCCTCGGCCAGATTCGTTCGCCCTCGGCGATCAATTGCTCCCGCGAGCGGTGGATCGGCGAGCGTGCCGATTTGTACGAGTTCGAAGTCGCCGGCAAGCCGGCGCACAAGCTGATTCCAGCGCGATTGCGGCCACTCTTTTGTATCCGCGGCGTAGAGCGCGCCGCGGCAGGAGTTTTGCAGCACGAGGCGGCGGGGATGGCGGGGCAGCGCCTTCGGCAGATTCAATACCGGCCGCCAATCTGGCGGCAATGCGACGCCGGCGCACTTGGCCATTTGGGCCGCAATGTGTCCGGGCGCGCCGGTGGGATACAACAGGTGGACGATTTCCGTCGTTATCCAGCCGCGGCGTTTCGCGTAATGCCATCGTTCGATGTCCGCCTGCAGGCTGAGCGGGTCGTGATTGCCGCGCCACACTTCCGGGCGCGCCGTTAGAATATTCAGCGGCTGTCCGGCGAGGCGCGCGGCACGCGCGATCGCGGTGAGCATCAGTTCATCGCCTAGCCCGCCGTTGGCGTAGACGGCCCGCGGCAGGTTCGCCCTCGTTCGAGCCCACAGGCGCTCTCGCAGTCCCTGCAACCAGGAGCGACGAATGGGAAGCGGGGCGGGCGATTCGCTCATAGCCCCGGACGTGGGCCATTGCGCCGGGCGTCGAGTAATCCGTCCATCCCATAATCCACCAATGGTCTAGGGCGCATTCCGAATCCTCTGGCACGCAAAGGTTCGACAAGTTCTTTCATTCGCAGCCTACGCCACTCCATGACAATCGCGTTCGGCGGTGCGAGTAAGCCGACGGGCCGCTGATCCGCGGCGAAAAAATACTCGCATCTACTGCCGTCTGACAAAGAGTGCTTGGAGTGGCACACGTTCGCGGCTGAATGAATCGATTTCAAGGAGGTGATCTCCGCTGAGCAGGAGCCGCCCCGTTGGCGTATCGGAGAGTATGTCACGCGCGAGCGCCAAACGATGTCTCGTGAGATGGCATCTCGGGGACGAGAGTAATCGAATGGCAACTGCCGTGTCCGCCTGCTGGCTGCCAGTCAAAATCGGCAGAGGTCATGTTCATCGCCGCTGCCGGACAACCCGCGCGGGAATCCCAAGCGCGATCGAGTTTGGCGGCAGATCCTGTGCGACGACCGCACCGGCGCCCACCACGCAACCGTCGCCAATGGTCACTCCGCCAAGTACTGTAACGCCAGCGCCGAGCCAGACATCGGCCCCGATGCGGGTAGGCTTGGGAAGATCGGGCTGCGAGCGTATGATGGTGCCGGGCGAAGGGATGGTGTGCTCCGAAGACAGGATCCGGCAGTGCATCGAGATCAGAGTGTCGCTACCGATCATAACTCCACCATGACCGTAAACGGTCGTATAGGGGCCAATATATACGTTGATGCAGGTTTCGATCTGACCTCCGTAGGGGTGAAGCAACACTCCGCGATCGACGTGGGTTCGGTCGCCGAGAATGATGGCGCCGCGGCGAGAGGGCGCCGGGCCCATTGAGATCTCGCAGCCGGTTCCAGCGCTGACGCCCGAGCCGACGCGTGTACCGGAAAGCGTCGCCAACCGTGCGCGCCAGCATCCGATCATACGCGCGGCGTGATGATGAAGAGACAGAACAAATCGAGTCATCGGTCGGCTGGGGAAATCATGACCGCGGCACGTTGGTCACGACTTGACGACCGAACAGTACCCGGAGTGCGGTGAGCCATTTGCGCGGTCGAAGCAAATTGCCGTCCAGGCACGCGCGGACGGTGAGGAACCACAAGATTTGCCAGCGGTTGTAGCCGCCGGCCTTGCGCAGTGCACGGGGAAGAATTTGCACCCGATGCTCCAGGATGGGCAGATCGTGCCAGGGTGCGCGCGCCGACCCACGCACAAAAACCGTGCCGTCGTAGCCGAAGAAAACATGAGTGCGTGCATTTGAACAGGGCACGTGCATGACCTCGAGGCTGTTGTCGGGAATGCAGAAGAGCGGGTAGAATTCGCGCGCGACGAAAAGGGCATTGAGACCCGTGGCAAAGATAAGTTCGTATTCCATCTTACGACCGAGTTCTACGAACGCGCGGAGACTCGCGCCCTGCGCAATGCGCGGGTCGCTCGGTTGCACAAAGGACACCTCATCAGGCACGCTGAAGTTGTACTCGATGAGCACCAAATGCGGGCGGCGTCCAAGAGACTTCCATACGTGCCAGTCGTTGCCGTCAATATCGATGCATAGCAGCCCGAACTCCGCTGGCACTGAGCACCCATCGAGGATGGCATCAAGCGAGTCCGGCCCGGTGGGTTGAACGAAGCGGCGGACGCAGCGGACCCGCGGAATGTCGGCGTAGAGGTGCGTGAGTTGGATAAATCGTTCCGGGTTACCCTCGATCTGAATGCTTTCCCAACCGGAAATGATGAGTTCCCGGGTGTTGCTGCCCTTGAGTCCGTCCCATGCACCGACGTCAACGCATAGCCGGCTGTCGGAGCCGATGATCTCTAGGGCTTTCGCGAGCAAACCGTCCTCGCCAGTTTGGGAGTGAACGTTGCGCGCGAACCGCTCGAGCCAGCGCGACTTTTCGCGAAGAGTGGCAAGAGTGAAAGGTGACGGCTTATCTACGTTCATCGGTTGGAATCGGTCGGAGTTTTTGGTTCCAACGATACTCATAGCAGTCAAACAGTTCCCGGCCGCCGAGGAATGCAGCAAAGCGCTCGCGGCCAATCCGGTCCTCCGCGGATTTCTTTTCGTTCCATCCTGCGGTGCGGACCATGAGAGAGGACGTGTGATATTGATGCACGGGCCAGGCGTGGTCGAAATACTTGATTCGGCCCTTTGGAATCCGGTGACGGAGACGGGCGGCGAATTCGCCAAACTGCCAGCCATAGCCCCACAACCGGTGATCGAGGCCGCCTAGTTTAAGCCAGGTCTTCTTGCGGATCGCGAAGTGTACGGGATCCTGGCTCTCGTAAATCGAATAGGTCTCCGCGGCATTGGCGCGCCAGAACGAATCGTCATAGTTTACCAGTTTGTCCCAGTTTGCCCTCAAAAAGTCACTGCGGACGTGCGCCGCGCCGATGTAGACGGAGTAGGGCAGCACAATGTCGTGCGTGACGATGTGCGACAGGTATTTTTGGTAAAGTCCGCGCGGGTAGACGTAATCGCTGCGCCAGAGCATGACGATGGGAGCCTGTGCCATCGGGATGCTACTGTTCATGCCGTAGGTATATGCAGCCATTTCGGGAAGGACCTCGCGGTGGATTGCCCAACTACGCCAGTGCTGGCGGGCAAGCTGGTCGAAGCAGCACACTGGAAGTGTACCTCCCTTGTCGTAAAGGATGACTTCGTCGGTCTCGGGTATGTTCCAAATCAGCGTACGGAGGGAGTTTTCGGCGCAATCAAGCTCCACCGAGGCTTGGTGATAAAAGATGTGCGAGACAGCCGGCAGGGGAATTGGGGGGCGGGCGCCGGGGGCCGCGCGGACGATGTCCTCTTCGTGGGGACAGATCAGGTTCGCAAGTGCGTAGCGCTTGGCGAACCGTTGCCGGAGAAGCCAGAGCGCCATTCGACAGCGGAGACGGAGTAAATGATGGGTGAAAGACGCCATGATGGCTCAATCAAGCAAATACGGAGAGGGCGACACTGTCCTTTGATCCTTATACGGTTCGCCGTCGCACTTTAAATTGTGCCCTTTGGACGCGTGAACACACAATCCGTCTCGATCAGCGTTAAATCCTCGGGATGGTGGGAAATCGGGAAAATGCCGCTAAGTGCGAATCCGCGCGCGGCCAACCAACTTGAAACTTGGGGAAATAACGGCGCCTGTTCGTAAAGGGGGACAAAGGCAGCCTCGGTGACGATCGCCCGGGTGCTTGAAAGCACTGCCGTGGCGCCTTCGAGCACAGCGAGATCGTGGCCTTGAGTGTCAGACTTCAGCAGAACGTTTCGCGGCCGTCCTTCGGACAATGCCGGCCATTGATCATCGAGTCGGCGTACGGATACGCGTTCAACATGCTTTTCGGCGACTAAGTCACCAAACCGGCTTCGTGCGATGTCGTTGACGGGATGAAGCGAGCTGAATGCGTCGTCCTTGCATACGTGGAGATCGAGTTCGGCGACCGCATTGCCCATCGCCAGTGGGATAATGCGCCATCGCCGATCGGCGGCGGCGGCTACTGCTAGCTCCGAGCGATACTTTGCCAAGGGTTCGAACGACACGATGTCGCCGGCATATCCCAACCGGCGGAGAAGGCGGGCGAACTGGCCGCGATTTGCACCGACATCCAGAACAAGATCGATTTGATGCAGTCGGAGCATGCTGCGGATGCACGCGTGAGCGGCGGGAGCCGAGAGCGTATCGGCCCAACTGAGATCGTTGCCTGGGCAAAGCCGGAGATTTTCGTGGATAGCGCGAATCTCCGCCAAAATGGGATCGACGTTCCGATGCACGAGTTCATAGCCAATGTGCCGAAGCATTGATCGGATGATGGCCTTCATGTTTTCTTTTGGCCGTGACAGCAATCGATGGAGGAAGCACCAGACGGCGGATAAGCTTG
>JBIJCX010000278.1:0-11586 GCA_044344465.1 Opitutaceae bacterium
TTAAGCCGCAAAACCCGTTTGCAGAGCCGGCCCGGCTGCCGGTTGGGGCAGTCTTGCCGTCTCCCTATGCGGGACGGATCGGAGCGATGTGGTCGCGAATGCGGTCTGACGTGCTGGCGCATTTTCCCTCTCCGCCGCGCTCCATGCCGGATCAATTCCGCTATCTGCGACGCGTGAATGAAATCTACACGCATGACGCCTATCATTCGCTTTCCATCGAAGGCTATCAGGTCACACCGGAACTGATTCAGCGCATCGCCGACGGCGCGTGGAATCCGACCGAAAACCCGGAAGATCAAGGACAGATCAACGCGATGGCGGCGAAGGGATATCGGGCAGCGTTTAATCAGGTGCTCTCCAGTTTGGGTGACGTGCTGCGCGGCCGGTCGCCGGGCAAGGTCGTGGATCGTGACCTGCAGAGTTGGTATCGCGCGCTATTCAGCCCATCTGTGCAGGCCAACATCCTGCCCGCGTCCGCGCTCGCCGGCTACCGTGAGCGGCGGGTGTTTATTCGGGGTTCGGACCACGTCCCTCCTGCTGTTGAAGCCGTCCCGGCCTCAATGGAAGCGCTCTTTGACGCCCTCGCCAAAGAGCCCTCCGCGGCGGTGCGTGCGGTGCTCGGTCACTTCGTCTTTGTGTTCATCCACCCCTATGCTGACGGCAACGGACGTATCGGCCGGTTCCTCATGAACCTCATGCTGGCATCCGGCGGTCATAGTTGGACTGTGATCCGGGTGGAGCGGCGAAGCGAATACATGGCGGCCTTGGAAAAAGCGTCGGTCCAAGGCGAGATTGCCGACTTTACCAAATTCGTGGCGGGAGAGATGAGGGCTTCGGCCAAGCTCAAGCCCTTTCGTCGGCAAACAGGTTCGATCTCCTGATGCGGCATAGGTGCGGCGAACGATTTCTTCGCGGTGAAACCCACTACAACACTGCTGAGCCCACTCCGGCACGCCTGCGAAATTGGCACGTGCGAGGCAGAATCAGCCGCTTGATCGGATCGCTGATTTTAGGTTGCCACAAGGTTGCCAGAAATGGTGTTTTTGGCTTCACTTCTGAAAACGTAGGTGCCACTATTTACCTGTTCTAAAACACTAACAATCAACTAAGTCTGCGACAACGCGTGATTTAGCTTCGATGGGCGATTTCCGTTCGACATCCGGCGCAGCCGCCGGTTGAACCTCCTCGCCGACGTGCTTTCCGATCGGCTGCGCGTCAAGGTGCGCGAGGAGCTGGGCGATGCCTACAATCCCGGGGCCGGCAGTGCGCCGAGCGAGATTTATCCGGGCTACGGCTATCTCGTCGCGGGCGCCACAACCGATCCGGCAAAGGCAAAGAAAATCATGGACCTGATCGTGACGCTCGCCGACGCCATGGCGCGCGACGGCGTCACGGTGGACGAACTCGAGCGGGCGAAAAAGCCGGTGCTCACGAGCCTGCGTGAGTCCGCCCGTTCCAACGGTTATTGGGTGGGCAGCGTCCTGGCCCGCGCGCAGGAACGGCCCGAGGTGCTCGACTGGTGCCGCTCCCGTTATGCGGACAATGAGGCGATCACGAAGGCCGAACTGGACGAACTCGCGAAGACATATTTGGGCGCCGCCAGCGCCAGCCGGGTGGTTGTGCTGCCCGGCGGTCCGCCGACGGCGGCCAAGCCCGCGCCGTAGTGCCGGGGCGCTACGCCTTTGATCGGATCAAATCGACACATCGTGCCAGAGCTGGCAGCGAATTGTGCCCGGTCCCAACCTGTTCGACCATGACTGCCTCCCTGCCCACCCGACGTGACTTTCTGAAGACCGCCGGCGCGTTTGCCGCCGCCTCGACCGTGCCTGCGGCGATCGCCGCGAGGCCGAGCGACAAGATCGCGGTCGCCTGCATCGGCATTCGCGGGCGGGGGAACTCGGTCATGCACAGCTTCATCGCGGATCCGGACTGCGAGGTGACGCATCTGTGCGACGTGCGGGAGTCGGTGCTGAGCCAGCGCGGGGCGGAGGTAAAGGCCAAGACCGGCAAAATGCCGAAGCTCGTGCGGGACTACCGTGATCTACTCGGCGATCCCTCCATTGATGCCCTCATGATCGCGACACCCGATCACTGGCATGCGCTGCTGACGATCGAGGGCTGCCTCGCCGGAAAGGACGTGTATGTGGAGAAGCCGGCGAGCCACAACATTCAGGAAGGCCGGGTCGCGGTGGCGGCGGCGCGCAAGAAGGATCGCATGGTGCAGATGGGCACGCAGATTCGCAGCGCGGCATTCCTGCGGGAGGCGCGGGAATTCGTGCAGAGCGGCGCGCTGGGCAAGGTGATCTCGGGCCGCGCCTGGGAGACCGGACGTTCCCAGGCGGTGAAGCTGGCGGCCGAGAGCGCGCCACCCACGGGTCTCGATTACCATCTGTGGCAGGGGCCGTCTCCGGAACGCGCCTACAACAAGACCATTGTGGAGGGTGCCTGGCGGTGGATGTTCGACTACGGCACGGGCGACCTCGGCAACGACGGCGTGCATCGCATCGACTATTGCCGCTACGTCATGGGACTGGACACGTTCCCGGATGCCATCAGCGCATCGGGCGGCAAGTTCTTCTTCGAAGACGACCAGCAGTGGCCGGACACCCTGTTCGTGAACTACGACTACCCGGCCCATGTGATTCAATACGAGATGCGCCTGTGGTCGAAACCGAAACTGTTCGGCGCGGGCGAGGGCGCGGTGATCTATGGTGAGAACGGCTGGATGCAGCTCACGAACACGTCGTGGAAGGCCTACGATCCGGAAGGCAAGGTGATGCAGGAAGGCCGCAGCGACGTCGGTCAAACGGCGCATGTGCGAAACTTCCTCCAGGCCGTGCGCAGCCGGAACCGCGCGTCGCTCAATCAGGAAATCTATTCGGGCCACATCAGCACCGTGATGTGCCACGCGGGCAACATCGCCTGGCGCACGGGCAAGAAACTGCGCTTCAACGCCGCGACGGAAACCTTCGATGACGCCGCCGCCAATGCGTTGATTGGACGCGTGCACCGCAAGGGCTTCGAGCTGCCGAAAGTTTGAGCAGCGCGCCTGAGTTTCAGCAAAGGCCCCGGAGCTTGCTCCGGGCGTTTGCCGAAAGCTGTAGGAGCGGCTTTATGCCGCGATTTTACCAATCCATCGCTGAGGATTGAAAGCGTGGGCACGGCTCCCGAGATGAGCCGGACGATCCCGCGCGAACCGATGATCTCCAGGCCAAAAGGACCGGCGGCCTTCTCCAGCCCCGCGCGGCTGCGGAACGTGAGATTTACACCGGAGTCCATGGCGAAGTGCGCAAAGATATCGTCGCCCACCACGGGACCGACCTTGTCCGAGGGCGATTCCTTGGCGGCGGAAATCGCCGGCAACCTGCCTTGGTGCCGGATCCGGGATTGGCACCATTGCACCTCGCCGGCAAAGAGCCGCGCCAGATCGAACACGTGCAGACCGAGCACCATCATATCCTGCCCGCCAGCGCGGGAGCCCATCTTGCCCACCGTGTGAATCTCCAGCACGTCGCCGATGAGTCCCTTCCGCAAGGCGGTCTCCAGGCGCAGCACGATGGGCGCGCAACGCGTCACATGGGCGACCGCGACCCGCCGCGCCCTGGCTTGGGCTAGGCGCAGGATGTCGGACTATCCCGCGTCGGGTCCAACCGGGGGTGTTGATCATGCCGCCAAACGAAGCGACGTTTCAAACCGAGGCAATTTCCGCAGAACGCCGCCTCACCTCGCCGTGCCCTGCGGCGTTGCGTCGCCGGCCGCCAGCCCGAGCGCCCACAGGATTCCGCCCAGCACGTGCTGCTGGTATTGCTTTGAAAGTGCCGGACCGTTCGCTCGTTTGCCGCCCTCGGGTGCCGCTGGATCCCACACGTCGTCGCGGTGGCCGAGCGAGGTGTAGAACACCCGCCCGGTGCCGAATTTCTTTGCCCACGCCACCGGATAATCGCCCGGCGTCTTGTCATTCGGATGCTGGTCGAGGGTGAGCAGACCGTGGACCTTCGCCCGCTCGAAATTCTGAAACTGGTAAATCTCGTCGAAGACCGTCCAGCGCGCCGGCAGCATCTTGGTCGCGGCGTGCGCCGCATCCTGGTTGATGCAGTCCACGGATACCTGCGGTCCGTGCCGGAGAAATTCGCCGCCGATCATTTTGATGAACGCGGGAAATCCGTGAAAGGTGTCGGTCGCGGCATGGATGCCCACGAACGCCTTCCCACCCGCGATCCAGTCGAGGAAGCCCTGCTTGTCCGGCAGCGGCAGATCGCCCGTCGTGCTGACGAACATCACGGCATCGTAGCGCTTCAGGTTTTGCACGCTAAGCGGCTTCAGCGCCGCCGCCACGGCCGGCATCCAGCGCGCCATCGCGGCGTCGTACGCCTTCCGCGCCTCCTCGAATTTCGCGACCGCCGCCTGAAAGGCCGGATCCTTTTCGTCTGCCGGGCCGGGGCGCGGCCGCGCGGGACCCTTGGGCTGCCCCTCCGGCTGTTGCACGAAATCGACCGTGAACTGGCCGCTCTCCTTCGCCAGTTGCGCAATCACCTTTTCCGAGGTCGGAATCGAGGCGTGGCGGAAACCGGTCGTGACCGTTACGACCAGGAGTTTTTTTGGCGCGGCAACGGCGGGCAGCGCCAACGCGGTGAGCAGCAGGGCGGACATTTTGAGGAGTGCGTGTTTCATGCAAAAAGAGGGTCAGGCCACCTGAGGAACGACGACGAATCATCAACCGGTTTCTCCCGGAGGTCGAACCGGAAACACGGGCCAGCCGGGAAGCGGGAGCATCTCCCGGAGGACGGTGGCGCGGTGCTTCAGCCCGCGTCTCCCAACGCCAAAGGCGCGGGCTGAAGCACCGTGCTAAGCCACCCGCTCATCCGCGGCAACCCGGCATCGACAATCCACCGCCAATCGCCACTCTGCCTTCCGGCCCGCTCGTATCCGCCGCACCGCGAATTTCCCGGCTCCCGCGCCCTCTCGCCTCGAACCCCGTCTCCGCCATGATCACTCCCCGCCGCCAGTTCCTCAAACAATCCGCGCTCGCCTTGGGCGGCGCCCTGATCGGATCCCGGCTCGCCGGTGCGACGTCGACCGCCACGGTACGGGTGGATCCGTTCGCCACCGTGCCGCTGGGCGCGACCCGGATAAACGTTTCCCGCTTCTGCCTCGGCACCGGTATGAAGGGCGGCAAACGCGAGTCGAACCACACCCGGATGGGGCGCGAGAAATTCGGGGCGTTGCTGCACGGCGCCTACGATCGCGGCGTGCGGATGTTCGATCTCGCCGATCTCTACGGCACCCATCCGTATGTCATCTCCGCGCTGCACGACATCCCGCGCGACCGTTACCAGATTGCGACCAAGATCTGGTTCCGCCCCGGAGGGATCCCCGAGGCAGAGCGGCCCGATGCCGACGTGGTAGTGGCCCGTTTTCTCAAGGAGCTCAGGACCGACTATGTCGACCTGCTGCTGCTGCACTGCGTGGTCTCGCCCACCTGGCCGCAGGAATGTGCGCGGCAGATGGAAATCATCGCCAAGTTAAAGCAAAAGGGGATGGTCCGCGCCCACGGGGTGTCGTGCCACTCGCTGGTCGCGCTGGAAGCCTGTGTCGCCGAACCATGGGTTGAATCGGTCCACACGCGGATCAATCCCTTCGGCATGGCCATGGACGGTCCGCCGGAAAAAGTCGTGCCGGTCCTGAAAAAACTGCATGCCGCCGGCAAGGGCGTGGTCGGCATGAAAATCGTGGGCGAGGGCCGTTTGCGCAACGATCCCGAAAAGCGCAGTGAGTCGGTGCGGTTCACGCTGGGACTGGGCTGCGTCGATGTGCTGAACGTCGGATGCGAAAGCACCGACGAGATCGACGATCTCGCCGGTCGGATCCGCGAGGTTCGGCTGCCGGCGTGAACGTAATCTAAAACCCGCAACCGGTTCAGCCCGCTGCCCGCCGGCAGGCATTTCCGGCTTGTCGCCGGGACGTAGGCCCCTGCGCAACGGCCACCGGTGCGGGTGCGGCCGGAGTTGGGCGCGGCACGGCCGGAGCCGGCACTGGCACGGTCAGGGTCACCGGTTTGGCGGCCGGCGCGGCCGGCTCAACCTCCTGCGGCAAGTCCGTGTGCGTTGCCAGCACGCGGCCGCTCGAATTTCGATGGCGCACCACAGCGTAACCGCCGCCCACCCCGACCACCGGGTGGATGAAGGCCCACCTCACATCTTCAACGTGAGCTGAAAATTGTAGCTGATCGGCTGCTTGAGCGCGAAAGAGATGGGGACGGTCTCGCGGGCCGGGCTGGTGTAGTCGCCGTTCTTCGGGCGGAGCGCGGAGGCCGTCTGGGAAATCGACGAATACTGCGGGCCGCGATCGTTGAGCAGGTTGTTGATCACGAGATTGGCCAGCAGTTCGCGCCGGTTCTTGAACCGCCACGAGTAGCTGAGCGTGCCGGTGACGATATAGTAATCGTTCGGCGTGTACACCGGGGTGTAGGCGTCCACCGCCGGATCGTCGATCGCGCGGGTGGGATTCGCGGGATCGGCCATCGTATCCGAACCGCGGTTGCCGATGATCTGCTGGCCGCGATAGCGCACGCCGGCACCGGCGCGCACGCCCTTCAGCCGGCCGGTCTGAATCGTGTAATCGCCAAACACGTTCACGATCGGCTGATCCTGATTGAGCCGCCTGCCCTCGATGATGTTCTGCCGGAACGCGACGATGTTGTTGTAGGCGTTGGTGGCATTCGTGGCGTCGGGTGATCGCTGGTTCACCGGGATCGCGGTGTTCACACTCGCGACATTGTTCGCGTCGATCAGCACCCCGGCATCGCGGGCGATCTGTTTGAAAAGCTCGCCGTTCTTGTCGATGTACGCCTTGACGTCGGGGTTGAGATTGGACTCGTAGACCTTGGGGAAGCTGACGCTGCCGGTGAGGCGGAACGCCTTGGAGAGATTGGCGACGACCTCCAGCTCGAAGCCGGTGCCGGAACGCGTGCGGATGTCGCGATACTGGGCGGGCAACGCGCCCGCGCCGCGGATGTTGCCACCGACGGCGCTCAGGTCGCCGACCACGTTGGAATTGTAGAGGGTGTTGAAGAAGTTCGGGCCGTCGGCCGGGATGATGCTGTTGACCTCCCGGGTCTGGTAGTAGGTGAAGTTGAGGTTGAGGCGATTCTGGAGCAGTTCCATCCGGAGCCCGTAGTCAGTGCCGCTCGCGACCGTCGGATCGAGCAGGCGGCCGTCAATGCGGACGATGGAGCTCGGGGGATTGAAGGTCTCGGCGTAGTTGATCGAGGGATTGAGCCAGCTGGTGAGGTGAAACACGGAACCGATCGAGTGTGTGATCTGGCTGCCCGTGACGGGCGGCGGATTGAAGTCATCCTTGAACCGGTCGCTGGCGTAGAGCGGATCGCGGTCGCCGTTGGGTGCGATGCGCGGGCGGATGGCGGCCTCCTGCGCCTCGCCGATCGGGTTGCCGCGGGCGTCGCGTTGGCGGAACGTAAGCGTGGCGTAGTCGGCGGGCGCGGCCGGGCGCATGATGCGAGTGACACCGTCCCAGTCGAGCGGGTAGTCGCCCTTGTCGAGCTGCTGGAGCGTCCGGAAGAAGAAGGAGTCGTAGCGCGCGGCGCCGAGGACAACCAGGCGACCCTTGAAGAATTTCGCGTTCACCGAGCCGAGGAGATACTTGAAATTCGAGGTGTTGATCGACTCGGTGTCGCGGCGCGCGATGTTGATCGCCCAGATCGGCTGGATGTCCTTCGTGACGCGTGTAATGGGATCGACAAATGTGATCGGCCGGAGCGAGAGATCGGGAATCGGGCGGCTGAGCTCGTTCCAGTAGCGGCGGATGCGCACGGTCTGCAGCACGGTGGATTCGAGGAAACCCCACTGGCGGTGGTCGTCGCCCTGCGCGATGCTGAGATAGCGGTAGTCGTTGGTGTCCTCGCCCCGGTTGATGCCGCCAAGGGTATTGAGGGCAAACTTGCCCCAGCGCTTGTCGAGCACGTAGGCGGCGGCGCCGCGGAAGTTGTTGTAGCTCCATTCCCGGTAGCCGCGCACGAGCGAGCCATCGCCGTAGGGCTGCTTGAAGTGCGGATTGGGCGCGCCGTTCGGGAGCACCTGGTTGATGTCGATGTAGGTGTCGTTGGTACTGCGGTTCTGCTCGCCGTTGATGAAGGAGTTGGCGCGGTTCACGTCGGCGGCGACCTCGAGGTAGAAATTCCCCAGCCGCTGGTTCCAGGTGAACTGGAGATCCTTGAAGCGCTGCGACAGAATGGGGGCGTCGGGCGAAATGGTGAACTCCTCGGACGGCGGGCGGAAATAGGAATTGGCAATCGCGCGGTCGAAGCGGTTGGCCGGAATATTCACGGCATGGAGAAACGTGGCGCCCGCGCTGTTGAAGGCGGGCAGGCTGCCCTGTACGAAATTTCCCAGCGGGGTCGTGGTGCTGTTGCCGCCGGGGATCGTGATGGGATCGTTCTGGTAATTCATGATCGCGTTGGCGCCGGAGAACGGATCGAAAACGAAGTAGTTCGCGCCGCGGCGGCCGATCCCGAGGGCGTTGGCGTTCGAGGGGAGCGTGGCCGCGGCCATGGGCGCGTTGAACACCGTGCGGCCATCCCAGCCGGACAGGCGGTCGTCGAGCGTGGTGAAGCCGGATTGGCGGGAGTTGATGCCGTACTCGCCCTCGAGGCGAAACTCGCCATCGCGCCACGGCCGATAGGTGGTCGTGAGAAACGCCGCCTTGCGGCGATCGAAGTCCTTCATCCGCCAGCCATCGCTGTCGCCCCAGACGGCGGCGGCGCGCACGGCGGCCCTCGCGTTGATCGGCTGGTTCAGATCGATGGTCGCGCGGTAATTGCGCCAGGATCCGACGCTGAGCTGCACGGCCTCGAAGCGCCGGTTGGTTTGTGCGCGCTTGGTCGTGGACGAGCTGACGCCGCCGAGCGAGCCGTTGCCGAAAAGGATCGAGTTGGGGCCGCGGCCGAAGTCGTACCGCTCGAGATTGAAGCTGTCGCCGTTGTTGTTTTGCGGGAAGAAATTCCGCTGCGCCCGACCGCCGCCGGTTCCCCGGATCGTGTAGTTGACCGGGGACGCAAAGAAATTCTGCTGGCCGTTGTCGACGTTGAGCGTGCTGCTGGTGGCCCATTCGGCAGCGCTCTGGAGATCGGTGATCCCAAGCGCGTCGATGAAATCGCGGGTGATCACGGAGTACGCGACCGGGGTGTCGCGCAGGTCGCCGGCGAGCCGGCCACCGGCCAGTGAACTGCTGGCGGCGAAGCCCGTGTCCCGATCCGATTTCACTTCGAACGGCGAAAGCACCACGGCCTCGCTCGGCGGAACGGCCGGCACAGGATTCGCCGCGGGATCGATCGCGACAATCTGGGCAAGCGCAAACATCGGGACCGCGAGCAAGGCGAACGCGTGGCGTCCCTGGACCGTCAAAATGCAGCGCGGAGTGGGTTTTGTCATCGGATTGGGCGTGGCCGGCGTCAGGGTGGCAGACATGGGTGCCGACGGGCGGGCGGAAAATGACCTTTGCCGCCCGGCACTCCAGCCAAAAGTCGACCGGGTCGTCCCGCCTGCGCTTCCGCCCCCCCAATAAAACCTCTTTGCACGCGGGCTCGCATGCCGACGCCGGATTCCGCAATCTGGCGGCCTTCCGCCATGCGCCACACTCCTGCCCTTTGTCTGCTCGCCCTTGCCCTGGTTGCGACCACCCGCGCCGCCGTCCAGGAACCCGCCATCGCCGTCCGGGACCCCGCCGTTGCCGTGCGCATGGCGGGTGTGACCGAAGCCCAAGCGTCCGGCTCGCTCAACCGCCCGGAACGTCTCGAGTGGTTTCGTGACCAGGGCTTCGGCCTTTTCATCCACTGGAGCGTCGACGTTCAGCTCGGCAGCGTCATCAGCCACTCGATGGTCGGCGCCGACGAACCCTACCTGAAACGCTTCGTCAACGACCTGCCGCGCACCTTCAATCCCCGCAAGTTCAACCCTGAGGATTGGGCCGTCCTCGCGAAACTCGCCGGCATCCGCTACGTGGTCTTCACCGCCAAACACCACGCGGGCTTCTGCATGTGGCCGACGGCGACGACCGATTTCGACATCGCGCACACGCCCTTCAAACGCGACATCACCGGCGAAATCCTCGCCGCCTTCCGCGCCCAGGGCATCGCCCCCGGCCTCTATCACTCGCCGGATGATTTCTGGTGGCTCTGGAAAAACGGCAAGACGATCCAGCGCGGCATCCCCGGCGTCCAGCCCGCGCACAACCCCGGACTGATGGCGCACGATCAGACCCAGATCCGCGAACTGCTCACGCGCTACGGGCCCGTCGACGTGATCTTCTTCGATGGCGAAGCCCATGGGCTGCGTGAACTCGCCTGGCAACTTCAGCCCAACATCGTCGTCACGCGGGGTGCGATCAAGACGCCGGAACAGTACATTCCCGGGGTGCCGCTCGACGAGGCGTGGGAGTCCTGCGTCACCATGGGCACACAGTGGCATTACAAGCCCACGAACGAAGTCTACAAATCCGGCGGCGAACTCATCGCGATGCTGATCGAGACGCGCGCCAAGGGCGGCAACCTCCTCCTTAACGTGGGCCCCAAGCCCGACGGCGAACTGCCCATCGAACAGGAGGAGCGCCTGCGCGAGATCGCCCTCTGGATGATGGTGAACAGCGAATGCATCTACGGCGTCCGGCCCTGGATCATCACCAATGAGCAAGACCTCTGGTTCACGAAGCAGAAGGACGCCGACACGCTCTATGTCATCGTGAAATCGAAGGAGCGGTGGAAACACGGCGAGTGGCGCGACTTCGTGCTCCACTCCGTGCGCGCGACAGCGAAGACCGAGGTCACGGTTCTCAGCCAGAACGATCTGGTCGTCGAATACGCACCCACCACCGTGCCCAGGACCACGTTCAAGCAGGCCGCCGACGGCCTGCACCTCCGCGCCAATCGCGCCCAGCGGCTCTACAACGATCGCAAATGGCCGAACCCCGTCGTGCTGAAGCTCACGCACGTGCAGCCCGCGCTCACGCCGCCGCGCGTCGACACGACCAGCGCCACGTGGGACCCCGCCACCAAGTCTGCCGCGCTCAGCGGCAACCTCGCGACGCTCGGCGACGCCCAGGCGGTGGAAGTCGGCTTCGAATACCGCGACATCACCGGGCAGGACGTCAACGAGCGCACCGGTGCGTGGACGTCGCTCCCGCTGACGTCGCGAAGTGCCGCGGGAGATTTTTCATCAACCGCCTCGGGCCTTCGCGCCGGTCGGAACTACGAAGTGCGCGCCGTGGTGAAGCACCCGCTGCTCTCGCTCTACGGCCGCGAGTTGCGGCTGCGCGTGCCGTGAGCCGCGGGCCGCTTTTGCGGACCTGTCCCTTCAAATCGGCCTTGTTTGTCATTCTGAGCGCCAGCGAAGAATCCAGCAGCAGGTTCGTCGCGGGAGAACTGCGGCTTTGATCCAATTGGATTCTTCGCTCCGCTGCCAATGAACTCGGTTTGTTGTAGGTCGGGGTTTATCCCCGACACCAGCATGTCGGGCGTAAAGCCCGACCTACAGGAAACGGCATCGCGCACCCAAAGTTCATTGGCACGTTCCACGC
>JBIJCX010000612.1:0-3276 GCA_044344465.1 Opitutaceae bacterium
CCAACGGGCGGCCGAGCTGGCGCAGCCAGGGGAGACGATCACGGTACACGGCGGAGTGTATCGCGAGCGGGTCAATCCTCCGCGCGGAGGGACCTCGGACGAAAAACGCATCGTCTATCAGGCCGCGCCGGGGGAGAAGGTTGAGATCAAAGGATCCGAGGTCGTGCGGGACTGGACCCGAGTTCAGGGTGATGTGTGGAAGGTGACCCTGCCGAACCGCTTTTTTGGTGAGTTCAATCCGTTCAGTGACTTGATAAACGGCCATTGGTTTGATCCCAAGGGGCGCCAACACCACACGGGCGCGGTCTATTTGAACGGAAACTGGCTGACGGAGGCCGCGGCGCTGGCCGAGGTGCTGGCGCCCGCCGGCGACTCTCCGCTGTGGTTTGGCCAGGTCGATGATCGGCACACGACGATTCACGCGCAGTTTCCCACCGTTGATCCCAATCATGAATTGGTCGAAATCAATGTCCGCCGCACGGTTTTCTACCCGGAAAAGCCCGGGATCAACTACCTCACCGTTCGCGGCTTCAGACTCACCCAGGCCGCCACTCCGTGGGCTCCCCCGACGGTGGAGCAAATCGGTCTCATCGGCACCCATTGGAGCAAAGGGTGGGTGATCGAAGACAACACGATCAGTCATTCCGTCTGTGCGGGGCTGACGTTGGGACTGAAAAACATGGGGGAGTTTCTTGGCAACGCCTCTGGCTATAGACGGTTGGTCGAGTACGCCGTAGAGAAAGGCGGCTGGAACCAGGCCAATATCGGTCAGCATGTGGTGCGCAGGAATCGAGTCTCACATTGTGAGCAGGCCGGCATTTGCGGTAGCCTCGGCGGAGCGTTCAGCCTGATCGAAGACAATGTCGTCCACTCCATCCATGTGCGGCGCCTTTTTCATGGGCAGGAGCAGGGAGGCATCAAACTGCATGGCGCCGTCGACACAGTGATTCGCGGCAACCTCGTGCATGACACGCCCCGGGGAATCTGGCTGGACTGGATCGGGCAGGGCGCAACGATCAGCAGCAATCTGGCGTTCAACAACTCCACCGTGGATCTCTATCTCGAGGTCAATCATGGGCCGATTCTCGTGGAGAATAATCTGTTCCTCTCCGCCTCCGCATTGGTCTCTCTGTCGCGCGGGACCGCTTACGCCCACAACCTGTTTGCCGGGCGTTGCGCGATGCGGGACACCCCGCGTTCGACGCCTTACCTTCGGGCGCATTCCACGGAGATCGCCGGCTACCACGACAACACCCCGGGCGATGAACGTTTTTATAACAATGTCTTTGCCGGCGTCTCCGCACAGCCGGGACAACAGACCGCCAGTCTATCCGGGCCGCTGGAAAAACTGTTCAGCCCGATTCTTTTCTCGGGGAATATGTATATCCTGGGCGCCGTGCCGCCTCCCTTGGACAAGGATCCGGCCGTTTTCGGACCGCCTTCCCCGAACTTGAAAATGACCCCGGAAGGGGATGGCTGGTTTCTGGAGTGGAGCTTTGATCCTGCTTGGTTGACGGCGAGGACCCTCCCACTGGTGACGACCGCGTTGCTGGGCCGGGCGAAAGTTCCGGATCTGCCGTTTGAAAATGCCGACGGATCGCCTCTGCGCGTGGATCGCGATTACTTCGGCAAACCCCGCCACGTAGGGAATCCCAGTCCGGGGCCTTTTGAACCGCGCGGAAGCGGTGAGCCGATGAAGATCAAGGTTTGGCCCCGAAACGGTGCAAAATCTTAATGTTGTTCGGTAACGTTATGCAAAGGAAACCATGAAGAGCATCTTACCCCAGTTCATGTTGGCCGCCTGGCTGGTCGTAGGTCTGTTGACGACCGCGTCTGGCGCTGGCGAAGAGAGAGGCAAGGCGGGCGGCGCCACCCAGGCAGGCCGGGTGGATCCAGTGCAGGTGGCGCTGGAAGCGGCCCCGCCCTCGCCGGAGCAATGGGCCCGCACCGCGTGGTATCGCGAGGCGAAGTTCGGCCTGTTCATTCATTGGGGGCTGTATGCTAGCCCCGCGGGCAAATGGCAGGGTCGGGAGGTCGCCGGGGGTGAATGGATCATGAACCGGGCCAGGATTCCGGTGCAGGAATACGCCCGCCTGGCGGAGCAATTCAATCCCGTGAAGTTCGCCGCCGACGAATGGGTGCAACTGGCCAAAGAGGCCGGCATGCGCTACATCGTGATCACGAGCAAACATCACGACGGCTTTGCGATGTTCGGGTCGAAAGTCAGCCCGTACAACATCGTCGACGCCACCCCCTTCAAGCGGGATGTCCTCAAGGAACTGTCGGCGGCTTGCCAACGGCAGGCGATGCCGTTCGGTTTCTATTACTCGCAGTCGCAGGATTGGCACCATCCGGGCGGCGCCGTCAGCGGCAGCTCCTGGGATCCGGCGCAGCAGGGAGACTTCGACGCGTATCTGCGCCAGGTGGCCGAGCCGCAGGTGCGGGAGATCCTCACCGGGTACGGCCCGATGGCGCTGGTTTGGTTCGACACGCCCCTTAACATGAACGCGGAACGCGCGGACCGGTTCGTGCAACTGGTGCGCCAGCTCCAGCCCAATTGCCTCATCAACGGCCGGCTGCGCGCGGACCGGGCCGGATTCGACTATGTTTCGATGCGCGACAATGCGATCCCCAACCGGGTGGTGCCGGGCGTGTGGGAGACGCCGGCGACACTCAACCACCACTGGGGCTTTGTGAGCTACGACCAAGCCTGGAAGACTCCGGCGCAACTCCTCCACAAGCTGGTGGACATCGTGAGCAAGGGCGGCAACTACCTGCTCAATGTCGGGCCCGACGCCACGGGAGTCATTCCCCGGCCGAGCCAGGACGCCCTGCGGGAGCTGGGCCGCTGGTTGAAGCTCAACGGCGAGGCGATCTACGGCGCCGGTCCGACGCCGTTCGGGGAGGAGTTGGGGAAGGTGACCGGCACCCGCATCGTGGAGACGGACGGCCGCAAGAGTCCCGTGGAAGTCGTGGAGGGAGACCAAGGCTGGCGTTGCACCACGAAACCCGGGAAGATCTACCTGCATTTTTTCCAGTGGCCCGGAGGTGAGTTTGCGCTGGGTGGGTTGAAGACCAAGGTAACGGGCGCCTACCTGCTGGCCGACCGGCGTGCGCTCGCCTTTTCCTTCGCGAAGGGCGCGCTCACGGTGCCTTTGCGGGCGCAGACGGCGGGCGAATTGCCCATGGTCCTGTGCCTGGAATGCGCCCAGTAACCCTGCCCTGCGGCTCGATGCAACCCAAGGGTGCAACCGCCGCTTCGCCAGCCGCCATTAA
>JBIJCX010000041.1:0-37092 GCA_044344465.1 Opitutaceae bacterium
AGTAGCCGGCCTGGCGGAACACGCGCGGGAGGAGCGGCGTGCCCGGGCGCGTTTCGGCGATGTTGACCACATTGTCGAGCACGCGGGTCGACTCCGGATACAGGCCGCTGAGAAACGATGCGCGGGACGGGCCGCACACGGGGTACTGGCAGTAGGCGCGGCGAAAGGTCGTCGCTGATCACCAACAAGACGTTGGGCCGGGTCGCAGCCGCCAGGTCGCCCGACAACACGCCAAGGGGGAGCAGGAACCGGAAAAGGGAGGAGCGGAAGAACATGGAAAGCGTGGGTAAAGAATGCGGGTTAGTATTTCTGGCCCGGAGCGATGTCCTTGTGGTTATCCAGCCATGCCTGGCCGGCGGTGTCGTTGAAGAAGTCCATCCAGACGTAGTGGAGGTTCTTGCCCTCCACGACCGACGCGCCGTGCATGGAAGCGTGCGGGATGACCATGAGATGGAATTCGCCGAGCGCGGCGTTGGCTTCGTTGGCGTGGACGATGATGTCGTTGCCGCGCAGGCCGAGGAAGAGTTGCTCGAGCATGGGGTGTTCATGAAGGCCCACTTTGTCGGGTCCGGTTGTCTGCACCGTGCCGAGCGCGACGCGGGGCACATAGTTTTTGGGCAGCAGAGTGCGACTTATGGTTTTTGCACTCTTGATCGCCTCGTTGTACGGGATGCACTCGCTGTAGCGCTTGACCCAGGGCGCGGCGTTGTTGGCCGGATACTTGGCGATCTCCGTCTTATCTTCCGCGGTGATTTCTTTGCGGATGGAGAGGAAGTTCAGAACCTTGCCGGCGTTCACCAGGACTTGCAGCTTCCAGCCCATGGGGGCGCGGGCGATGGTCTCGCCGTCGATCTCGTAGGTCTGCTGGTTGGCGAGCAGCGTGCCCTGGCCGTCGAGAAACAACAGGATGTAATTTTCGTCGCCCGCCTGATTCTGGGTCCAGGTTGTGGGACCAACCAGAGAGACGGATTTCGTGGTCACGCCCGGAATCGATTTGGGCAGGATTTCGGCGATGCTGGTCTTTCCCTTGCTGGCGGGGTCAGCGACCTGGAAGGCGATCTTTTCCGAAACGACCTTGGTGGGGGTGGCCTTGGCGGGCGCGGCAAAAGCGGCGGCAGGGAGCAACCCGACGAGGACGAACACCCAGAGCGGAAGTGCTGTCTTAGACAAGGGATGGGCGAGGCTGGTTGTGTGCATGGTTGAATCAGGGGGCGTTTTGTTGGAGGAAGCGTTTGGCTCAGCGCGCGGCGAGCGAATCAGAGCGGGCTAACATGTCATAGAGCGGATGGGCCGGGCTGACGACCGGGCTCTCATCGACGGCGGTCGCCGCCAAGATACGAATCTGCGGATTGTCGGGCAGAGTCAACGTGGTGGCCCCGCTGAAATTCAGCAGATAATGCGGATACTTTTCGAACATCGCGAAATTCTCCCGAGAAGGCGCAGACGGGCCAGGGGGCGATTCATAACGGCTGAGCTTACATCATACCGGAAAGGGGGCGGTATCCCCGAAAAAGGGGATGGCACGTAAAGGCCGCCCGGAAAAATCACCCATTGCGCTGTAGCGAAGCACACACTCTGTACGGTCGTTGGCTCCGCGGTCGAGCCCTTGGTCGATTTCCGGGATAGCCCGGATATTTCACAGGCACAATGAACCTCTCGCACACGCTGACGGCTGGAGCCGCGGCGCCCCCGCCGCGGTGGTCGGGCGGAACGCGGCGAGGGCGCCGCGTCTCCATGAAATATCCGGGATAGCCCCCGACCGTTCAGGCGCCCTTGCGCAGGTACTTCACGACGGCTTCCGTGCGGCTGCGCACATGCAGCTTGCGGTAGACGTGGTTCACATGCGTGCGCACGGTCTCGCCACTGATGCCCAGCCGATCGGCGATTTCCTTGAAGAAGCAGCCCGCCACCAGCAAATCCAGGATCTCCAGCTCGCGCGGGGAGAGATTCTCCGACACTTCCGGCGACGGACCTTCCTGATTGAAAAACTGCACCACTTTGCGCGCGATGTGGCAGGACATCGGCGACCCTCCCGCGCTGACCTCCTGAATGGCTTCGAGCAGCCGGTCGCTGGCCAGACGCTTGACGAGGTACCCGCTGGCCCCGGCCTTCAGCGCACGGAAGATGCTGTCGCCATCCTCGTACACGGTCAGCATCAGCACCAAGAGCTCGGGCATCTTTGCCTTGAGCCGCGCCACACACTCGATGCCGGACATCCGCGGCAGGTTGATGTCCATCAGGACGACCTCGGGCCGCCAATGCGGAATCTGGACCATCGCCTCCTCGCCGGAGCCGCACGCGCCGAGGCAGCGGCAGCCAGGGCTCCCGTTGAGCAGGGCAACCAGGTCCTCCCGGATGCCGGCGTCGTCTTCCACGATGGCGACAGTGTGGGTCATGTGCTGGGAGCCTCCGGCGGCAGGTTAAGGGTAAAGGTCACGGTGGTGCCTTCGCCGGTGGCACTTTGAATCCGGCACGACCCGCCAGCCGCCTGGAGCCGGCGATTCATGTTGGCGATGCCGTTGCCCGAAACGGCCGACTGGGGATCGAAGCCGCCGCCATTGTCGGCGACCACGAGAGTGAGCTGCGGATCCACGAAGGCCAGGCGCGCCCTAATCTCCGTGGCCCCGGAGTGCTTGAGCGAATTGTTGAGCGCCTCCTTGACCGCCATCAGCAGGTGATGCCGCACTCCGCTCGAGATAAAGCGCACCGGCAGCAACGTCGGAATGTCGAGCCGGCAGCGCCGGTCGCTGTGGGCCACGATTTCGGTGACATACTGGCTCAGGTAGTTGCTCAGACCTTCGAGCGTGTCGTGGGTCGGATTCACCGCCCAGACAATTTCATCCAGCGCGATCGCCACCTCGCGCGCCGCGAGATCCATGCGTCGCAGTTCGCCATGAATTGAGCTGCCGGGTGTGGTGTGGCGCAGCGCATGGGTGCTGATCAGCGAGATGCGCGTCAGGCTGGCGCCCATGTCGTCATGGATGTCCTGGGCGATGCGCATACGTTCCGCCTCGATCGCGCGGCGGCGCTCGGAACGTTCGAGCTGACGCTGCATCCGCTTCCACGTCGCGTAACGCACCCCACCGGTCAGGGCCGCGGTGCTGGCCGCGGCAACGATCGCCCAGAACCACCCACTCGCATGGAAGGGCGGCACGATCACGACCGGCAACTGCACCCCCACCCCGTTTTGCCGGCCGTATTCATCGACGGAGATGACGCGGAAGATATACCGACCCGCCCCCAGCTTGTGGTAGGAACAGGCCTGGTCGCCCCCGCGACCGATGGAAAACGCTTCGTCCGCCTCGACCCGCACGGTCAGGCCGGGTTCGACGTCGACGATGTTCCGATCCCAGGCGGCCCAACTGCCGCTGTTGAGTACATCCGTGTCGATGAGCGCCAAGGCATGCGTCTCGGCAGGCACCGGCAGGGTGTAAACCTGCGGCGTATGCGAGTTGGTCCCTTCTCGGCGCCAGTTCGGCAAAGCCCCTTCCGGCTGGCCCAAGTCAACCCCCTCTTGCAAACGCTCGTCCAAAAGCTGCCGTTCGGGCTCCCCGGAACCGGCGGCAGCAAAGAGGCGGAGCCCTTTGACGAGCCAGATCCCCGTGGTCCGCCGATCGCCGCCGGAGATCAGGTGGACCTGCAGGCGCCGGGCGCGCGGAGGGACCACGACGGATTCCGTCGCCGTGCGAAACGGCGAGTTGCGTGGATCGCCAGTCCAGCCCGCACTCGAGCCTTTGCGCGGCAGCGACACGCTGCTAATCCGACGGCCATCGGCGTCCAGAAACCGCAACGCGAGAAACATGATCCCGTCGAGGTCCTGCCATTCGTCGTCCCAGCCCTCGAGGCGATACCGTACCCGCATGGGTTCAGGGGCGGCCGACGGATTGGGGCCAAGGTGAAAAATCAGCGGCTGAGCGATCAACGGAATGCGCGCCGTCTCATACGTGAGGTTCTGCGCCGCGGGTCCGGCGGACGTCGGGGCCGGCTCGATCCCGGCCAGTTGGAGCGGTTGATCGCGCCCTCCGGCCACGAAACCCCGCACGATGACGGCAGCGACCGGGGTCACCGCCCGGTCGGCCGTAGCCCCGCTTGCCAGCGCGGATGCCGCGACCGCGCAACCCAGCCAAAAAACATGAGCCAAGGTTCGGGTCGGAGTCATCACGAAGGCGGGCGTTGGGATTCCATGGGAGCGGCCTACTACGGCTTACTGCCACCCAGCGCGTTCAGGCGCAGCGCCCTCAACGTGCTTTTCCACGAGTTCAGCTGCACGGTCCGGGACATCGGTTCGGCATCGCGGTACCAGGCAGCGAACACGCCGTGCTCGGCTTCCTGGAGGTACTGCCGCGCCAAGTCCACCGCTTGCTCGGCCCGGTCCAGATGCTCGAGCAAAGCGACCCGGTTCGACTGTGACCGATAGGCGCTCAGGAACTCGAGCAACGCCCGGCTGAGGGACGCCATCGTGTAACTGTAGACCCGCAAATTGTCGTTGAAGAACACCTGGCGATCCGGTTCGAGCCGGGATCGCATCTCCGTGCAACGCTCCGCCACGGCCTGAAAGCGGGGAATGGTGCGTTGCATGCCCGCGATCAGCGCATCAATCTGGTTGGCGGCGCCGAGGTCCTGGAGATCGATTCGAAAGGTGCGGCCAGGCACGCGTTCGTAGCCAATGTCCCGGAGCGGATTGAGATTCGGGGCGCCCGGCGAGGAGTAGAAGACCCGCGAAACATGATCGAAGGCCCGCGCGTAGCGCAGATCCTGGAACACGTACTGACGTTCCATCCCCGGAAACTCGGATTTCTTCGGCTCCCAAAACGACTGGTAGTAGTCGCGATAGAGCTGCGCGATGGCTGGAGCGTGGGTTTCGCCGAAATATTGCGCACAGTAGATACGCAGGAAGCGATCGGTGTCGTAGCTCGCGAAATCCCAGAGCAAGCGGGCGTGGGCCGAGAGTTCGAAGATGAACTCGCGCACGCACCCGACATTCACGACCGAGAACTCGAGCGGACCTTTGGCGGCCACGTAGCGATAGTTGAACTCCATCTTCCACGGACCCTCGGCGGGCGCGAGGTGGGCGCCGGTCGAGGCGAAGCCGAAATTCATGTAGAAGCCGAGTTTCACCGGCTGCGCGGGGTCGAAGCGCACGAGGTCGTCGTAGGGATAGGGATCCCGGCGCGCCGCCACGTAGGTCCAGATCATATTGGGCGTGGCCGGTGGCTTGATCAGCCCCTTGGCCATCAGATCCGCCATCTCGTCGTACAGGGTGATCCGCACGTAGGGAGCCGCGTTCCCTGTCACCTCCCTGATGGTATCCAGTTGGATCCGCAACATGCGGTTGATCACTTCGGCGCGCGCCGGATCATCCTTGGGCGCGTCCTCAAAGATGCTCCAGAACGGCTGATCGCGGGCGCCGCGAAACGCGAGCGTCCAGAGGTTTTCGATTCCGCTGCGTTGGACGGTCTCCGCGTTGTAGTGGAAGAACTCCCGGATCGCCGCCTCGTTGGCCAGCAGGAGCCGGGGCGGATCCATTCTCCGGACCTCCTTCCAGTAGGCTTCCCAAGTGGCGAACGAGGTGTTTAGGCCGCTAATGTGATGCGAGGTGAGCACCAGCCCGTAGCTGGCGATCAGGCGCGCGTAGGCACTCATCTGATACCCCGGCTCGACGGTCGAGTAGCCCTCGACGGTGTTGAGTTTCAGCCGCAGCACCGTCTCAAGCCAGATGTTGTCGTTGCCCGGATCTCGTTTCCGCCACGGGGAAAAGAAGTCTGTGTCGCCCGGCAGGATGCTGCGGAAACGAACCTGAGGGGAACGGAAGAACAAATCGCAATCCCCCGCGACCGTGATCGCCCCGCGTGGCGACGGCCGCCACGAACTCCAGTAATGGAGCGGGGGCACACCGAGAAGGTGTTCGCTAAAGGTGTAGATGGCGTAAATCGCGCCCCGGGCATCGGAGCCGTCGAGATACACCCGTTGAGCGTCAGGATCGGCGTACACACGGTGGGATTCGAAGCCAGCGAGCGGCTTTAGCCGCAGGCCGGGCGCTGCTCCGGTTTGCCGGTTCACAATTACAAGCACGGGGCCGAATGCAGGGAACGGGACCGTAGCCTGCACCGCCGGTTTGAAGCCCAGAACACCCAGGAAGTCCTCCCGTAGGGATTCGACCGCCCGCTGCACCGCCGGTGCTTCCCCTGCGGACACCGCGATGGTGAATCCACCCTTGGCCAAAACGATGTTCGGCGTGGTCGGCCCAGCCTTAGCCTCCCCGAGGCCAAACGCCACCACCAAGCAAGCCAGCATCCGCCAATCAGTCGCCCGGCCACGCCATGCGCAAGTAGCGAAGAGCCGGTTCAAGCAAGAAGTCATCACCCCATTATCCCTCGAAACCCAATATTGTGCCATCCCCTTTAAGGGTGACTCCGGTGGGGTTGACCGGGGCGACGGGACCACATCTGCAGGAGCGCGGCGTACGGTCGCTCGACTACGAGCAGGTCTACGCGAACGCCCTGCGTTTGCCCACCACTGATGGCCGTGAACTGCTCCTGGTGCGACGCACCGAACCCGACCACGAAATCACGCTGTTGCTCCGTCAACTCGGCCTGACGCTTCCCGCGCAACCCCCGCCCAAAATCTGTCAGCCTGCACCGGTCGTGTAGTGGCGACTTTCGGAACCCTTTAGCGATGAATCAATGGCTTGTGCTTTTTACCCTGCCCAGTGGCCGAAGTCGGGCTAACGAAACGGCCCGAGCTCCGTGTCGCCCGCCACGTAGAGCGGATGCTTCGGCGACCCGTCGCCATTCCTGCCGAGGCACACCAGACCGGACCGCGTGAGTGGAGATAGCTTTTCGAAAACCTTCGCAGCCCGCCCGGCGTGCGCACCATGTTTGCCCCAGGCCGCAACGACGACCTCGCAATCGCTCGCCATACTACCGAGCCAATAATCGTTGTCCGGCCCCACCGGATCCGCCTGCGCCTTCATGTCCGCCGGGACAGTCGCCCGAAACGCGAAGACGTTCGTCATCACGAACGCCGTGAACCCCCAGGCCTGCGAAAATCCACGGATCCGCCGCAATGTAGGGTCGAGCTGTTGTTCATCCGCGGTGCTCGGATTCAAGCCGATCCACATGATGCGCCGCAGCGGTAACAACGGGTCCATGACATGTTCGAGGGTGTAGCGATAGCGCCGACACGGCGAGAAGGTGCACCCGTTGGTCAGCATGGCGGCAAAGGTCCATCACCGACAGCAGTCCCGTTCCCGGCAATTCAATTTGGAACCCATGCGCAGTTTCCTTGCAGCGACCGCGTCCGCCCCAACTCGCGCTTGCCTGAAGTCAGGTTCAACCGTCTTCCTTCTCCGGTGCAGTCCTTCCTCAGCTCTATCCTTGGCCTCGCCGGCGCCGCGTTTTCGCTCAACGCCGCCACTCCCGCCGTGAGGCCCAACATTCTCTTCCTCTTCGCCGACGACCAGCGCGCCGACACCATCGCCGCCCACGGCAACGCCCACCTCCAAACGCCCAACCTCGACCGCCTCGCGCGCGACGGCGTGAGCTTCCGCCGCAATTACGTCTTCGGCGGCAACAGCGGCGCCGTGTGCGTGCCGAGCCGCGCGATGCTGCACTCAGGAAAGCACTGGTTCGCCATCAACACGCAGACGCTCGCCGGCGAGAAACTCATGGGCGAGCTCTTCGGCGAGCACGGCTACACCACCTTCGGCACCGGCAAGTGGCACAACGGCCAGCCCTCGTGGCTCCGCTCGTTCCAGCACGGCGAAAGCGTGATGTTCGGCGGCATGTCCAACCACGAAAAGGTCCCGCTCCACGACCGCTCGCCCGAGGGCAGGATGGTCGGCCCCCGCACCGGCAAAAAATTCTCCACTGAACTTTTCGCCGACGCCGCGATCACGTTTCTCGAAAAACACGACGCGCAGTCGGGCGCCAAGCCGTTCTTCTGTTACGTCGCCTTCACCGCGCCGCACGACCCGCGCCAGCCGCCGCCCGGCTACGCGGCCGACTACGCCAACCGCCCGCCGCTCCCGAAAGATTTCCTCCCACAGCTCCCCTTCGACAACGGCGCGATGAACGGCGGCCGCGACGAAAACCTCGGCGCCTGGCCCCGCACCGAAGCCATGATCCGCGACCAGCTCGCCGAATATTACGCGATGGTCCGCCACCTCGACGCCCAGATCGGCCGCATCCTTGCCACGCTCAAGGCACGCGGCTTCGCCGACAACACCATCGTCGTTTACGCCGCCGACAACGGCCTCGCCCTCGGCAGCCACGGCCTGCTCGGCAAGCAAAGCGTCTTCGAACACTCGATGCGCACGCCCTTCATCATCGGCGGTCCCGGCATCCCCAAGGGCAAATCCAGCCAAGCCTTCACCTACCTCTTCGACATTTTTCCCACCCTCTGCGAACTCACCGGCATCGCGCCGCCCGCGGGAATTTTCGGCGAAAGTGTGCGCCCGCTGTGGGACGGCTCGAAGGCACGCCTGCGCGACACCGTCTTCCTCCCCTACATCCAGGTGCAGCGCGCCATCCGCGACGAGCGCTGGAAACTCATCCGCTACCCCAAGCTCGGCTTCAGCCAGCTCTTCGATCTCCAAAACGATCCCAACGAAACGCGGAGCGTTTACGACGATCCCGCTCGCACCGCCGACATCGCGCGCCTCACCGCCGCGATGCAGGCATGGCAGGCCAGGGTCGGCGACACGCTCGCCCTCAACCCCGGCAGCAACCCACCGCCGAAAATCGATCTCACCGGCAAGAAACGCGACCCCGACCAGTGGCAGCCCGCGTGGATCATCGAAAAATACTTCAAGAACTGATTGTGGACGAGCCGTCCCGGCTCGTTGCCCGGTTGCCAGCAGCTAAGGCGGAACGCTTCTGATCCGCCGGCGCAGTCGCGCAAGCCAACCGTTCTTCCGTTCCCAACGACAACCCCCTCCCGGAACCGATCCCTCTGAGAACTTATCTCCCCGTGAGCCGCCAGGTTCATGGTCTCCGAGCAAAAGGTCCACAGCGGCGTCCGAATTTGAGCCGTTCCTAATAGGAAGGTCCAGGAAGCGCCGCCTGGCGGCGGAAACGTTCAAAACTGAGCCTTATTCACGCCTCGGGCTGGCCGATGGCGTGGCGCGGTTGGTCGCATCGAGCGCGCCGCTCCATCTCGACGTCCCGATCGAGAACCACGGTCAAGGCCTCAACTGCGACGGCGCCTGGATTGCCTCGGTCGTCAAAGCCGTCAACCACCCGCGCTGCGGCACGCTGCCCGATTTCGGCAACTTCCAGCAAGACCGCGCGCGGCGAATTTTACGATCGCTACGCCGGCGTCGCGGCGATGCTACCCTACGCAAAGTGCATTTGTGCCAAGGCGCACGACTTCGCCGCGAGCGGCGAGGAATGCTACTCCGACTACGCGCGGATGTTTCGCCTTGTCGCCGAATCGGGTTATCGCGGCTGGGTCGAAGTGGAATACGAAGGCCCCGGCGGCCCACCACGCACGCCCCTCGCCCGTTTCGTCATCCGAGCGCTGCGGCCACGAACGCTTCGCGCATTTCCATGTGGGGATTGTGCCCCGCGTTCGGCAGCACCTGAATCCGCGCCGCCGGAAAATGCGCCCGAATCGCCGCGTGATCGTCGCCCTCGATGTACGGCGACTTCGCGCCGGCCAGGAATAGCGTCGGCCCGACATACCGTTCGTCTTCGGCGAGCGGGTTCCGCTCCAGCTCCGGCAGCGCCGCCGTCAGCGCCGGCAGATTGATCTGCCATTTCCAACCACCTTCGCGCGACCCGCTGAGATTGCTCGCCAGAAATCTCCGCATCGGCCGGCTCGGCACCCGGGCCTCGAAACGCATTTCTGCCTCCGCGCGGGAATGCAGCTCCGCCAGATTGAGCTCGTTCATCGCCGCAAAGCTCGCCCGGTGGGCCGGCCAGAAATAGTCCTTCGGCGCGATGTCGACGACGGTCAACCGCTCCACCCGTGCCGGATGACGGCACGCGAGCAACATCGCCACCTTGCCGCCCATGCTGTGACCGAGCAATGCCACCGAGCCGAGGTGCTGCGCATCCAGCCAGCCGATGACATCAACCATCATCTCCGCATAGGTCATCGTGTCCGCGTGCGGCGAGCTCCCGTGATTGCGCAGATCGAGCGCGAACACGTGAAACGCAGTGGCGAGATCGCGTCCGGCCACCTGCCAGTTGCGGGAGGAGCCGAGCATGCCATGCAACAGCACGAGCGGCGGTTTGCCCGCGCCGCCGAGATCACGATGGGTGAGCTCCATACTGAAAGTAGTGAGCAGCGAGCAGCGGGTAGCGAGGAGGGAAAATCTCGAGATGGTCACCTCCGGCATCCAGAGCGAGGCCTACGATACGACTTGGACACTACTCGCTACTCCCTACTTCTTGTCCCGACTTCCCACTCGCTACTCGCAGCCCGCCACCCGCTATTCGCTGCTCGCTATTTTCTGCCGATTTCCTCCTCGCTACCCGCCACCTGCTCCTCGCAACTTTCCGCCCACGATGTCCGACGCGAAGCTCACGCCGATGATGCAGCAGTATTTCGAGGTCAAACGCGGGTTGCCCCGCGACACCCTCCTGCTGTTCCGCCTGGGCGATTTCTTCGAATTGTTCTTCGACGATGCCGTCACCGCCTCCCGCCTCCTCGGCCTCACGCTGACGAAACGCCAGGATTACCCGATGGCCGGCCTCCCGGCTCACGCCTGCGACACCTATGTTTCAAAGCTCCTGGCCGCCGGAAAGAAGGTCGCGATCTGCGATCAGGCTGAGCCCGCCAGGGCCGGCAAGCTCGTCCGGCGCCAGCTCACCCGTATCCTTTCTCCGGGCACGACGCTCGCGGCCAACCAGCTCGAGGCCGTGCGCAATCATTATCTCGCCGCGCTCGCCCTCGACAAACACGGCCTGCATATCGCGTGGCTGGATCTCTCCACGGGGGAATTCAAGATCGCGACCGACACGCATATCGCGAACCTGCTGCCCGTCCTGACCGCGCTCGATCCGGCGGAACTCCTGCTCATCGAGGGCGAACGCGATCGCTGGGCCGCGGCCCCGCACGAACAAATCGACGTGCACGCGCTCCACGCCTTCTGCGCCGATCGGCTCGTGTCGGAGTTGCCCGGCTACCACTTCGACACCGCGACCGGGGCCAAGACCGTGCTGGACACGCTCGGGGTCCTGAACCTGCAGGGCTTCGGCCTGGCTCACACCCATCCCGCCCTCGGGCCGGCGGGCGCGCTGGTGTACTATGCCACCGAAAATCTCTGTGCCAAACCCGAGAACCTCCGTGGCCTGCAGGAATACTCCAGCACGCGCACACTGCTGATTGATCCCGCCACGCTCCGCAACCTGGAGATTTTCTCCTCGAGCCGCGGCAGTCGTGAGGGCTCGCTGCTGCACGCCATCAACCGCACCGCCACCCCGGCCGGCGCCCGCCTGCTCGAGCGCTGGCTGGCCGCGCCCACGCTGGAGCTGGCCGAGATCCAGCGGCGCCAGACCCTCGTCGGCGAACTGCTCGCCCAGCCGATGCGGCTCGCCGAGATTCACGAACTGCTCGGCCGCGTGCGCGACATCCCGCGCATCCTCGGCCGGCTGCAGAACCGGCTGCGCAACCCGCGCGAGCTCGGCGGCGTGCGCGACACCCTCACCCAGATCCCGACGCTCCGCACCGCGCTCGCCGCCTTTGCGAGCGCCCGGCTTTCAACGCTCGGGGCCCAGCTCCAGGAATTGCCGAACCTTCGCCAACTCCTGGCCTCCGCCCTGGCCGACGAGTTGCCCAACGATCTGGCCGACGGAGATTACATCCGCGCCGGCTACGACGCCGAGCTCGACCGTTTGCGTTCGCTTACCACCAACAACAAGACCTGGCTTTCCGATCTCGAACGCGGCGAACAGGAGCGCACCGGCATCCGCAGCCTGAAGGTCAGGTTCACGAATAATTTCGGTTACTACATCGAAATCACGAAAGCCAATTTGCACCTCGTGCCCGGCGACTACATCCGCCGCCAGACCACGGTCGGCGGCGAACGCTACGTCACCGAGGCGCTCAAGCAAAAGGAGAAGGAGATCTTCCATGCCGAGGAAAATGCCCTCGCGCGCGAGCTCGAACTCTTCAACGCCCTCGTGGCCGCGGTGCTCGATGAATCCGTCGCCCTCGCGCACACCGCCGAGGCCCTGGCCGAGCTCGACGTGTTCACCGGTTGGGCGCTGCTCGCCCGCGAATGGGACTACTGCCGGCCCACGCTCGACGACAGCGACACCATCGAGTTCACCGACGGACGGCATCCCGTCGTGGAGCAGATGCTCCGTGCGTCCGGAAACGTGACCGCCCGCGGTTCGAGCGCCGCGTTCGTGCCGAACGACACCGTGCTCGCCTGCGATGACGCCCAGATCGCACTCATCACCGGGCCGAACATGGCCGGCAAATCCACCTACATCCGCCAAGTCGCGCTCATCACACTGCTCGCACAAATCGGCTGCTGGGTGCCCGCGAAATCCTGCCGTATCGGGATCGTGGATCGAATTTTTTCGCGCGTGGGCGCCAGCGACGACCTCGCGCGCGGCAATTCCACGTTCATGGTCGAGATGAACGAGACCGCCAACATTCTCAACAACGCCACCGGCCGGTCGTTGATCATCCTCGATGAAATCGGCCGTGGCACCTCGACCTACGACGGACTTGCCATCGCATGGTCCGTGGTCGAACACCTGCACCGCGGGCCCGTAAGCGGCCCCCGGACGCTCTTTGCCACCCATTACCAGGAACTCACCCAGCTGGAGAAACATCTCCCGCGGCTGCGCAATTTTTCCGTCGCCGTGAAGGAGTGGAACGACGACATCGTCTTCGTCCGCCGGGTCATTCCGGGTGCCGCGGACCGCAGTTACGGCATCCAGGTCGCCCGCCTCGCCGGCCTGCCGCTGAGCGTGATCGAACGGGCCAAGACGATTCTCGCCAAGCTCGAGAGCGACGACACCACTGTCTCGCTGCCCGCGCCGCAGGCGAAGCCAAAGAAAAAAATCACTGTGGCCCCGGCGGACGACTCGCAGCTCAGCCTCCTGTAGGCCGAGCAGTACCCAGCGGGAGGGAAACTGCCGACGCGTGGCGGGAGCGGTTTTTTGCCGCCCAGTTTCGCGCCTCGCGTCTTCGCGTGAGTCAAATCTGCGGCCACCCCAGTTTGGAGGCGCAGAGACGACTGAGGGCACAGAGGATGCGTCGCTTCCGACCTCTGCGTCTGCTGCCGGCTCGACGGTGTTCCCTGCCTTGGTCCGACCTCTGCCCCAAGCGTGAGGCTCTGTCTGGGCTAGCTCCGCCGTCACCCAACGGTGGGGAACCCCAGCAGCTTGGCGGCGGCCACCATCCGCTTGTCGGTACTGAACAACGGGCCGGCCTCGATGGCGCCAAACGTCGCCAGATGGAGCGCGTCGAGTGTGCGCAGCGGTACTCCCGGATGTACCTTCGCCATGATCTCAGCGGCGTCGCGCACCACCATCCCGTCCAGTTCAATCAAGGTGACCTCCTCCTCCAGCAGGTGGGACTCAAACAATTCCCAAACCGTCTCCCGTTTCGCGGCGGATAATACTCCTGCACGCTCCTTGGCCAGCAGAGCAGACCAAAGTTCAGCGTACAGGAGTTCCGACGATACCACCTTGTGGCCCTCGACCAACTCCTCACACGTCTGCGAGTCCGCTTCGCGCGTGTAGAGTTTCACCACCACGGAGGTGTCGAGGTACATCTCAGTAGGTGCTGTCTCGATCGGCGCGCACCAGGCCCGTGGAATCCGGTGCCTCCGGCATGGTGGCACGGAGCGCCGCGAGCGAGCGCCACGGCCGGCCCCCGACCACAGGGCGGAATCGAACCAGCATCGCCTTGGGCTCGCCATCCGAAGTGATGACAACCTCTTCCCCAACCGCCACCCGGGCGAGCAACGCCGACATCTGATCCTTCGCCTCACGCACCGACACCGATGCGCGCCGACGCAGGATTTCTGCCGAGGCCTCCTCCACCATGTCTGGCGAAACCACCCCGCGGCGGGCCCGCAGGGCCTGAACGAGTTTTGATTTCTTCATGTGGCCACATGTGGCCACATAACGCGCCCAGGTCAAGCTTCGTCGCCCGTTCGTCTCAATTTTTCCGCGCCGGATGCCGCAGCGCCCACACCTGCTTCGCCTGCCGGATCGTTTCCGCCAGGACTTCGGGCAGGAGCGATTGCTTCGGATCGTCGCCGATGCCGTGGCTCGGACTGACGTGCGCCTCGATGCACAGGCCGTCGGCGCCATACGCCACCGCGGCGAGCGCGCAGGCCGGCACATAAGACGCCTTGCCCACGGAATGCGAGGGATCGACGATCACCGGCGCCCAGGTCTTTTCCTTCAGCAACGGGGTGACGCTCTCGTCGGGATGGTTGCGATAACCGTCGAGGGTGGGCGCGGTGCCGCGCGGGCAGAGGATGATGTTGGGATTGCCGAACGCCGCGATGTACTCGGCCGCCGAGATGAATTCACTGATCGGTCCCATGTGCATGCTGCGCTTGAGGAGGACAATGGTGTCGCGCTCCGCGATCGCGCGGCCGATGGCGCGCAGCAGCGAATAGTTGAGGGCGTTGCGCGCGCCGACCTGCAGCGCGGTGACGCCGGCATCGAGGGCGAGCTTGATGTGGGCCTCCTCCATCACCTCGGTGTCGACCGGCAACCCGGTCCGCCGCGCGCCCTCGAGCAGGATGTCGAGCGACTTCACATCGCCTTGAAATGTGTAGGGATTGGTGCGCGGCTTCCACACTCCGCCGCGGATCATGTGCGCCCCGGCTTCTTTGACGGCCGCGGCGGTCTCATAGAAATAATTCGGATTCTTCGGATCGATCGTGCAGGCGCCCGCGATGACGAACAACTCCTCCCCGAGCGTCACGCCGCCCACTTTGATGCGATGCGTCGCAAGATCCGATCGCTTGTCCATCAGCTTGAACGGCGACTGGATTCGATCGATGCGGTCGATATAATCCAGGCCCTCGAGCCGGTTGATCATCAGCTCGTCGCGCTCGTCGCCCACGATGGCGTAGATGGTCCGCACGGCGCCGATGATCGGCTGAATCTTGCAGGCAAACTCCGTCACGATTTCAGTGACGGTGTTGAGCTGTTCCGGCGTGAGCCGGTTGCTTTTCGGAAGAATCATGGTCGCAGCAAGATGTTGGACTTGGCCCCGGAACTCCAATCACGATTTTCCGCCCTGGGCGGAAAATCTCAAAGAAACTTCTCAAACTCTTCCGGCAGCGGCGCCTTCGCCGCGAACGCGTACTGCCGGCCGCGAAACTCGTACGCGAAGGCCGTCTCCATGGAATGCAGAAACATCCGCTTCGTGCCGGCGAGTTTGGCGAACTCACGGTTGCGCCGGAAGTCCCCGTAAGTTTGGTCGCCGACGATCGGCACGCCCCGCTTCGCGCATTGCACGCGCAGTTGATGGCTGCGACCCGTGCGCGGTTCGAGCCGGACCAAGGTGACGCGGGGGGTCGCCCGGCCCATTCGCACCACGCTCATGCGGCTTTCGGCCGGCACGTGACCAACTCCGGCTGCCGTGCGGATTTTCCCGCCCCGTTTTTCCACCGCCAGCAAATCCCGCCAGAGTTCGATCGGCTGCCGGGGCGCGCCAAAAACAAGCGCCTGATAAACCTTCCGCACCTGCTTCCGTTTGAACTGCGCCCGAATCTCCGCCGCCAACTCCCGGTCGGCGGCCGCGAGAATCACGCCGGAAGTCGCGGAATCGAGCCGGTTGAGCAACCACAGCCGCTGCGGCCCGCCACCGTCGACCGACGTCCATTCATAGCACTCGTCCTCGATCACGTAGCGGGCGGTGAGCAGCGACCGCGGCTCATCGCCGGGTTCATTGGGATGCGACAAGACTCCCGCCGCCTTGGCCAGGGCCACGACCCCATTGTCGTCTACCGCCAAACGCGTCACGCCGCGGCCGAGCGGCAGGGCCGCCCAAAAATCCTCCAGGCTGCTCACTGATAGTAAAACGTGAACGTCATCTCCTGCTGCGAGCCGAGGACCGCCTTCATGTCCTCCGTCCATGGCCCATACGGCGCGCGATCGGTGATGCCGCTGACGCACGCGCGGGACGCCAGATCCGTCGAGTGATTCTCAACCTCCACGATCCGCGCGATCTTCCCCTCGTCATCCAGGATAAACTTCACCGACACCGTGCTGCCGGACGGCGGGTAGGTCTTGCCCTCGATCAATATCCGCTCCCATTGGACCTGAACCGTCTCGATCATGCGCTGCAGGTAGGCGCCGTAGTTGCTCCACTTCGCGTCGACCGCGATATTGCCGATGTTCGTGGTGCCAAACTTGTTTTCGGCCAGGATGGCCGGCCGCACCTGCTGCTGCTTCACCACCTGCGGCCGGGCCCGCGGGCGTTTCGGATCGATGGCGGGCTGCGTAGCCGTGGCACCTTCGATGAGCGGCACGTTCTTGGCCCCCTCGATTTTGTTCGGAATCGGTCGCGCGTTATCGGGGATCTTTGCGATGTTGCTCCCGAAGGCGTTCTTGTTGTCGCCATCCATCTTCTCAAATCCAGGCAATGGGTTCTGCTCGGCCTTGGGTTTGGCGACGATGTTTTCAGAAGGCGGCACCTCGACCGGCGGGAGCGCCTCGATGTGCTCAACCGGCTTGGAGAGCGAACCACTGACGATCTGCGTCGACTGCATGTCCTTCTTTCCCTCGAGGGCCGGCATGTCGCTCTTGCCGTCGGGCGTCGGTTTTTCCTGCGCCACCTGCTGGTTCCGCGCCGCGAAGTTCGTCGTCTTGTCCGGCGTGTTTTCCGGGGCGTCGGGATTGGCTTCGACAAACTTGGATGGCGGCGGCGGCTTGGCGACGGGCTTCGCGAACGTTTCCGGGGCCAGTTCGATATTGAAGGGCTGGGGCGCCGCGCGCGGCCGCACCCCGCTCACCACCGGATCGAAGTGGAACAAAAAGGGCGCCACCAGCCACAGCAGCAGGTGAATCAGCAGCACGCCCATCAGACCGATCAGCGCCGATCGCGAATCCGGATCGTCCCATACGCGCAACAACACGCGGCGAATCGTGTTCGCGGGAGTTTGAGTGGCGATGGATTGGCTCATGGCGTGGGCGGTAGGACGCTAAGCGGCCCAAGAAGTCATGGCAGGAGACCGCACCGGGTCAAAATTTGTTTCGTCGTTTCCAGCGGCAGCCCGACGATGTTGGTCAAAGACCCGCGATAGCCGGCGACAATCAGCTCGCCGTGCTCCTGAATCGCGTAGCCCCCGGCCTTGTCGAGCGTGTGGACCCGCGCCAGATAGGCGTCGATCAAGCCGTCGTCGAGCGGCCGAAAGGTCACCTCGCTCGCCACGCCTTCGTCGATCCGCAGCGCGTCGCACAACCGCCGAAAGGCCAGGCCCGTAAACACCGTGTGGCTCCGCCCCCCCAGGCGTTGCAGCATGGCCCGGGCTGCGGTGGCGTCGCGCGGCTTGTTCAACGCGTGGCCGTCGATGAAGACCGTGGTGTCGGCGCCGAGCACAAGGGACTCCGGGTGCCGCGCGGCCACCCAGTCGGCTTTCAACGCCGCATTGTGCGCCACCATCACGCGGGGATCGGTCGAGGATTCCTCATGCTCGGTGACCTCGGCCACGACCACGTCGAACGGCAACCCGAGTTCGGCGAGCAATTCCCGCCGGCGGGGCGAGGCCGAAGCGAGGATCAGGCGCGGTGCAGCCATCACGTGAGGGTGTCCCAAAACGTCATTTGCCTGTCATTTCGAGCGCCAGCGAAGAATCCAACCGCAGGTCCGCCCCCTGCGAAGTGCGGCGTAAGTCCAAGTGGCTTCTTTGCTGCACTGCCAATGAACTCCCGTGTTTGTCATTCTGACCCGGAGCGGGAGCGGAGGGGAAGAATCCAGCAGGATCCTCGCATGCGGCCGTCGTGTTGGATCCTTCGCTGCGTTCAGGATGACAGGCAAAAATGAGTTCATATAGGGTACCACCCAACGGCTCGGCGTTGGTTTTTCGTCTCAGAATGACAGGACTTTTTTCCACAGCCTCTTAAAGCGGAAGCCCCCCGAATGGCTAAACCGGCGCCCAGCGCTCACGGCACTTTTTCGGCCAGCACGGCCCGCACGTCACCCTTGGCGCGCGCCAGCTCCATCCGGCTCAGATTATACTGGTAGACCGCTTCGACGAAATTATCGTCCGCGATCGCGAGCCGGTTCTGGGCCTCGACCACCTCGCGGTTGTCCGCCACCCCCTGCCGGTAGCGCTGCTGGGCGAGCCGAAGCTCTTCCTGGGCGAGCCGGAGGTTTTTCCCCGCCACTTCGATCTGCGCGTTGCGCGAACCGGCATCCTGGATCGCCGCCCGCAGCTCGGACGAGATTTGGAGTTCCAGATTATGCAGCCGCATTTCCTGCGCCCGCTGGCGCGACAGGGCGATGCGCCGGTTGGCGCTGGTGCGCAGGCCGTCGAACACCGGCACGCTGAGCCCAATCCCCGCCGACCACTGGTCCTGCTTGCTGCTGTCGTCGAACTTGACCGAGGCCACGCCGTACTGCCCCGTCAGCGCCAGTGCCGGCAGCCGTTCGAAGGTCGCGGTGCGGACATCGATCTTCGTCTGTTCGAGCGCCTTTTGCCCCGCGAGGTAGTTGGCCCGCTTTTCGAACGCCGACTTTTCGTCGGAAAACGTGAACAGGCTTCCCTCGGCGCGCCGCACCTGAAAATCCGCCAGGCGCATTTCGCCGCCCGGGGCGAGATCGAGCAGCCGCTTGAGGAGCAGTTCGCTGCGGTAAAGCGTCGTCACCTGCTGCAACCGCGCCTGCTCGGCCTGGGCGACCTGGGCTTCGGCCCGGGTCACGTCGATCTGCGTGGCGACACCGGCATTGAGCTGGTTGCGGGCGAGTTCGAGGAGCGACCGCGCGCGGGCGATGTTGGCGTCGAGCACATCGAGCCGGCGCGAATTGCGCAGGTGCGTGAAATACGTCAGCGCCACCTCGGTCAGCACGTCCTGGACAATCGCATGATAGTTCGCCTGCGCCACCTCGGCACCGGCCTGCGCGCCGCGGATCGCCGAGCGCCGCTGCAGGTTCAACAACGGATAGCTGCCCGAGAGCAGCGCGTCGAAGCGGCTGGCCGGCCGGCCCGAGGCCACCACCACCGTCGCAATGCTGACGCCCTGGGAGCGGCGTTGCACCACGCTGGCGTCGATCAGGGGCAGCGTGTTGGCGCGCTGCTGGTTGGCCGCATCGAGCGCCTGTGCCGCCGCCTCGCGGCTCAACAGGACGTTCACGTTAACTTTTTCCACCGACGCCAACGCCGCCTCGAGGGTCAGGGTGGGCGCGGGTTCCGCCGCCCAGACGGGGCCGGCAAGGAACAAGGCCATGAACGCTGGAAATGGTTTGGGGAATCCCATGGATAGGGCGCTCAGCAAATCGCGCTCCCGGCCCTGAGCGCAAGCCCGGTGTTGCGTGTTGTCAGCGCAAACAAAGCCGTACAGCGTGGCCGTTCTCATTTTTCATGCGCCTCGGCCTCGCCCAGCTCAATCCCACCGTCGGTGACCTCGCGGGCAACCGCCGCAAGATTCTCGACGCCTACGCCACGCTGGTCAGCCAGGGCGCGGAACTGGTCGTTTTTCCCGAACTCGCGGTCTGCGGGTATCCCCCGCGCGATCTGCTTTTCAAGCGCCGCTTCGTGCCGGACGTGGCCGAATCGCTCGCGGAGATTGCCCAGGCCGTTGGCGCCGTGCCCGCACTGATCGGCACCGTCGAACCGAACGCGACCGGCCGGGGCCGCCCTTTCTTCAACTCCGCGGCGTTCTGCTACCGGGGCAAGATTGCCGCGTTTGCCCGCAAGTGCCTGCTCCCGACCTACGACGTCTTCGACGAGGATCGCTACTTCGAACCCGCCACCCAGCCGACCGTCATCGACCATGCCGGGCTGCGCATCGGCGTGACCATTTGCGAGGACATCTGGACGCATCCCATGCTCAGCACGCGCCGCCTTTACAGCGGTCATGCGCCGATCGAGCAGCTCGCCGATCAACGCTGCCACCTGGTCGTCAACCTTTCCGCCAGCCCGTGGTATGCGACCAAGGAAGACGTCCGCCACACGCTGGTCGCCGATGCCGCGCGCGCGTTGCACTGCCCGGTCGTCTACGTCAACGCGGTCGGCGGGAACGATGAGCTCATTTTCGACGGCCGCAGCTTCGCGTGCGATGCCCAGGGTCGGATCATCGCCGGCCTGTCGGCCTTCACGGAGGAACAGCACGTCGTCGAAGTGCGCCAAGGGGCCACGAATGCGCCGTTCGCGGCACCCACGCTGCATCCCACCTTCGTGCAACCCGAACTCCACGACATCTTCGACGCGCTCGTGCTCGGGTTACGCGACTATGCGCGGAAGAGCGGCTTCAAGCGCGCGCTCGTGGCGCTTTCGGGCGGAATCGACTCCGCGGTCGTCGGGGTGATCGCCGCCGCGGCCTTCGGCCCGGAAAACGTGATCGGGGTGTCGTTGCCCTCCGCGATTTCGTCGCAGCATTCGCGGGATGATGCCCGCGGGCTGGCCCGCAATCTCGGCGTCCGCTTCGAGACCATTGCGATCGCCGATGCGGTCGGCATGTGCGAGCAGTCGCTGGCGCCGTTGTTCGCCGGGCAGCCCCGCGACGTCACGGAGGAAAACATCCAGGCCCGCGTGCGCGGCGTGTTGATGATGGCGATTTCGAACAAGTTTGGCGCCATCCTGCTGAGCACCGGCAACAAGAGCGAGATGGCCGTCGGCTACTGCACGCTTTATGGCGACATGTGCGGCGGCCTCGCGGTGATCAGCGACGTTTTCAAGACCCAGGTTTACGCCCTCGCCCGCTGGATCAACCGCGACCGCGAGGTCATTCCGTTGTCGTCGATCGAGAAGCCGCCCAGCGCCGAGCTCCGGCCCGGTCAGACCGATCAGGACAGCCTCCCGCCCTACGATGTGCTCGACGCCATCCTCAAGGGCTACGTCGAGGAGGGCCTCTCGCGGCGCGATCTCACGGAGCAGGGATTTGCCGAGGCCGTGGTCAACGACGTGGTCCGCCGGGTCGACCTCAACGAATACAAGCGCAAGCAGGCCGCACCGGGACTGAAGATTACGCCGCTCGCCTTCGGCGTCGGGCGGAGAATTCCGATTGTGCAGAAATACGTGAGCTGAGTTGGCGCGATTGGCTGCTCGGTTCCCGTCGCACCTGGCAATAACGTTTACGACTTCAATCCCATGTCCCTCTCCAACTCCCTCTTCGCCCGCGCCCTCCAGCTCATGCCGGGCGGCGTCAACTCGCCCGTGCGCGCCTTTCGTTCCGTCGGCGGCACGCCGTTTTTCGTCAAGGCGGCGCGCGGCGCCACGTTGATCACCGCGGACGATCGCGAACTCATCGACTTCGTCTGCACCTGGGGACCCGCGATCCACGGCCACAACCACCCGCGGATCAAGGCCGCCATCGCCGCCGCCCTCGAAAACGGCACCTCCTTCGGCACACCCAATCCCTCCGAGGTCGAGATGGCCGAGCTCATCGTGCGGTTCGTGCCGTCGATCCAGAAAGTCCGGATGTGCAACAGCGGCACGGAAGCGACGATGTCGGCCATCCGCCTGGCGCGCGGCTTCACCCGCCGCGACAAGATCATCAAATTCGCCGGCTGCTATCACGGGCATTCCGACTCGCTCCTGATCAAGGCCGGCTCCGGTGCGCTCACGCATGGCAATCCCGACAGCGCCGGCGTGCCCGCCTCCTTCGCGCGCGAAACGGTCGTCCTTCCGTACAACGATCGCGCTGCCCTCGACGCCGCGTTCGCCGCCAATCCCGGCCAGATCGCCTGTGTCATCATCGAGCCCTATTGCGGCAACGTCGGCTTTATCATGCCCGATGCCGGTTACCTCGCCTACCTCCGCGCGATCACCGCGCAGCACGGCACCGTGCTGATTTTCGACGAGGTCATGACCGGCTTCCGCATCGCGAAAGGCGGCGTGCAGGAGCGGGAAAGAATCGTCCCTGATCTCACCTGCCTCGGCAAAATCATCGGTGGCGGTCTCCCGGTCGGCGCCTTCGGCGGCCGGACCGACATCATGGACCAACTCGCGCCGCTCGGGCCGGTTTATCAGGCGGGCACCCTCAGCGGCAATCCGCTCGCCATGGCCGCGGGTATCGCCGGTCTCAACCTCCTCGAAGAGCTCAATCCCTACGCCCGCCTCGACGAACTCGGCCGCCAGCTTCGCGATGCCGTCCTCGCCGCCTGCCGCGCAAAGGGCCTCCCGGTGCAGGTGCCGCAATGCGGGTCGATGTTCAGCATCTTCTTCACCGCCACCCCGGTCCGCGACTACGAGACGGCACTGCAGGGCGACGCCAAACTCTTTGCCCGCTTCTTTCACGCCTGTCTCGATCGCGGAGTGTATCTGGCGCCGAGCGCCTATGAAGCCGGTTTCCTCAGCACCGCGCACGACGGTCCGGCGATCGCCCGCGCCTGCGAGGTTCTGACCACGGCAGTTCGGGAACTTTGATTTCTCGCAAAATTGGCCCAGATTCGGATAGTGCTCTTCGCCCTCCCATAATGTTCCGGTCCCTCTCATTCATCATTGTGCTTGGTGCACTCGCCCGGGTCGTGATGGCGCAACCCGCGGACGCACCGCTTTATCCTCTCGCCGAGCTCAAGGCCGGCCAGCGAGGGGAAGTCTGGACTGTTTTCAAGGGCACCCAGGCGGAGGCGTTCTCGGTGGAAGTCACAGGGGTCCTCCGCAACGCCCTCGGACCTGGCAAGTCCCTCATCGTTTGCGAATTGACCGATGAACGGGTGCAGAAGATGGGCGCCGTCGCCGGCATGAGCGGCAGCCCACTGTACATCGACGGTCGTCTCGCCGGTGCGCTCAGTTATCAGATCCAACGCTTCGAGACCGTGAGGCATGCTGGCTTCACGCCGGCCGCCGACCTGGCGGAAGTGAAAGAGAAGGCGGCACTCCAATCCACGAACCTCGCCGCCGACGCCCCGTCCGATTCGCCGTACAAATCCCTGCAGCCCGTTTTCACGTTGGGCGGACTGAGCCCCGTCGTCGCGGATCTTTTTGCGCCGCGGTTCGCCGCCCTCGGCCTCAGCACCACCGCGCTCGGAGGCAGCACCCAATCATCGGCTACTGTCACCGTGCAGACCTCATCGCCCCGGTCGGCCACGCTCCGACCCGGCAGCGCCGTCGCGGTCGCGCTCGCGACGGGCGATATCACGCTTGCCGGCACCGGCACCGTTTCACGCGTCGACGGCAATCAGATCACGGCCTTCGGGCACCCGATGCTCTCGCTCGGTGACGTCGCGCTGCCGATGTGCGCCTCGGAAATCCTCACGATTCTCCCGTCGCAAATGCAGTCGGTCAAAATGGCCAACACGGGCGCCGTCATCGGCACCATCACGCAAGACCGGCTCTCCGCCATCTCGGGTACGCTCGGTGCCGGACCCGACATGACCGCCGTGGAGGTCACCGTCAACCGGCGCAGCGGGCCCGCCCGGACGCTCCGGTTTTCCGTGGCGCGCCAACAACAACTCACCCCGGTGCTCGTCGCCGCGGGCGTCACCCAGTCGATTCTCGGCTCGAACGACGCCGGCCTCGCCAACGGCTTCCGGCTGAGCAGCAATGTCAGTTTTCCCGCCGCGCAAAAAATCGCGTTCCAATCCCTCCACTCGGGGCCGCAGGGTTTTGCGCAAGGGCTGAATGAATTCGTCCAAGGCCTCGCCGCCAACCTGCAAAACCCCTACGCGAAGACTTTCCCGGATCACGTTGCGTTCACGATTGAGCCGCTCGATGCCAATCCCGCCGTCACGCTCGACTTGTTTCAGCTCTCGCGCACGACGGTGGCCGGCGGACAAATGGTGCAAGCCACGCTCGCCTGGCGCGACTGGCAGGGCGACGCCCACCGCGAAACGGTCGACCTCACGATCGATCCGGCCTGGGCGGGTAAGAAGCTCGAGGTCATTCTCGCGCCGGGCCGGATGCTCGACGAGTTGACCGGACGCCCGCGGGTGATCGCCGCGTCCGAACTCCGCAGCTTCGAGGCCTACCTCGCCGCCATGCGCGACGACCGGCCGACCGACGGCGTGTGCATCGCGGTGGTCGAGAAGACCGCACTCTTCAGCGATCAGACCGTCGCGACCCCCGACGCGCCGGGCTCGATCGAGCGGATCGCCCGCGCCTCTGATGAGGCCCGCTTCCGCAAGCGCGATGCCCTCCTTCCCCTCTGGGAGCGACATCTCTTGCCGGGGAAGCTGCTGACCACGATCATCCGCCGGCCGCTGGTAGTGGTGGAGTGAACGCCAACGTATTCCCGGGGGGCGCAAATCAGCTTTTGAGCGCTGGCTTGTAGTCCCGGCTTCAGCCGGAAGAAACGCGCGCCTCGCCGCCTGAAGGCGGGACTACAAACGAATTCGTCCGACCGACCGCTCAAGAGCTGAATTGCGCCCGTTCCCGGGGGCGAACCCACCCCCGCCTTGCCTTTCTCGCGGGATCGCTTCCGTGTACGCCGTGTGTTCCGTGGGCAACTCCTCCTCCTCGTCGGTTTAGCAGGTTTCGCGGGCAGCTCGTTCGCCGAGCCGCTTTCGAAGAAAACTGACATCGACTTTTTTCGCGACGTCCCAAGCCGTAACCTCAAAGGCCTGGGCACGCGCTCCGATGGCCGGCTCGTCGCCGGTCCGGTCCTGACCGAGATCGCCGCCGCGGCTCCCGCCGATTTGCTCTGGTGCCTCGAACCGACGCCGGACCCCGCCAAATGGCTCCTCGGCACCGGCGCCGACGGCAAAATCATCGAGGTGACGTTCGAACCCGGCCACGCCACCTACACCGCACGCGAGGTCGCCAAGCTCGACGATCCGCAGGTCTTCGCCCTCAAGCGCCTCGCCAACGGCGCGATCCTCGCCGGCACGTCGCCCAAGGGCGCGCTTTACCTGGTCCGCGACGACGAGGTCGTGGCCCGCACCCAGCTGCCGGTCGACTCCATTTTCGATCTGCTCCTGCTCGACGACGACACCGCTCTTGCCGCCACGGGCAACCCTGGCCGGATCTACCGCATCGATCTCGCGCGATTCGCCGCCAGCGGGATCAACGCGGAGAAAACCACGGACGTGACGACGCTCGCCGAACGCGGCCTCACGGTCTTCGGCGAGATTCGCGACCGCAATGTCCGCCGCATTGCCGCGCTCGCCGACGGCCGCGTCGTCGCCGGTTCCGCGCCCAAGGGCAACGTTTACGTCTTTCCGCGCGAAGGGACAGGCGCGGCCGCCGATCTCCGCGCACCGATCGCACCGATAGCAGCAGGATCCGCGAACTCAAAATCACCCGGCGCCGGCACGCCGGTGCCGGCGTCGCCCGGCAACGCAGCCACGGTGGGCCCCGTAATCCTGCAAGAAAACAAGGACGCCGAGGTCACGGATTTGCTGCCCCAGCCCAACGGGGATCTCTTCGCGACCATCGTGTATTCCTCCAGCACCGGAGAATCGCGGATCATACCGGTTGCGACCTCGAAGAGCGGTCGCGACGCAAAGGACGAACCGCCCCCGCCGCCGCCGGCGCAGGTCGAGCGTTTTGCCGGGCGCAGTGCGCTGGTCTGGTTTCCCGCCGACGGTTTTCCCGAGACGCTCGCCGCGCGGGCCAACACCGCGTTCTATCGCGTCGCGCGGCACGGCGACGTTCTCCTCGTGGCCGGGGGCGAACAGGGCGAATTAATCGGCTACGATCTGAAGGCGCGACTCTCGCTCACGTTTGCCGGCAGCATTTCATCCCAATTAAACAGCCTAGCCCCGCTCCCCGGCACGACCGGAAAGTTTCTGGTGCTGCGCAACAACGCCCCAGGCCTCGCGCTGCTCGACTTCAATGCCGCCGGCCCCCGCGAGGCGGAAACGCGCCGGCTCGACCTCGGCAATCCCGCCCGTCTGGGGGCCCTGCGTTTCAACCGGCTGCGGAATCTCTCCGGTGAGAATCTCGCCCCTGAAATTCGCACGAGCAACGGCAGTGACGAAGTCGAGGGCTGGGGCCCGTGGACCGCACTGCGCCCCTCCGACGATGGCGGCTGGCGCGCCGATGGTCTGCGCGGACGCTACGCAAAACTGCGGCTCCGCCTCAACGGCACCGAAAATGCCGGCGGGCCGCCGGCGGGTCGCGCTGCGGTCGGACGCCGCCAGCCGTTCGCGGGGCTCGAAATCGACCGCGCCACAATTTTCTCGCTGCCTCAGAATCGCCGGCCGCTGCTCCAGGACTTCCGCGTCCTGACCCCGGGTTACAGCATCATCCCCGCGGCAGAACAACCGCCGCCCGCCTCCGTCTCCCTCAGCCAGGCCCTGCAGAGCCCGAAGGAGGACGACCGCCGGAAAAGCAATTTTCTCAGCAGCCAGGTGGTCCCCTCGCCCGGGTCGCAGGTCGTGACCTGGACCGTCGTCGATCCCGACGGCGACAACCTGGTCTGCACGTTCTCAATCCGGCGGGAGGACAACCCGGGATGGACCGACGTCGCTGCCGCCACGCGCGACAGCTACGCGCAGTTCGACACCGCGCACCTGCCCGACGGCATTTATTTCACCCGACTCGTCGCGACCGAGACCGCGCCGCGCCCCCGCGCCGAGCGCCTCGCGCAAACCTTCGAGACCGACGATCTCGTGGTCGATCACACGCCACCCGAGGCCCTCGAGGCGACGGCGGTCCGTGCCGGGGAATCGGTCGTCGTCACCGTGCGCGGCCGCGACCGGCTCTCGCTCCTCGACGGCATCGAAGTTGTTTTCAACAACGGGGTGCGCGAGATCGTCGAGCAACCGGCGGACGGCGTGCGGGACGGGCGCGAAGAAACCTTCAGACTGGACGTGCCGCTCGCGCGGGTCTCAAATGCGACCTCGCTCGAAGTTACGCTCTTTGATGTCGCCGGCAACGGCACCGCCCGCCGGTTGACGTGGTAGCATTTCGCTCTTCCTCACCATGAAACGTCGCACCTTCATCAAGACTGTCGCCGCCACCACTGGCGGCGTCGCGCTCGGCTACCGCCCCGTGTTCGCCGATCCCGCCGCGCCGGATCGCCAGCTCCATGCGCATGCGAGCGGCCTGCCCCGCCGCACGCTCGGTCGCACGGGAGCGAAGATTTCCATTGTCGGCTATCCCGGCCTCGCGCTCGCAAAGAACCTTCAGGAGGACTGCAACAATTCCGTGCGCCAGGCGTTCGACGCCGGTATCAATTACTTCGACGTCGCGCCGGCCTACGGCAACGGCAAGGCCGAGATCAACATGGGCCTGGCGCTGGCGGCCACCAAGATTCCGCGCGACCAGATTTTCCTCTCCTGCAAGACGAAGCGCCGCGACGGGGAAGGTGCCCGCGTCGAACTCGAGCGTTCGCTCGAGCGCCTCAAGACCGATCACTTCGACCTCTACCAGCTTCATGTGGTGTCGACCGACAAGGATGTGGAGGAGATCTTCGCTCCGGGCGGCGCCATGGAAACCCTGCTCAAGGCGCGCAAGGAGGGCAAGGTCCGCTGGCTCGGATTCTCCGCCCACACCAAGCCGGCCGCCCTGGCGCTGCTCAAGGGGTACAAATTCGACTCGGTGATGTACCCGATCAACTTCATCGAACACTTCACGCACAAGTTCGATCCCGAGGTGCTCGCGCTTTGCCGCAGCACAGGCGCAGCCGCCATCGCGATCAAAGCCATTTCCGCCGGCTCGTGGAAACCCGGGGACAAGAAGACGCGCAACAATTACTGGTATCGCACCCTCGAAGAGCCGGCCGAGATCGCCCAGGCCATGCGCTTCAGCCTCTCGCTCGATCCCGTGGTCTCGATCATCCCGACCTCCTTCTTCGACATTACCGAACGCTCCATCGCCGGCGGCAAAGCGTATCGCCCCGCCACCGATGCCGACCTGACGCAGTTGCGGGAGCTCGCCGGAAAATACGCTCCGCTCTTCCTGCCGAAGCCCAGCGCAGCCGCGTCGTTCAGCCCGCACTCGGAGTATTACGCGAGCCACGCGTGAAATTGCCGGCAGGTGGGCGGGCACGTCCCCCGGGCCCGCATGGGATTCCGCGCAGCCCCGTGCGGGCACAGGGACGTGCCCGCCCACCCGCCTACGCCCGCGGGTGCGCCCGAGCGTAGATTTCTTTCAACCGGGCCACGCTCACATGCGTGTAGACCTGCGTCGTCGCGAGCTGCGCATGCCCGAGCAATTCCTGCACGAGCCGCAAATCGGCGCCGGCGTTGAGCAGATGGGTCGCGTAGCTGTGGCGCAGCTTGTGCGGCGTGAGATCGAGCGGCAGCCCCGCGAGCGCGAGGTAGCGCTTCAGCATGAGCTGGACCGCCCGCACCGTCATGCGGCGGCCGTCGGCGTTCACCAGGACGGCACTTGACGGCGTCGCAGCGGGGGCGAACTCGGCCCGAAACTTCACCGCCACGGCGAGCGCCACGCGGCCAAGCGGGGCCAGCCTTTCCTTGCGGCCCTTGCCGAGCACCCGGGCGACGCCCGATTCGAAATCGATCGCACCGTAATCGAGGCCGACCAGTTCGCTCACCCGCAGCCCGCCGCCGTAGAGCAGTTCCATCGCCAGTCGATCGCGCCAGGCCGTGTGCGCATCGATGCTGCCGTTATCGAGCAGCCGCTGCGGACCCGTGAGCAGCAGCTTCATCTGTGCCTCGGTCAGAAATTTCGGCAACCGCCTTTCCAGCTTCGGCAGCGGCACGCCCACGAGCGGGTTGCGCTTCAACCGACCGCGACGCATCCAGAACTTGAAAAACGTCCGGAGACCCGAGGCGTGATTGTGCAGCGTCCGGCGGTCGAACCGCCGCTGCGCCTCGATCACGAAATCGCGCAGATTCCTCGACTCGAGAGCATCGAGCCCGCGCGCCCACAGCCCGCCTTCGTCGAGCCAGCGATAAAAGTCCTCGAACGCCTGCCGGTAGTTCCGCACCGTGTAGGCCGAATACCGCCGCTCCTTCGCGAGGAAGTCCTCGAACGGGGCCCACCATTCGGCCAGGACAGCAGGCGGAATGGCGGCATCGGTTTTGGCGGCTGACATGGCGGCACGGATATTTCCGAGCGTGGCAGATGTCGCAACCAAAGGATTTTGATCACGTGACGCTGGAAGAGGAGTGCGTCCATGGGGTCAGGGGGATCGATGTTCGCTCCTCGATTGGCTGCACGGGAGGCGAACGTCGATCGCCCTGACCCTGTCCGATCGGCTCCCCATTTTAGCAACCGCTCCCGTTCTCCGCCTGGCGCCCGAGAAATCGGGCGAACGATCACGGGACGAACACGAATATCAGCGGATCCGCTCCAGGGCTTCGCGACCCGACATGCCCACCTCGATCCCGAGCTTTTGCGCCGCGGGGGTCACGGCGGTGACTTTCGATTTCGGCATCCCGTCGATGGTGGCTGCCGGGACGATGGCACAGACCTCCCCCATGCGGGCAAAGGTCTCCAATTTGAGATACGGGCAGGCAACGACTCCGCGCGAACCCTTGACGAGGAGAAGCTTTTGCTTGAGTTGGATTTCGTGCCGCTCGAGGCCGGTCCAAAACTCCGCGGGCAAGGGGGCAGAGACCGCCGTGCGGCGGGCCGCGTCGCTGCCGGTGGCGGTGCCCGCCGGCTGAGACGTTTCTTGCGCCAGGAGCGCAGAACCGCCGGCGACCGCCAGAAACAAGCCGAGGGAAAACAAGGATCGAATTTGGCGGTGAACCATGGGAGTGAAAATGGGGTAAAGGGTGAAGGGTCTTCTGTTACCAGACAAGTCCCGCCCACCAATCGGATACTTGTCATCCATTAGATGACGAGTGCAACGTCCTTTTGAGCTGAACAAGCGCGGCCGCGAGTGAGGAGAGGTTTGACCTGACCCCCGCTTGGGCCGGAAAACCAAAATGGTCTGAAGAGGGTCAGGTTTCGGCAAATGATTTCAGCCTTCGCCACCATTGAGATTCCGCTCCGGAGCGTTTCCGAAAAGCACGTCTGCGACGTTGCAGGCCAAGACGGCACACCTAACCGCTGGCGAACGCTTGACCTCGTTTACGTTGTAAACGATGATGCCGCCATGGCAACCATCGTCCAATCTTGCCGCATCGCAGAAGAGCATGCGACTCTGCTATCGCGACAGGCAAAGCGTCGGAATATCGAGGTCTCAACCCTGAGCAGTCTTTACCTTAAAGAAAAGGCTCTTGAGGAGGAATTTCCGGGGATCGGTTTTCGCGATTCTGTCGACGGGCGCGAAGCTTTTGTGCTCGGCCACCGAATGGCGGTTTGGGAGGTCGTGACGGTTCACGAGCAAGCCAGGACGGTCACAAAGACCGCGGCCTACTTCCGTTGGCCGCCAGCGCTGGTGCGCAGCGCGCTCGCTTATGCGGCGGCGCATCCCACCGAAGTCGAGCGGCAGCGGTCAGTTGAGATTGGTGCATGAAACTGCGTTTGCTGGCAGACGAAAACACCTCGCATCGTTTGGTGTCAGCATGTCGGCACATCGATGCAACATTTCCGATCATCCATATCTCGGATTGGAAAAATGGAACCTACCTCTCGGCCAAAGACCCCGCACTTTTGATGACTCTGCGGGAGGCGAATCTGGTGCTGGTTGGATTTGATCGAGCCAGTATGGCGATGCATGCAGGCGCGCTCACTCGTGAGGGGCTGGGACACGCCGGCATCATTCTCTTTCGCAGGTCGGTTCCGGTCGTAGCGTATGGCAGGCAAGCCAAACTACTCGTGAGCCTTGGGCGCGAGACTGGGGACTGGGAGTGGGCTGATCGGATTGTCTACCTGCCGTTCGACCCGCTCACAATCCGTTGAATGGGCGATCACGCGGTCGGCCTGGCGGTTAAAGCCCTACCGTCCGCGGCTCCCTCCTCAGGTTGCGTCAGGCGCAGTTCTTGAACGCGGGGATTGCGCGAGGGCCGGGTCCCAGGTCTGGATCAGCTCCGCGACCTGCCGCTGGCGGGTGGCGAGCAGCGAGCTGGTCGGAGTCACGCGTCGGAGCAGCCCGGCCTTCTCCACCAGGAGGGCTCCCACCCGGGCGTTGGCGGCGCTGGTGCCGGCATAGGTGACATTCGCGAACGAAATCACTGCGATCCCCTGCTCCGGGTAGAAGCTCCAGTTGCGGCCAAACGGTCACCGGTTTGCCGCTGGTAGGCCTCCAACTGGGCCCGCAGCCGGGTCTTGATCGCGGCGTGCGCGGGCGAGTCCGCGAGATTTTTCAATTCCCAGGGATCGGCCACGCAGTCGTAGAGCTCCTCGCGCGGCCGTGGGCTGACAAACATGGCCGTGTAGGGTTGCACCAAGGGATGCCGCGGGTGCTTGGCCACGAGTTCGATCTCGGTGGCGGTGGCGATCGTCCGGGCGTATTCTGAGTCGGACAGTTCCTGCCGGGGATTGGTTTTTTGCCGGGGGGTGTCGGAGTAATTGACGATGTACTGGTAGCGCTCGTCGCGGATTGTGCGGGCGGCGCAGCTGATCTCGGCATCCTCGCCGTGCCATTCCAGCCCCGCGGCGGTCCAGCTGCGGGCGGGTTCGATCCGACCCGATGCGTCGGAGGTCAGGAGACCGACGACGCTGCGACCGCTCATCGTCTTGGGCACCGGCAGGCCGGCCGCCTCCAGCATGGTGGGCGCGAGGTCTGCGAAGTTCACAAAATCGTCGATCCGTCGGCCGGGTTTCACGCGCGCCGGCCACATCATCGCCAGAGGAACGTGGATGCCCCAGTCGTGCACGTTGGCTTTCGATCGGAGCACCTGGGTGCCGTTGTCGGCGGTGACGATGAGCAGGGTGTTGGCCAGCTCACCCCGCTTTTCCAGGATGGCGAGCACGCGACCGAGGTCGTCGTCGGCCCGGCAGATTTCATACATCATGTCGGCGTGCTGGCGCCTCACCCCGGGCAGGTCGGGCAGGAATCCCGCCACCTTGATCGCATCGAGTCCGATTTTGTGCCGGGCCTGCAGCTTCTCGTGGATCTTGGGGGAGCAGGGCGTGTGGGGCTCGGTGCTGCCGACCCAAAACCAGAACGGCTGGCCGGCTTTCCGGCCGGCGAGGAATTTTTCGAAGTTGGCCGGGTAGTCGATATCGTTGATGCCCGGCTCGCGCTCTTGCGCTGGGCGCTTGAGGGAGTTGTAGGCTTCGCCCGCGGCATTGCGCTTTCCACCGTCCGGCGGCGGCACGCCCGGGCCCCAGCCCTTGCCGCTGTACCCGGCGTGGTAGCCGCCCGCCGCCATCAGGTCGGGCACCCGGGCGAATTTTTCCGGCAGCCAGGCCTGGATGAACGCGCCCTGATCGAGCTCCCAGAAGTTGCGCCCAGTGAGGAGGGCGGCCCGGGAAGGGGCGCAGGAGGGCGCCGAGGTGTAGCCGCGCATGAAGAGCACGCCTTCCCGGGCCACGCGATCGAAGTGTGGCGTGGGCAGGTTGGACCAGCCGTAGATGCTGCGCTCCTGCCAGCTCTCGTCGTCGGTGAGGAAGACGACGACGTTGGGTCGGGGCTGGGGGCAGCGGCAAACAGGGGCGCGGCCGCGCGCGCGTGGTGCAGCGCCATCAAGGCGAGGAGGAAAAACCCAATAAGGTGACGGTTCATGGCGTGACTGCTGGACGATTCAAGGCGCACTTGGACGCGCCTGATTCCCATCGAGGCGTTTGAGAAAGATCCCATCCCTGCCGTTCAAAAGGAATTGCTCCACGGGTTCACCGTTGTTGTGCACAGGATCCTGGGACCCCTTGAGCCGGCGAAATCGCGACTGGGGAGAAATCGCTTGCAGGTCTACTTCCACCCCTTGGTGCGAAGAACCATTCAGGACGACCAGGCCGTTTTCGAACTCGCGGTAAACGACGTCGGCACAACCGCGGCGAATCTCCAGATTCGAGATCTCCACCGTACCCGGCGACTCCGAGATGCAAATCTCGAGGACGCCGCTGCCGCCCGCCGGTGCCTGCAGCGTCAGTTCCACCCTGCGCTCGTCCTCGAAGACCGTGCACTCCTGATAATAGCCCTTCTTCTGATAATAGGCTGGAGCGCTGGCCGGGGCCACCCGCTCACCCACCCCGTACGGTCAAAAAACTCATCCGGCCGCTCGGTGATAGAATTCCAAAAGACCGCCGAGGTGTTCGCGGGTCTTGATCGGACCGGAGAAACTGCCAATCCGGTCGGTTGCCGTCAGGAATATCTGATACGTGGAGCACTGAATGCCGAAAGACTGTTTCTGACACCTTACCTTTTCTGCACAACCCCCTCGTCGGAAGATTTGATCAACGACTTGCGCGGTCAACGAAGTGACGCAAAACGCTGATCTTGGATTCGTGCCGAATATGGTGGGTATAGAAACGCGCCAGATTGGCGCAGATCGTGTGGAGCTTACCCCATAATTTGGGTATAGCGCGCTCTTGGCCGCGGCGGCGTCACGCCCAGCGTGATCCGCTCCCCAGATGGTTTGCGTCCGCTACCGTCCCCGCCAGCCCCGCGCCTCGCCGGTCTGGCAGATTCTCCACGACCACGCCGCCAAGGTGCCCGGCCTTTCCCCCGAAGCCGCCGCGGCCATCGTCGCTTTCCTCGATTGTGGCGACTTCCACGCCGGCTTCACCCGCCTCCACTGCCCCAACTGCGGCCATGAATTCCTCCTCGCCTTCACCTGCAAGCAGCGCGGTCTCTGCGCCTCGTGCCACCAGCGCCGCACCCTTATCGAAGGCGCTTTCATCGCCGACGCGATCTGCGCCCCGGTGCCCCACCGGCACCTCGTGCTCACCCTCCCCCCGGCTGATTCGCAACACCTTCAAGTTCGACCGGACCCTGCTCGGCGATCTCCACCACGCCATCCACTCTGCGATCACCACTTGGCTCCGCCAACGCACCGGACAGGCCGAAGGCCAGCCGGGCCTCGTCGTCGCCGTGCAGACCTTCGGCGACTTTCTGTTCTGGCATCCCCACGTCCACGTGCTGGCCGCCGCCGGCGTGTTCGCGCCCAACGGCGATTTCCATCTCGCCCCGCCCGGCGGCTGGCAGGAACTCGGCGAACTCTGGCGCCACACCGTCCTGCGCCGCCTGCGCGACGCCGGCGCTCTGGCCGACTGGCAGATCGCTAAGCTGCAAAACTGGCGCCACAGCGGGTTTTCCGTCGACGCCGGCGAAGCCCCCCTCGCCGCTGACGATGCCGCCGGCCGACGCCGCCTCGCCGAGTACCTTCTCCGCGCCCCGTTCTCCCTCGAGAAAATCACGTACAACGCCAAAGCCGGCAGCGTGCTCTACCGCTCCGAGCGCCATTGGCGCACCCAGCGCAACTTCGAGATCTTTTCCGCCTCCCAGTTCATCGCCGCGCTGCTCGATCAGATGCCACCGAAGGGTGTGCCGCAGGTCCGATACTACGGCTGGTACAGCAACAAGAGCCGTGGCCTGCGGCAACGGACCGCCGGCGCCGCGGCCGGCAAAACCCACGCTCCGCCGGCCCGCCCCCGCCGCGCCGCTTGGCGCGAGCTGATCTAGCAAGTCTGGGGCGCCGACCCCTTGCGCTGTCCGTTCTGCTCCGGCCTGCTGCGGCCCATCGCCGTCGTCGAGACGAAAGCCGAAATCTCGGCCGTCCTTGCGCCGCTCGGCCTTGCCCGGCCCCATGAGCAGCCCTTCGCCCACGGGCCGCCCCGGCCGGAGGTCGCCGTCCTAATCGACGCCGCCACGGGAGATTTCCACCCCCTCGACCCGCCGGACTTCCCGCCCGGTCTGCCGTATCCACAGCCGCGCGACGAGCCGATCCGGTTCCGCGCCGAGGTGATGGAGCCGGGCGAGGACTTCGACCAGACCGGCTTCGAGCTGCCCGCAGCGCCGCAGATGGCACCGGCGGATTCCGGGCAGGGCAAGCTGTTTGGCGACGACTACTCCCAGTCCGATGCTGCCGATGGCGAACCGGTGTTCTGGAGTGCGAACACCGGCCAGGATTTCCCAGCCGACGACTTCGTCCAAGGCGACGGGGCAGACTAAACTCGATGACTCGCGGCTTGACCGCGAGCCGGGCGGAGCCTTGCCTGCGGGCATCGTGAAGTTCGCGAGCAAACCGCTCCCGGTGCCCGTGGCGCCGGCCGCCCCGGCCAATTTCAGCCGGGAAGACCCCGTTGCACCGCCAGTATCGCGTCCGCACGCTTTGGAAGGCGTCTTTTTGCCCTGGGGGGCGAAGGGGGTGCCTTGGTTTTGCCTACGCCCCTCCCCTTAACCCCTCCCGGCCCCAACCCCCTCAAGATCCAGTTTCCTATCGGTAAAGGGAAGGCCGCTTCCAATCAGATTTCACGAGCCGGGGAACCCGGGCCACCCGGCGCACCCAGCCAAATCCGGCTTTCGTTGGTGTGATTTCCAGGGCGATCCGAGGCCGTGACGCGAACGGTGACGGGTTGGCCGGCCGGCATCGCGATGGTCGCGGTGTAGCGCCAGAGGCCACCGTCTGAGACCGCGCAACCGCAGTCCGCGACGCCGCCGCCGCTCAGATCGACCTTGACGGCAACGACGCCAAACTTGTCGGTCGCGCGGACGGAAATGATACTGCCCGGCTGCCCGGTGTACGTTGAGAGATCGATCGACTCAATCTTGGGCGGATCGAAGGCGTCACTCAGCACGAGTTCCCGCATCCGCTGTTTCCGCGCCTTGGCCAGGGGACCATAAAACGCGAGCAGGTCGGGCGAATTCTTGACCGACTGGGCAAACGCGGAAGCGGCTTTGAATCGGAGCTGCCAGTGGATTTGTTTCTCCGTCCGCGGCTTTTCGGACACCGCCCGCTCCAACCATTTTCACGTGGCGCTGGAAACACCGGAACCGAATCTCGGCACCGGGAAATAGTTTGGCGGAAATCTTCCGCGGCGGGTATTAGTAGTTGAGACCACCATGCACGATGCCGACCTGCTGTCTGCCTATTCCGAATCCGGATCGGAAAAGGCGTTTGCCGAACTCGTGGGCCGGTTCTTGCCGCTGGTATATGGCGCCGCGTTACGGCGCGTCGGCGGCGATGTCCACGGCGCCCAGGACGTGACCCAAATGGTTTTCGTCGCCCTCGCCCGCGAGGCACCGAAGCTCGTCCGGCATCCGGATCTGACCGGCTGGTTGTTCACGACGACCCGGTTCATCGCGGCCAACCTGGTCCGCGCCGAGCGGCGCAGGCAACTCCGGGAGCACGCCGCCTTCGTCGGGGCGGCGATCGAAGAGCCGCCCGCAACCCCGCCGGAGCATCTCCAGTCCGTGCTGGACGACGTCCTCGCGGAACTTCCGTCGCTGGATCGACAGATGCTCCTGCTGCGCTTCTTTCGCGGCTTTCGGCACAGCCAGATCGCCGTCCAGATCAACTCGTCGGAAAACGCCGTGCAGAAACGCATCGATCGCGCACTCGATCGCCTCAAGGGGCTCCTTTCCCATCGCGGTATCACCTCCACCGTTGTGGCGCTGGCCTTCGCCCTGGAACAGCAGGCGAGCGTCGCAGTGCCGGCCGGACTGGCCGCGGCGTCGACCGTCGCCGGTATGACGGTCAGTGGGGGCACTTCAGGGGTGGCTGCGACGCCCGGACTGATCAGCGCCACCAAATTGCCGATCTATGCACTTGCGGCGCTGGCGGTAGCGAGCTCCGCCGGACTGGCGTGGTTTTTCTTGAACCCACGATTGCGCGAGGTACCTGTCGCCGCGACCGGGCTGCAACCCCTGTCGCCAGTGCGCCGGATTCCCGATCTGCCTGCCTCGCCCATGGCGGTGGCGGAAGATGTCTTTCGACGTGCTCCGGCGGATGCGGCGTCACTCCCGGCGCGGCCCGATTTTTCTCCGCCCGCGGGTGTCACGCCGGCGCCATCCCAATCGCCACCGGCCCGGCCAGTCAGATCGAGCGGCGAGCGCCTCCTCCCGCTAGTGATCGATTACCCGAAGCCCCTCTTCGCCGGCACGCCACGACCGCGCAACATCCCCAATCTTGATCCAAAGGCCGGTGGGCCGGAGGATATTTGGGTGCCTCCCGGCACCGTGCTGCTTTCTCGGGGCAAACGCGTGACCAGCAGCGATTCGCTCCCGGTCATCGGCACACTATCATCCGTCACGGATGGCGAGAAAAGCGGGCGCGACGAAACCTATGTCGAATTGGGCCCTGGCTTACAATGGA
>JBIJCX010000042.1:0-37078 GCA_044344465.1 Opitutaceae bacterium
TCGGCCGCTATTTTGCCAAGCCCTCGGGGAATAAAGCCGCTCCTACAGCCAACCAAGCCGAAGCAAGCTTCGGGGTATCGGACCCAAGGCGAATGAACCACCGGCGCGCCCTGCCAGGTGGAGCTGCTGCGCCCCGCCGCGGCCATCGCGCACAACGCGGCGCCCTGAACGAACCGAGTCAGGGACGCCGGCCCGGCAGGCCGGGTATTCCCGGCATGCCCTGCATCATGCCGCCCATGTCCAGTTTTTGGTAGCCTGGTGGTGGGGCGAACAGCGCGGCGGAAAGGGTCTGTTTTTCGATCTCGGTGGCCTCGAGGCGGAAATTCTCCTTGCCGCCCTGGTCGCGGGTGACAACTCGCAGCGGAAACAGATCCTTGCCGGCCAGCGCCCGCTCCCAAGCTTGGGGCGCTGGGCCACTGCCGGGCTTTCCACCCATCGGGCCGGCACTGCTCGCGCCGATGAAACTGCCGAGTCCCTCCGCCAACCAGAGTTCAGTTTTCGATTTTTGGTCCGTGGCCACGAATTTCTCCGCCAGGTAGCCGAGGATCTTTTCCTTTTCCCCGGTTTTCTCCAATTTCGTTTCTTCGCCGGCTTTGGGCGTTTGTTTCGCGGCCGCGGCCGCCGGCATCGCCATCACCATGTACATCTGCTGCTCGTCCATGAGGACAGTCGTCTCCTTTTTCGTCGTGTCCATGATGAGGCCGCCCATTTCTTTCTGGCCGGGCAGTTCGATCCGGATCTTGTCGCCCTTGATGCTGTAGCGCATCTCTTGGGGCTTGCCGCGCGCGGAGGTCATCTTGAAGTTCACTTTGCCTTCGAAGGAAGCGGCGGAGAGCACCGCGGGGGCCAGCACGGCGCCGGCGAGGAGCCAGGAGAGAAGCTTTTTCATGGGTGAGTGGGGGTCGAGGTCAACACGGCCGGAGGCGTGACGCAACGTCCTTTAACACCAGGGGCCGCTGGGTTTCGCGGCTTGCCAGGGCGGAGCTGAACCGGTGAATTTTACCCCATGGCACTTTACGGCTCCCTGGCGACCCTGCGGGCGCAAGCTCCGCACACCGTTGGACTGGCCGCGGCCTTCGCCTACTTGGATGAACTGTTGCGGCCGGGTTCGCCCGTGCAGCAGCGCGTGCGGGCGATGGCGGATGGAGATACCCAGAAAATCGAGCTTGGCGGCGGGGTGTTCGTGATCGAGCAGGTCTATGAAACCAAACTGCGGGCGGATGGATTCTTCGAATCACACCGCAAATACATTGATGTACAGACGATCCTGGAGGGGAAGGAGCTGATGGAGGTATCCGATCTGGCGCGGATCACCGTGCGCCAGCCCTACCGTGCGGACCGTGATGTGATCATTTACGAGGACAATCCCGAGGCCTCCTTGTTGCGGGTGTTTCCGGGGCAGGCGGCGATCTTTTTTCCGGAAGACGCGCACATGCCGACGCTGCGGATTCGCACGGAGCCGGTGCGCGTCCGCAAGTGCGTGGTCAAGGTGCCGGTGTGAAAGTGGAAGTGAGAGTGAAAGTGAAAGTGGCCAGGGCGGACGCCCATCCATCACTCTCCTCTTCACATTCACTTTGATGAATTACCGTCACCAATTTCATGCCGGCAACTTTGCCGACGTCATGAAGCATGCCCTGCTCGTGCAACTGTTCCACGCGTTGCAGCGCAAGGACCGGGGCTATCTTTATCTCGATACCCACGCGGGTCGTGGGCGCTACGATCTGGCGGTAGCGACCACCGGCGATTCCCGCCCTCGAAAAGCGGAATGGCCGGAGGGAATCGGACGGCTCTGGACCGCCGGGGCCGGGCCAGAGGCCGTTACCGAGTACGTTGCCTTGGTGCGGGAGTTCGATCGGCAGAGTGGAAATCTCGCCGTGGCCGGCCGTTTCTATCCTGGGTCGCCATGGTTTGCCCAGCGAATGGCGCGCCCGCAGGACCGGCTGGCGCTGTGCGAGAAACATTCCTCGGAGTGCGCGGCACTGCGCGCCGAGCTGGGCGGTGCCCCGCGGGTATCGGTCACGGCGATGGATGGTTACGAGGCCCTGCGGGCGCTGTTGCCTCCGCGCGAGCGGCGGGCGCTCGTGTTGATCGATCCGCCGTTCGAGGAGCAGGGCGAGTTTGCCCGGATCGCCGCGGCGATCGCGGAAGCTCTGCGGCGCTTCCGCAGCGGCGTGTTTGCCGTGTGGTATCCCTTGACGCAGCGGGCACGGGTGGACGAATTTTTCGCGGCCGTGCGGGCACTCACACCGCCGCCGACGCTGGCGGCGGAGCTCGCAATCGCCGGAGAGGGGGCGGGCGTCAAGATGAGGGGCTGCGGACTCGTCGTCGTCAATCCACCCTGGCAGTTTGAGCACGAGGCGCGGGTGACGCTGGAATGCCTGGCCGGGGTGCTGGCCCAGGCACCCGGGGCGGTCGGCCGGGTGGAGTGGCTCAGGGCACCGTCGGCGTCCAGTGCCGGGACGACCTAGGCCGGTCGATTGACCGGCGAGGAATCAGGTAAACAGCCCCAATTCAACGCTCGCCCAGGCTGATAAGCCGAAACTCCTCTGCAAACAGGGTGGAGTCGAAAAACTTGGGATTAAGCCTGAGCGGCGGAGCTTTAAATACCGGCCGGTTCCACAGCACATCCTCGCGCCCGACGTGGCGAACCATGGCGGGCGGATCGGAGGCGGGAGTTGGATTTGGAAACTGAATTGGGGAGTGCATGGTCGGTTGGTAGGTCTGGGGAGAAGACCGCGACGTAGGAATTTTGTGCCGTGGCATCTCTAAAAAACGAGGAACGAGACAGAGGTGATATTCTATTTTCGGAAAATTTGCCGGACCGAGGGCCCTCATTGCGGATGACACCCATCACATCGGCATGGCGGGTGGAGGATGTAGCTAAAAGATGCACCCACCAGAAACGGCCAATCTTTTGTAAACTGTGCCCTTGCGGACCACGGGTGCGCCATTCAACGTCGCCGCAGATTGCTTCTCTGCCCATGCGCCGAAACCCGGTTACCCTGCTTCTAACGGCCGTGTCCGCGGTCCCCGCCGGTGTTGCCGGTCGCCGGGATGATTTTGCTCACTCCATAACCACGTTGATTCAAATCCAAGTATATGAGTAACGAAAACGTCAGCAACGAAGCCATTGCCCCGAACGCCAAGCGGCTTTTGTGGGCGGGGTTCATGGCCATTCTGGCCGCCGGGGTGGGGTTCTCCATTCGCGGCGGAATTCTCGGCGACTGGGGCGCCCAGTTTGGCTTCACCCAGAGCGACTTGGGCAACATTACCGGCGGCGGTCTCACGGGCTTTGGGATTATCATCCTCCTGAGCTCGCTGATCGCCGACAAAGTCGGTTACGGCAAGCTGATGATTCTCGCCTTCACGATGCATTTTCTGTCGGCGGTCGTGACGCTGGCGGCTACCCCGTTGTATCTCGCCAAGGTCGGAGTGGATCCGCTGGCGGCAAAGGCCATCGCTTACCAGTGTCTTTTCTGGGGCATGTTCATGTTCGCGATTGGCAACGGCATTGCCGAGGCAGTCGTGAATCCGCTGGTGGCGACCTTGTTCCCAAAGAACCGGACCCACTACCTCAATATTCTTCACGCTGGCTGGCCGGGCGGACTGATCCTCGGTGGTCTCGGCTCCACCATGATGGTCGGCAAGGTCCGCTGGGAAATCCAGATGTCGCTGTTTCTCATCCCGGTCGTGATCTTCGGCGTGATGTGCCTGGGCCAGAAGTTCCCCCGGTCCGCGGCCAGCCAGCACGGCGTCACGTTTGGATCCATGCTCGCGGAGTTTGCCGCGCCGGTGCTGTTGCTGCTTCTCGTCATTCACGCCCTCGTCGGCTACGTCGAACTGGGCACCGACTCCTGGATTGGATCCATTACGGGTAGCATCATGGCCGATCCCCAGAAAGGGCTTATGCTCTTCGTTTACACATCGGGATTGATGTTTGCCCTGCGTTTCTTCGCCGGTCCCATTGTGCATCGGATTTCTCCGCTGGGACTGTTGTTTGTCAGCGGAGTTCTGGGCGCGGTTGGCCTGACCATGCTTGGGAGTGCCACGAGTGTCCTTATGTGCGTCGTTGCCGCCACCGTCTACGCGCTCGGCAAGACATTCCTCTGGCCGACGATGCTGGGTGTGGTCTCGGACCGGTTTCCGAAGGGTGGTGCAATCACAATCGGGGCGATCGGCGGGGTCGGCATGCTTTCGGCCGGTTTGCTGGGCGGTCCGGGACTCGGCTACAAGCAGGACTATTTTGCTTCCGAGTATTTGAAGGGAAAGTCTGTGGTGGCGTATAACACTTACAAATCGGAGACGAAGAACAGCTTCCTGATCTTCCCTGCCATTCAGGGCTTGGACGGTGCCAAGAAGGCCGCGCTGCTCGGGAAGCCCGACGCGCAGCTGACGCCACAAGAGAAGACCGACAAACCTCTCGTCGTGGCCGCGAATCTCGAAGGCGGTCGCATGGCCCTGAAAGTCACGGCGGCCGTTCCGCTGACGATGGCGGTGCTGTATCTGGGGTTGATTCTCTACTTCAAGTCGAAGGGTGGCTATCGAACGGTGCATCTGGAAGGAAGCGGGAAGGCGGCGCACGAAGAGCCTGAACAGGCCTAGCTTGGTGGCGTCGCAATAAGGGATGCTCGCGTAACTCTGGAAGGGCGCGCCCCCGCATGGGCGCGGCCTTCTGTTTGATTGGTGGAGCGAGCATTGCCGACCCAGTGGCTGGCGGCTGGCCCGGGCCCCATTGAGATCCGCTCGGGGAAACCTTACGCCACGCGTCGCAATCGGGCGGGTGGGGCCGCGTCGGCACGCTTGGGCAACGTCACCGTCAGGACCCCATGGGCGATCTCGGCCTGCATCGCGGAGAAGTCATAACCCGAACCCAGGCGCAGCCGCAGCTGGTAATCGCGCTGCGCGCTTTCGAGGTTGAGCGCGTGCCAGTTCACGCGCACGACGTGCGGCTTGCGCGCCGTGATGGTGAGGTCGGCGCCGTCACCCTCGATTTCCACGCCGGAGGCATCCACGCCCGGAACGTAGACGACAAGCTTCATGGCTGCCCGGCGTTCCTGACTGTCGTAGGCCGGCTGGCGGAAGCATTCAACGGCCGCGGGGGCGGCGACCGTTTGCCGGTTGCGGGGTGCGAGGGGGCGGATGATCGTATGCATGGAGGAAAAGAAACGGAAGCGTTCCTCGGTGGTTTGGTGACCGCCGGGCTCAGAGGGCTAAACGCGTTCCGTTAAACGGATGGTTAGTTCTGGGAGCCCGTGCCGGTTTTTTTATTCCAAACGGAAACAACCGGTCGCATCGCGGCACGACGCTGCTGGCAGCCCTTGGTAAAAAGGGAGCCGGCGCGGCGGACGTGATGTTGCAGGGACGCGGTCATTAAATCAGGATCGCACACTGCACGGCGCCGTGAGCTTGCCAAGCCTGTTTTTTTGTGCCGGCCAAGATTGCGTGGCCGGACTCTGCCGGCATCATCCCGGCATGGCTGCACTTTCCGATTCCACGACGACGATTTCACAGCTGAAGAACCGTGTCCTCGATTTTGTGCGGGCGCGCGACTGGGAACAGTTTCACTCGCCGAAAAATCTCAGCATGGCGCTGGCGGCCGAGAGCGGCGAGTTGATGGAGCATTTTCTGTGGGCGACGCCGGACGAGTCGCGCGTCATCGCCACGGACGGGGTGAAGCGAAGCAAGATCGCAGACGAACTCGCGGACGTTGTGATCTACGCCCTCGAGTTTGCGAATATCACCGGGCTGGATGTCGCCGCCGCGATCGAGGCGAAGATGGCGGCGAATGCTGAAAAATATCCGGTCGAGAAGGCCCGGGGGCGCTCGGACAAGTACACGGACCTCTGAGTTTTCCGCCGCGGACGGCGGAAAACTCCAAAGGATTTTGCCAGGCAAAATCCTAGCTCTTGCCGCCGTAGCTGAGATAGTCGTCGAGGTCGAGGAGGTCGGCGAAGGAGCGGATGTCGTCGCGGGACGACTTGTGGCCCTTCAGCACGCTGGCGAGCCATTCATGACCCTCCGCCCCACCGGGACCGCGCTGTTCGATCCACGCGGACCAGGCGGCGATTTCGAAGGGCAGGCGCTTGGTGCGGGCGTCGACCCACTCGATCATTTCTGCGTCGGTCTTGCCGGTCTTGATCGCGGCGAGCATCTTCTTCTGGTCGATGCCGGTGAAGGCGAAAAAGTGTTCGTCGACCGGGCAGTTGTAGCGGTATTCGCCACCCTTGCCCGCGACCACGGCCCGGGCCTTGTCGAGCAACCGCGGGAGGTGGGCGTAGCCGCCGAGGCGCACGCGCACGCTGCGGGGTGGATGTTGGGTCAGGTCAGGGGCGCTGTAGTTAATCATGGTGTGAATCTGGCACTGGATTGGTTCGCTGAAGATCAGTTCCGGCTGTGGCACGCGCATTGGGCGCCGCACGGGTTCGGCGGCGGCGCGGCCTTTTGCGCCATGATGCCGTAGCCGCCGGCGATGACGCGCCGCACGGGTTCGCCGGACTCGGGATCGTGGGTGAGCGGGGCGTCTTGCATCGCCTGCTTGATCTCGAAGCGGCGCGGCTTGGCCCCGGCCTTTTTGGGGATGGTTTCGTAGACGTAGGTGGTCATGGCGGAGAAGAGCGCAATAGGGTGTAGAATTCGCTTTCGCGCAAGTCCGTTGGGGGTGAAATTCGATTCACGCTCGCGCTTGGCGATTTGAATATCTGAATCCGCGACCGGTTCAACCGATCCGGAACCCCGACAGTCTTGCCAGCGGATCGACGGAATCCTCGTCGTCGCCAGGCAATCCAGCACTGGACTCGCCGGGCGTACGCGCCTTACGCGCGCCGCCTACTTGGGCCGAAACGCCTTCATGGCCGCCGCGTTGGTTTCGATCCGCGGGCCGCCGATCAGGTCGACGCAGTAGGGGATGGCGGGAAACACGGCCTCGAGATTTTCGCGAATGGCCTTTGGCCGGCCGGGGAGATTAACGATGAGCGTGCGGCCGCGAATGCCGGCTGTCTGGCGCGAAAGAATTGCGGTCGGCACATACTTCAGCGAGGTGGCGCGCATGAGCTCGCCGAAACCCGGCAGCATTTTTTCACACACGGCGGCGGTGGCCTCCGGCGTGACATCGCGCGGCGCCGGGCCCGTTCCGCCCGTGGTCACGACGAGACCGCAACCCGCTTCGTCCGCCATCCGGCGGAGTTCGGATTCGATGACGGCGCGTTCGTCGGGGATGATCCGGTAGTCGACCTCGAAGGGCGTGGTGATCCACTCGCGCAGCAATGCCACGCACGCCTTGCCCGGAGTGTCTTCGTAGATCCCGGCGCTGGCTCGGTCGGAGATGTTCAGGACACCGATTTTAATCATGCCTGGGATCCAACCACGGATCGCCCGGTTGAACACGGACAAATTCCGGTTGCTCCGAAATTGCCGCTGATCTTTTGAACCCATCAACCACGGACCATCCGGATTGACGCGAAGGCAGACCGTGTTTCGTCGCGGTTCATCCCTGCCACTCGTTGGGCGGGAAGCTTTGCTGAATCTTCTCGGGCGACACGCCTTGTTCCCGCAGGGTGCGCAGCGCCAACGCGTCGTGTCGTTTGGCGAGCCGTTCGCCGCGGTCATCGAGCATGAGCGGGCAATGATAATAACGCGGGGCGGCACAGCCGAGCGCACGCAGGATGAGCAACTGGCGGAACGTGCTCTTGATCAGATCGGAGCCGCGCACGACCTCGGTGATCGCCATCGCCGCGTCGTCCACGGCGCAGGCGAGCTGGTAGCTCGGCACGTCATCCTTGCGCCATACCAGAAAATCGCCGAAGTCGCGGCCGGCGATGGCCCGCTGGGGACCGAATTGCCCGTCGTGAAATGCGATTTCCTCGCCGTCCGGCACGCGCAGGCGCCAGTTGACGGTGGTTTTCTCCCCGAGGGGCGGAAGGGGCGCATCGATTGGCGGGCGGAACTGCGCCGGGTAAACCGGTTCATCCGGCTCGGCCCCGGCACCCTCGTGCGGCGCACCGATCGCTTCGAGCACGTCGCGCCGCGAACGGGTGCAGGGAAAGATCAGGCGGGCGGCGTGAAGCTTCTCCAGCGCGGCGCGATAAATCGCCTGCCGCGCGCATTGGTTGTAGGGTCCGTACGGGCCCCCGAGGTCGGGGCCTTCCTGCCAGACAAAGCCAAACCAGCGCAGGTCAGCCAGCATCGCGTCCACGAAATCCAGCCGGAAGCGCGTGGCGTCGAGATCATCGTTGCGCAGCACGAGCACCCCGCCGGCGGCGCGGGCGCGCTGCTGCGCCGTCCAGAACGTGCGCGCATGACCCAGGTGCAGGTAGCCGGTGGGCGAGGGTGCCAGACGGCCGCGATAGGTTGCGGCCGGCGGGTGGAGAGGTGAGAGCTGAGAGTTCAGAGCTGAGGGCGGAAAGTCTGGAGCTGAGAGCTTGGAGCGAAGAGCGTGATTCGATGGGCGGTTTGAATTTGAACTCTCAACCCTCAGCTCTCAGCTATCAACTCTCACCGTCTCGTTTCAATCTCAGCTTTTCGATGACCAAACTGCTCTGCGTCTACTGTTCCTCCAGCGATCGGCTTGATCCGAAGTATGCCGCGGCGGCGACGGAGCTCGGCCGCACCATGGTCGCGCACGGCTGGGGGCTGGTGTATGGGGGAGGCAAGACCGGCCTCATGGGTGCGACGGCGCGGGCAGTGAAGAAACACGGCGGCCGGGTGGTCGGCGTGATTCCCGAGTTCATGAAGGCGCGCGAACTGGCGTTCGACGAGGCGGACGAACTGGTGACCGTCCTCACGCTGCGCGACCGCAAGCTGCTGATGGAGACGCGGGCCGATGCGTTCGTGGCGCTCCCGGGCGGATGGGGCACGCTCGAGGAGGTGCTGGAAATCCTGACGCTGCGCCAGCTGGACCTGGTGAAGAAGCCGTGCGTGTTCCTCAATCAGGACGGTTTCTACGATCCGCTGCTGCGGCTGTTCGAGCGCATGCTGCACGACCGTTTCTTCAAGCCGTCGAACATGGAACTCTTTCGCGTGGCGGCAACGGTGCCGGAAATCTTTGTCGAGATCGAGGCGGGGCGCCCGGCCCAGGCCGAACCAAAGTGGTTCGACACCCGCTGAGCGAAATGATGCTGCCCGACGACGAGAAGCACCACGCCACCTGTCATGCATCGCCAACCCGTTCTGCGCCTCTTGCGCGCCCATGCCGCCCGGACGCTCGATGCCCACGAGGCGGCGATGACCGACGCCACGATTCAATTCGTCGAGTCCCACCCTGACTGCCTGCTGCGTTCCTGTGCTCCGGGCCACCTGACCGGCTCGGCGTGGATCGTGAGCCCGGATCGCCGACGCACGCTGCTCACGCATCATCACGCCCTCGACAAATGGCTTCAGCTGGGCGGACACGCGGACGGCGACAGCGACTTGGTGGCAGTGGCGCTGCGCGAGGCGTGGGAGGAGAGCGGACTCACCCGGTTGCGCCTCGTGAGCGGGGAAGTATTCGACTGCGACCGCCACCTGATCCCCGCGCGTGGCGCCGAGCCGGCGCACTATCACCACGATTTGCGCTTCATGATCGAAGCCGACCCGACCGAACCGCTCGCGATTTCCAGCGAGTCAAAGGATTTGGCGTGGGTCGACCTTGACCGCGTGACGACCCACAATGCGGAGGAGTCGATGGCGCGAATGGTCCGGAAGACGACCGCGGCGGCGCCCCGCGAATGATCGATGATGGAGGGATGAATCGCAGCGTCGGGCGCGAATCATCATGCATCATCCGTCATTTCCACAGCGACACGATCTCGTCCTTGCGCACCCAGCCGGTCTGGCCGTTATCGAAGGCGAGGTGCGTCCAGCCGAGGAAAGTCCGGTCCGCGAGTGCCATCGCGCCGGCGGCGAGGGCGGAGGTCTTTTGCGTCGTATCGGTCTCCGTGGGAATTGAGCGGAGGGTCCCTGCGCGGATGACGGCCACGGCTTGCGCATTGGCTGCCATCCCGTAAGTCAAAGCGCCCGCGGTGGCCGTGGCGGCGAGGAGGAGCGACAGCGCGAGTGCGATGCTTGCACGCCAGTACACCACACGGGTCCGCCGTCCATAGGCGTTGAACAGCATCCAGCCGATGGCGGTGGCACCGGCAAATGCGGCAAAGATGATCGCGAGCTGCCATCTGGCGGGCGAGGCCATCCGGGCGAGGGACGGCACCGCGCCCGGAGCCACAAAGTCCGCGAGCTCGCCCGGGGCGAATCCAGCCTTTTCCGCGGTGAACACGAAGTGCCAGCGCACCGAGGGATTCGTAGGCTGCTGCACGAAGGCGGCGGCGGCCTGCGCAACGGCCTCGCCGGGCCGATCCTGCTGGGCCAGGGCGAGCGAGAGGTTGTGGCGGGCGATCCAGTTGGTCGGAGTCGTCGCGAGTGTCGCGCGCCAGGTTTTTTCGGCGGCGGAGAAGTCGCCCTGGCGATAGGCCACGGCCGGATCGATTCCGGCGGCGCGAAGCAGCACGGGCGTCGCGGCGACGAGGATCGCCAGCGCCGCGGCAAAGGGCATGAGATTCTGGGGCAGAAACAAGCGCAGCGGCCGGAACCCGGGCACGTGCAAGGCGGCGAGTGCAGCCCGGGCGCGTGTGACCCAGTCGGACGGCAGGCTCGAATCCGGACTGTAAAGCGCCCGATCCGTCTCGGCCCAGAGTGCCGCCCAGATGGCCAAGACCTTGTCGGTCGGAGAATCCTCGCCGCGCGCGGCATAGATGCGGGGTGAGGTCACCGCGCTCTCGTGGAACGCGGCGGGTGAGGGCGCGGCGTGTGAAATCTGCCACAGGACTGCCGTGTCACGCTGCCACGCCAGCAACAACGGGCGGCGGCTGGCTTCACCGGCCGTTTCAAGCTGCGTGAGCGTGGCGGCAAGGCGCATGCGCGCCTCGCGGCGCGCGCGGACCGGATCGGTTTTTCGGGCGCGCCGGACGGCGAGCACGATCCAGAAGATCAGCAGGCCGCCAAACGGGGCCCCGAGCCAGAACGTGAGCGCCCCGCGGGAAAGCGGCGCCATCACGTCCGCCGCACCCGGCAGCGGATCACGCGGTATCCCGGCCGGAGCCGGCGGTGCAGTCAGTGGCACCGCGGGTTTCACGACGCTCTCGGGCGCCGGTGACGTCGCCGTCGGCTGCGGGGTGAGATTGAACAGCGGGGCCGCCGGCGCGGTGATAGTGGCGGTGGAGCGCGGCGCGGAGATCGTCTGGTAGCTGCCGCTCTTGGGATCGAAATAGGTGAACGCGATTGGGCCGAGGGTATAGCTGCCGGCCTTGGTCGGTACGAGCACGACATCCTCGGCCAGGGTGACGTCGAACAGCTTGCCCTCGAGCGGCGTGCGCTTGGCCTTGGGCTGCACGACCTGGAAGTCGTTGGAAACCTCGCGCGTGGGCAGGCCCGCGATATCGGGCCAGTTGCCGGTGCCGCTCAGTTCGAGCGTCCAGGTGATCGGCTCCCCGACCGCGGCCTTCTCCGGCACGACCTTTGACACCAGCTTGAACTGGCCGACGGCGCCGCTGAAACCGGCGGGTGGTGTCGGCAACGGGCGGATCTCGATCACCGGTTGATCCGATGTGACCGAGACCGATTCCATTCTCGGCTGTGAAATGATGCCAAATCCGACGGTGCCCGTCTGGATTTGCAGCAGGTGGCTCGCCGCCTCGAGCCTGACCGTGTTCGGCGTCTTCGCGATGGCACGCGTGCGATACGCGACTTGCACGCGGCGTTCGCCGCCGACGACGGCCTCGGTCACCTCCGGCTTGGTCCATTCCTCGGCCACCAGCGGCGCGGCATTCCAGTCGAACGTGGGTGAGATTTGCGGGTTGTTGCGCCGCGAGGCGGAGAGCACGTAGTTGAGGGCAAAGACCTCGCCGGCCCAGACGCTCGGGCGCGCCGGGGTGAGCTTCGCGCTGGCAATCGACTCGAGGGTGGCCGCGGGTGCGGCGGCATTGAACGCCGGCACGCGCAGCGATCCCTTGTTGGTTTTCACCGTGAACGCCGGGATCTGCACGGGGATGTTCTGGCGCGAGCGCACGATATAGCCCAGCGTGACGGTCCGCGTCATCTGGAAATTGATGATATTCACGCTCTCCGACTGGCCCTGGAACGTGAGGGTCGCGCCGGCCAGCGGCGGCAGATCGGGCTGGCCGTCGGGTGCGCAGTTTTCGAATACGAGCTGCACGGCGCTGGCGATCCCGGAATCCCCGGCCTCCCAGCGGACGGATTGGGCGTGGACGGCGATGGCCAACCACAGGAAAAGCGAGAGGGTGAGGGAGACGAGACGCATGCGGTTACCAATCTTTGGCCGGCTTTTTCACCGGTTTCTTTTCACCCTCCATCAACTGGAAGAGTTGTGCCGGGGAGTCCTGGTTGCGGAGCTGGTCGAGTTTTTGCAGCGGCAGGGCCAGCGACGGATCGATCGGCTCCGCCGCCTCGTCCTTCTTTTCCGGGGCGCCACCGACCTTCTGTGTATCTCCGGGCGGCGGCGGGGGCGGCTGATCCTTCTGCTTCATGTCCCCAAACGCCGATTCGCCCGGTGGCTTTTGCTCGCCCGGTTTCTGGTCCTGCTTCTCCGGGGGCGTCCCTTTCTGATCGGGCGACTGTGATTGCTGGCCGTCTGAATTCTGCTGGTCCTGGGACTTCTGCTGGTCGTCTTTGTTCTGGTCCTGGTTTTTCTGATCCTGATTCTGCTGGTCCTTGTTTTGCTGCTGTTGCTTATCCTCCTCTTTCTCGGGTTTCTTCAGCAGCGCCTCCAATTCCTCCCGGAGCTTGGGCCAGTCGGCGGTTTTTGCATCGAGTTTCGAGCCCAGGTCGACGGCGGCCAGAGCGTCGTGGACCGGACCTTCCGGCACGGGTTGTTGCTCGGATTGCAGCCGCGAACCCCAGCTGACGGTCTCGCGGCCGAACTCGGCCCAATCGCGCGCCGTGCGGTGATCGGTCGCCGCGAGGCGGGTGACGATCTTGGTCAACGCGGCGGCGGGCGCTGCGACCGGTGCTGGCGGCGTCTTGGCAACCGGTGCTGGCGCGGTCTTGGCGGGAGGTGTCGGCGTGAGGGCGGCAAACCCGGAGGACGGAGAACCGAGGACAGAAGACAGCAGCCAGAAAGCGGAAAGCACAGGACCGAGGACAGAGGCCACCGGGACCGGGGCCTGATTTCTTGTTTTCCGTCCTCCGGCCTCCGTCTTCGGTCCTCGGTCGTCCGGCGTGAGCTTCAGATCGCGCACCCGCGGCCGCACCGGGAATTCGTAGCAGAAGCTCACGAACAGGCACCACAGGCCGAACGCCAGCGGCCATTGGAAACGCTCGACGAGGCGCACGGTGTTTTTCTCGACGAACTGGCCCTTCCGGCCGGCTTCGACGGTCTCCTTGAGCAGGGTCGCGAGATCAACCCAGGCGCTGGCATCGCGATAAACGCCGCCGGTCACTTGCGCGAGTTCCTGGAGCGTGGCGCTCTCGAGCTTCGAGAGCACGACCGCGCCGCGCTCGTCCTTGACCAGGCCGCCGGCGCCGTCGGGGATCATCGCGCCGGTGGCGGTGCCGACGCCCAGCGCAATCACGCGGATCCCCTTGGTCTTGAATTCACCGACGCGCGATTTCCAGTTGTCGTCCGTCGCCTCGCCGTCGCTCAGCACGATCAGAAAACGGTCGGCCGTCGCGCTGCCGCCGAACGCGCCGAGTGCGGTGTCGATCAGGGCGCGGTAGTTTGTGCCGCCCTCAGGCAGAAAAGCGGGTCCAAGCGCCGGGAGAAATTCGCGCAGGATTTCGTAGTCGGAACTCAACGGACTCTGCAGAAAGGCCGTGCCGGAAAACACGACGAGACCGACCCGCTCGCCAGCCAGTTTCTCGAGCAGCGACTGGATGAGCAGCTTGGCGCGATCGAGGCGCGAAGGGCGGACATCCGGCGTGAGCATCGAACGCGAAAGGTCGATCGCGAGGAGGATTTCGCGGGATTGATCGAAGACGGGCTCCTCGATCCGGCCCCATTGCGGGCGCGCGAGCGCGGTGATCGCGAGGGCGAGTCCGGCCCAAAGCCAAAACCGCGGGCGGGCACTGGATGTGACGGCCCCGGGGGCAAAGGACGACAGCCGGAGCGAGTGGGCGCCGGCCTCGGCGCGCAGGATCTTCGGCCGCGCCGCCGCCGCGGCGCGGCGCCGGTGCGTGAGATCCCATCCCAGCAGCGCGGCGGGGACAAGGAGAAGCCAGAAGAGGTGGGGCCAGGCGAAGCTCATGGGGGAGAGAAGTGACGAGTGACAAACGCCAAGGGACAAGAGGCGGCTGATTTCAGCCTGATCCCTGGGGCGTTGGACCTGTTACTTCTAGGCGAGGGCCTCCTTCCGCCAGACGGGCCGGGCGAGCACCGCGGAGAGGGCGAGCGCGAACAGGGCCGGCCCTGCGACCCACCAGAAGAGTTCGGTGGAAACGAGGTAGCTCTTGGCCTGGAACTCGATTTTCTGGGCACGATCGATCGCCCGGAACGCGCTTTCGATCGTGTCAGTATCGACGGCGCGAAAGAACTTTCCTCCGGTCATCTCCGCGATCTCCCGCAGTGAGCTCTCGTCGAGATCGGAGAGCATCCGGCGGTAGCCCATCTTGAGGTTGTTATCATCGTAAACCGGTACGGGCACATAGCCGTCCTTGCCGGCACCGACGGTGTAGATCGGGATCCCACGGGATTTCGCGAGCTCGGCGGCCTGCTGGGGCGACAGCGCGCCGCGGTTGTTGGCGCCATCGGTGAGCAGCACGATGAACGCGCCGATGCGCCGGCCGGCGCTCTCGCGCTTGGCCTGTTCGAGGCGTGTGAGCGCGACGCCGAGCCCATCGCCGATGGCCGTGCCGTCCTCGATCATGCCGATGCGAATACGTTCCAGCTGACGCCCCAGCCAGTCGTGGTCGAAGGTGAGCGGGGCCATGGTGTAGGCGCGGCCGGAAAACAGCACGACGCCGATGCGGTCGGTCGGCCGGCGTTCGATGAAGGCCTGGATGACCGGTTTGATCGCCTGCAGGCGGTTGATGCGCTCGCCGCCTTTCTCGTAATCCTCCGCCCGCATCGAGGTGGAAAGATCAACGGCGAGGACGATGTCGTAACCCTCGGTGCGGACCTCGCGTTTGTCCTCCACGTGCTGCGGCCGGGCGAGGGCGGCGATGAGCAGCGTCAGGCCGCCAAAGCCCAGTCCGACCGGCCAGCGCGAGGCCGCGGTGAGCGATGGCATGTGCCAGGCGGCGGCGAACGGCACGAGAAGCACGGGGACCCGGCGACGCCCGCGCAGCCACGCCAGCACCGGCAACGCGCCGAGCGCGAGCAGCCAGAGCGGGTCGTGGAGTATGAAGTGGGTCATGCGGGAAAATCTCAGATCTCAAATTTCAGATCTCAAATTTCAGATCTCAGATCTCAGATTTGAAGGACCAAAGAAATGCCAGGATGGCGAAATTTTCAAAAATCCCATGCGAAGGGCACAGCTGGCATCGATCGGTCGATTTTTTTTGCCGTAGGGGCATGGGCAGTGGAGATGTCGCCGGCGGTTCAGCGCCGCGCTCCGGTCTTCATCCGGGCGTGGAAGAAGCGGACGAGGGCGTCGAGGCGGTTCTGATCGGTCGCGATCACGAGCCGGCTCAAGGGATTGGGGAACAGCGATTGCCAGGCCTGTTCGCGGGCGTGGCACCAGAGGGCGTGGGCGGCCCGTTCCCGCGCGCTTCCGTCCAGGGTGACGAGACGGCCGGCGGTGGGATCGTAGGCGGCAAAACTCTCGCCCGCGGGCAAGGCGCGCTCCCAAGGATCGTCGACCCGGAAGCCCATCGTCTGGTAGCGGCGCTGGAGTACGGCCCAACCCTCGGGCTGTCCCGCGCCCCGGGCGCCCCGGGGTCGCTCGACTGGCTCCGGTGGCGGCGGAAAATCGCCAAGCCAGATCAAGACGCTATGCTTCGGTGCGGCGCGCGCGAGGAACCGCCAGGGGATTTCCGGCGCACCGCCGGTCGGCACGGGCGCGGGCCGGGCGAGCAACGTGGCGGCGGCATGGAGGATTTGGCCGCGACCGCGGACCGGTTCACGGAAAAAATTCCCGCCCGGCGCGGCGTGCACGAAGCCGACCCGGTCGCGGTTGACAGCGCCCAGGAGCATCACGAGGCCGGCGATCTCGAGCAGAGCTTCGCGCTTCGATTGCGCGCCCGAGCCAAAGTGGAGCGACGGCGAATCCTCGAACACCAGCAGGAGCGTGACCTCGCGCTCCTCGACGAACTTTTTCCGGTAGGGTTCGCCGAGCCGGGCGGTGACGTTCCAGTCGATGTCCCGCACATCGTCACCAAACTCGTATTTGACGACCTGATCGAACTCCATGCCCCGGCCGCGAAAGGTGGAGCGGTATTCGCCGCTGAGCACGTTTTCGACCGCGTGGCGGACGCGCCACTCGAGCTGGCGGAGAACCGCCAGCGGCGAGGACACGGGGGAGGGAGCGGGAGTTGGAGTGGCCACTACGGGGATGGTGCTCTTAATCGCGATGAACCTCTCGCCTACGCTGAAACTTGGAGCTGCGGCGCCCTCGCCGGGGGCGCCGCGGCTCCATGATTCAATGTGGGGCAGAGATTCATCGTAACTGGGAGATATCCGGGTTTGCCGTAACGATGCAGTTAGAGGGTGGGCCGGGCGCTCCGCGCGCGGCCGGGTCGAAGGACGGGGCCGAGGCCGCGCACGGAGTGCACGGCCCACCCTTTGGTTTCGGCACGAAAGAGAAACAATCGCTCCGACTGCATGGTCACGACTCAGCCGACCGGAACGGAGGTCCGTTCGATCACTTGCTGCACGATCTTGTCGGGAGTAATCTCCTCCGCCTCCGCCTCGTAGGTGAGACCGATGCGGTGGCGCAGGACGTCGGGGGCGAGTTCCTGCACCAGCGATGGCGAGAGATAGTCCTGGCCGCGGAGCCAGGCGATCGCGCGCCCAGCCTGGTAGAGCGCCAGCGAGGCGCGGGGAGAGGCGCCGAAATTGAGGTAGCGCTTGGGGTTGTCCTCGCGCTCCGCGAGCGCCCGGGTGCCGCGAACGAGCGCCAGGATGTAACCCTGCACGGACGGGGAAAGATGAATGCGGTCAACATCGGCGCGCAGTGCAAGCAGCTCCTCGCCGCTCGAAACGGCGGAAAGCTGGGGCTGCTGTGTCATTTGGCCCCAGCGCTGCATCATGGACGACTCTTCCTCGGCGCTCGGGTAGTCGACGATCAGCTTGAACAGAAAACGGTCGGTCTGGGCCTCGGGCAGCGGGTAGGTGCCTTCCTGCTCGATCGGGTTCTGGGTGGCCATGACGAAGAACGGCCGCGGCAGCGGATGGGTTTGCCCGCCGATCGTGACCTGGCGCTCCTGCATGCCCTCGAGCAGCGCGCTCTGCACCTTGGCCGGGGCGCGGTTGATTTCATCGGCCAGCAGGAGGTTGGCGAAGATTGGGCCGCGATGGGCGCTGAACTCACCGCTCTTCGGCTGAAAAATCATCGTCCCGACCACATCGCTCGGTAGGAGATCCGGGGTGAATTGAATGCGCTCGAATTGCACGCCGAGGGCGGTGCCGAGTGATCGGATCAGCAGCGTTTTCGCGAGGCCGGGCATGCCCTCGAGGAGAACGTGTCCGTTGGCGAGGAGCGCGACCAGGAGTCGCTCGATCACGGCATCCTGGCCGATCACGGCCTTGCCAATTTCTTCGCGGAGTTTTAGGGACCAGGCGGGACCTGTGAGCATGAGAGGAGCGAACGTGGGTTGACGTGGGAGACAGTTTGAGTCGTCGGGCGCGGATAAGGTTCCCGGAGAAGAAAAGGGGCACCCCATGCTTTACCAATCCAAATCGATGGTGGGCGGGTGTGCTCGTCGTTGCGCCTTCAGGCGGCAAAAGAACGCCCGGAGGCCGGCTGAAGCCGGAACTACGAACAAAGAGCGCCCCGGGCTTTGGACGCTTTGCCGGTTCACGTCGTCCCGCGGTGGGGCGCTTAGGCCCCGGCCGTGGCGATGGCGAAGAGGTGGTAGTGCAGCGGCGTGCCCTCGGCGGTGCGCAGCGGGGCGACCGAGTGGAATTGCAGTTCGACGTGCCCGTAGAACTCGCGGAGGAGCGCGCCGAGGCTCCAGCGGGTGAAGAAGTTCTTGTGGTCGGGCTCGAGCATGTGCCACGGGACCGCGAGGTGCGTCCAGAGGTAGCCGAGCAACTCGCAGTTCGGCACGGACACGATGAGCTTGCGCGGGGCCACCCGGTGGACCTCGGCCATGAAACTGCGCAGGTCGGGAATGTGTTCGAGCACCTCGATGCAGAGCGCGGCATCGAACGCCCCGTCGGCGAACGGCAGGGTGCGCCCGTCGACGCGGCGGTGCGGCAGGCCGAGCCGGGCCAGTTCCGCGCAATCGGCGGCATCCACCTCGGCGCCCGTCCAGTCGTAGCCTTCGGCGCGGAGCATCCGGCCATAATACCCCAGGCCGCACCCGACATCCACGAGCCGAAGCGGCGGTGGCCCGAGATGCCGCTGAATGAGTGCAACGAGTGCCGGGTTGCCATCGGCCTGTGAGGGGCCCTCGGAGTAGATGTTCGCCCGGGGCTGGACCGCGGTCGTGCGTTGATCGAGCAGCACCCCGAAATGATGCGTGCGATAATCCCGCTGGATGCACTCAAACTTTCCCCGGGCCAGCGCGGCCGTGCGCGTGCCGTCGCGCCGGCGCACCCGCAGCTGGAACTCGGCGACGCGGCCGAAGACGGCGGCGGCATGATGGGCAAAGAACTCGAAACCGGTGCGGGCGCCGCCGGACAGGCCGAGGCTGGCGTTGACATCGGCGCGCGGGTAAAACGCGGCCGTCTCGCCCAGGAGCGTGTCCCCGATCCACGCCTCGACCGCGGCGACATTGGGCTGATCGCGGTCCAGCCAGAGCCAGCCGCGGATGGAAAAACACAACGGATCGACGGGCAGGGCTGGGTTGGGTTCGTCGATGACGGTGGGCATAAGGGCGGGGGTTTTGTGGCGAAGGCAGGGAAGTTGCGAGATCGAGCACGCTCTGCCAAGCTGCGATCGGGCATCCCGGCTTCGCGTGGTTTGACTCGGTGCGCGCGGATCCGCATCACTCATGCGGAGGAGGAGCCATGGCATCACCCATCACGATTGACGAACGGCTGGCGGCCCTCGGGGTGCGCGTGGCGGATGTCGACGAGCGCTTTGTGCGTGGTTCGGGCCCGGGCGGGCAGAAGATCAACAAGACGAGTTCGACGGTGTGGCTGCGTCATCGCCCGACCGGCATCGAGGTCCGGTGCCAGCGCGAGCGCTCGCAGGTCGCGAACCGGGAGCTGGCCTGGCAGGAGCTGGCCGAAAAGTTGGCCGAGCGGCAACGCGCGGAACGTGCCAGGCAGACGAACGAGCGCGAGCAAGGCCGCCGTCGGAACCGGCAGAAATCCCGCGGCCAGAAGATCCGGATGATTCAGTCCAAGAAGCATCGCGCGGGCATCAAGGCACGAAGAGGTCGGCCGGATGCGGACTGACAAGTATCGGGCATCCGGGACGAGTTGCTGGCACCTTATCTCATGTACGCCGCGGCGGCTGAAATCTGTTGTTCCAGAAACGGGGGCCCAAACGGGATAAAGCCCCTGCGCCATAGCCTCGCCGCCTGGTGATGCGTTGCAGAATCGGTTGGTATATGAACGCGCCAGATTGGCGCAGAATAGCGGCGCGTTGTTCTTTGGGTTGGTGCGTAGCGCCTCGAAGCAAAGTGGTGGAATCTCAGACGTCGCTCATTTCTTCGGCCGCAGCACCCCATCGGCGCGCGCCTCGGCTTCCTTCATCAGCTGCTGGAATTTCGCCTCGCCGCGCAGCGGCTCCCATTCGAGTTCGCGCCGCAGTAGGTAGCCGAATGCGAAGCCCGTCGCGTGAATCGTGCGCAGCTCGGCGATCGCGGCCGCCTTCTCGCCGAGCGTTGCATGCACGAATGCCTTCATGCGCCGCGTCTGCACAATATACGGCGCGTCACGCGTAGCCATCGCGAGCTGCATGGCCTTCTCCAGCGCGGCAAGCGCCTCGGGTCTTTCTCCGCGGTCGGCGTGCAAGACGGCGAGATGCGTCGGACCATCTGCCAGTTCCGGGAAATCGGTCACAAACTCCCTGGCTGCCGCCAATCCCTGGTCATAAAGCTCCGCCGCGCGTGCGACGTTTCCTTGGCGCGCTTCCAGTTGCGCGGTCCACAAGGTGGCAAAGATGATGAAAATCCTCTTTCCGGAGCTTCGACCTTGAAGGTTCATCTGGTTGTAATCGGCAATGGCTGCGGTGAAGTCACCCTTCATGGCGTGAAGCTTGCTCCGGAGGATCGGCAGACGTGGCTGCGGGCCATCTGACGCCGTTTCCAGGATCAGGATCGCCAGCGCCCCGCTAATATCACCGGTCCAAATGAGATGGTTGTCTGATTGGCACATCCTCGCCCCGAGGGAGTCGGGGGTCAGCTCGAGCCAGTGTTGGCCGAGCTTGTTCGCCTCGGCGAACCGGCCCACTTCGGTCAGGATGCGGCAACTGAGGCCGAGGTTGGGATTCAGCGGGTCGAGTTCTGCCGAGCGCATCACCAGCGCAGCGAGTTGCGGTCCCCAGCGACCACGCACCCACTCCAGTTGCGCCTGCGCCTCAGCCACCTCAGCGTCGCTCGGGCGCAGTCGGTCGGCGATCGCCAGCTCCCGTTGCGCAGCCTCGTGGTCGCGATCCACGTGCAGGCGAATCAAGGCCATCGCGAGATGGGCCTCGGGCAGATCCGGTGCCAGCTTGACCGCGGTCTCGGCGGCTTTGCTCGCCTGCACGCCCCGCGTGTCACCACCGTCCCTTCCCATAAGGCGTAAACGAACCAATGAATGAGAAAGTCTGGCCCATGCCAGCGCATAGTCGGGATCAAGTCGCACCGCCTCCTCGTATGCTTCTTGCGTTTCCTTCGACTCATGCCGGCTGGCCCGGCCGCGCAGATAGGCATCGTAGGCGGCGAGATTTTTCGTCTGGGCTCCCGCCGCGACGGTGACGGTCGCTGCCGGTGTGGCCAGCCCACCCGCGAGTTTCTGTGCGACCTTGGCGGCAATCTCGCTTTGCACTGCGAAAATGTCGGTCAGGTCGCGGTCGAAGGCCTCCGACCAGAGGTTGTAGCCGTCGGCGGCATTGATGAGTTGCACGGTGATGCGGACCTTGTTGCCGGCTTTGCGCACGCTGCCCTCGATCACGCGGGCCACGCTGAGCGCGCGGCCAATCTCGACGTTGGTGGCGTTTTTCCCTTTGAACGAAAACGATGAGGTGCGCCCGGCCACGCGGAGCGACGGATTGTTCGCGAGCGCGTTGAGGATTTCCTCGCTGATGCCGTCGGAAAAATACTCCGTGTCCTTGTCCGCGCTCATGTTGGCGAAGGCGAGCACGGCGACGGATTTGGCGTCCGGCTTCGCCAAGGCTTCTGTCGTCGCTGAAGCTTTGACGGACGACATGGCGGACAGAACGGCCGCCGGCGCGATGGCGACTGGCACGAGAGGGGCGGAAGCCGGGACCACGGCGGGCGTGGGCTTGATTCCGGTGAGTGGTTCCGCTGCCGCTGTAGCGTCCTTGCCGCTCGGCCGCATCATCACGAAGGCGACGAGAGCGAGAACGACTGCGCCCAATGCGACTGTGACCCACAGCGGTAGGCCGGATCTAGCGGCCTGCGCCGGCGAGCTCGGCTGCGATGAAGTGGGCGCGGCGGTGGCGACCGGGGCGCTCGGACCGCCCAGCAGCTTTTGCACCCGAGCCACGAAGGCCGCTGCGGTTTCCCCGCCGGACAACTTGGTCCACTGCACCGCCGTGAACGCCTCCGGCACAAGTGCTCCGCGCTCTCCGGTTGCATCGATACTAACAGGGACAATGAATGGCCGGCCCTTCGCGATGAGGAGCGAGCGTTGTTCCGCCAGGTGCCATTCCAGCCGGAAATAACCCTCTTGCCGTTCCTGGGTGTGGGCCGAAATCACCGGGACAAACAACGCACACGCGCCGACCTGCCCACGGATTTTCTGGTCCCATGCATCACCGCCGACCAGCGCATCCTGATCGAACCACACCTCGATGCCCGCCGCCCGCAGCGCCGCATAGATGCGCAGTGCCGCCGCCACGTCTTGCGAAGCGTAGCTCAGGAAGACGGCTTTGGTGGATTCGGACATTTCTGGGCTGCGTGGGTGGAACCGTAAACGCCGTCACACTGGAAAATCGCACCCACCGCTGGCGAGTTCATACTTCCCGGTTAGTAGGCGGGCAGACCGGGCGCGATTTTCTGTCGTCTCCAAATCCAATCTCAGCGGCACATGCAGATTGCATGTCGACGCATTCAACGATTTCCGCAACTCCTTCGATTACGCAACGCGTTGATCACGGTAGGTAGCACGAGCCGCAGGTGTACTGTAACAGATTTGGCGACCGGCAGGTGACGCAATCCATGCCCCACGTAATGACCGGACCTGTATCCGTGAGCTCCCCATCAGGGGTTCAGGGGAGTTCGTAGGCTTCGATAAGTGCGATTCCAGTTATTATTCCCGGACCGGTGACCTGGACGGTCTAACTACCCGGCACGAGCGTCGCGAGCAGGGCCGAGTCGCCAGCCGATAGGGTGAAGGCACTGACGCTGGCAGAGGCCACAGGGATGGCAGAGGCGTCGGATGAGGTCGTCCAGTTGGTGTTGGTCGCGAGCACCTGTGTACCGCGGTAGAGTGTAAGGGTGGGCTGGGCGAGAGGGCCGGATACGCCAAACGGAATCAGGCCAGGGCCCACCGCCCGGAACAGCATCCGTTTGGATGTTGTGCCGGACAGCACGATCCCGGCGATCAAGGTGTTTTCCGCCGCCCCGGCCATGGCGCGAGTCGAGATATTGAGTAGCTTCGGTCCGGCCGTGGCCGCGTCCACGTCGTAGATTTCGATCAGCACGACACCGGTTAGGTTCGCCGCGCTGGCCACCACGGCGGTGTAGGCACCGGGTGCAAGGGTCATCAACAACGCCGAGTCGTTGCCGGACGAGCCGAGGGCAAACGCGCCGACTTGCTGGGCCGCCGAGGCGATGGCCGCACTGTTGGTGCTGGTGACGATGCCCGTGTTGCGGGCGATTATCGTGCTGCCGCGGTACAGCGTGAGACTCGGGTCCACCAGTGTGCCCGGGAGGTTGAACGGGGTCTGATTGAGCGTGGGTCCGACCGCTCGAATCAGCACGGTTTTGGCTACCTCCCCCGAAAGAACAAAACCGGCAATTGCCGGGACATCCCCCGGGCCGACCCGGGCCCGGCTGGAGAGGTTAAGCAGCCGGGTGTCGGAGTTCGAGGTCCCGTTCGAGAGTTGCGCCGGGTCCGCCGCAAACGCGAGCTGCGTGATGACCACCGGAGTCTTGCTTGACGCGTTGTAGAGGGTGGCGAAGGCCGCGATCTCCGGCGCGGCGGGCGCGTCGATGAGGAGATCGGCGACGAAGGCGTAGGAAACAGTCTGATGGAGCAGGCGCGCGGTGAGGTGCGTGCCTTGCGCCGGGGTGAAGCCAATATTGTTCTGCATTTGCGTCACGGCGGGGTTGGAAAACGGGCCGTAGATGAGCCGGTTTGGCGCGGACTTGGTGGTGTCGATCTGATAGTGGCCGCTGAAGGAGTCGGACCGGCCGAGGCCATCCCCCCTAATTTGATGACAGAGCGCGCAGGATACGCCGTCCATGGCGGCGGCATGATAGCCGTTGGCTGGGTTGAGAAAACCGGTGCCGTGGATTTCTACCGGCGAGTTCAGCACCGTTGCCTGAGTCCTCGCCATCGGCATGTGGCAGGTGGCGCATTTGTTTTCGATGACGGACTTGAGGGCGGGGTTGCGGAGGATTTCCGACATCACTTTGGCTTGCCACGGTGGATCCTTGCCGCTGTTGGCCATCATGGAGGAGCGCCAATGGGTGTCGATGGAGACGTCGTTACGAGCGGCATCGGTCAGCAGGCTGTGGCACAGCGCGCAGTTGCCCGAACCGACGAAGTTCGGGTGTTGGAAGGAAACCAGGGGCAGGCCCGCGCCCAAGAGCCTGGCCGTCAACAGCGCCAGGCAACAAGAGGCGACAGAGCGCCAAGATGGCGAAAGGCGCGATAAGGGCAGGAGGCGGCGGAGGAAATGCATAGGAATTGTGGCGCAATGGTTACCTCAATCTAACCCTGGCCCGGGCATTTCATAACGGAGGAGTGGCGATATCCGACGGGAAATGTCCGGGGCGATGGCGGCGCGGTGCGCTCACCGGGCGGGCTGGCGCGTCCGCGGCGGAGGTCAGAATCCCAGCCGAATTTCCATCTTGGCCACGAGGTTCTCCCTTTCCTTGGTGACCGTGGAGTAGATGTAGCTCCCGATAGCCACGACGCGGAGGCGGCGGAAGAAATCGGCGCCGATCTCAAAATCAACTTCCTTCATTTTCTCGGCGTTGAGCTGTCGCACGGCCTGCAGCTGCAAATAGAGCTTTCGCTTCCCGGCAAAATTATGCCGGACGCCGGTGAAGAGCAAAGGCACGTCAATGGCATCCATCCGCATGATCTCTCCCTTGAAGAGATTGCTGAACGAGGCTTCGAAGCGGGCCGGCCCGTCGAGGTCGTATTTTCCAAAATAGCCGGCGTGAAATGACGTGTTGCTGGCGTTGGCCCAAAACAGCTCTTTCTCGGCCAGTCCGTAATAGATCAACGCATCCGGGCCGGTGCCGTTCTGGTACATGGCCTGGGCCTTGAGGCTCCACGCCCCCGGCAGATCGGCCTGAGCCAAAGCGCCAACCCAGGTCCTGTTCTCATCAGTCCGAGTGTCGAGTTCATGATAGGCCAGCAAGCCAACCTTCGCGACCGAGAAACCACTCCGTTTTGGCGCCAGATCCGCCGAAAGGCTAAACTCGTTTGCCGCCGCCGGCGTCCCGCGGGGCTCCTGCTTCCGGAGATCCCACGTGGCGACGACCCCGGCCATGTTCGTGTCGCCAAAGTCTTCGCTCACCGTCTCGTACTTTTCCTTGTCGACAAGATTGGTCAGCCGTTTCGTCCCGCAGAAATCCGTCATGCGGGCATACTCGCCTACAGTGCCCACCGCGGCATTGATCGTCGCTCCGCCAAATTTCTCACTGTAGGTCACGCCGAACAGGCGTTCGTTGACCAGGAAATAGTCGCCGAGACGGGTGGTGCTCAGGCCGGCCCGCACGCGGGTGCTCGCACTGCTGTATTGGTAGAACAATTCGCGCCAGCCGTACTTCGTCTGGGTCGTCAGCCCTCCACTTTCTGCCACGATGGCGGTCTCGCCGGCAGCTGCAGTGCCGGTGGGACTCGTTTCGCCCGTGCCCGCGGTGGCAGGTTTGCCTTTCCCTGTGCCCGTGCTGATGCCAGTTCCCGTGTCCAATTCCGTGCCGGTCCCTCCCACCACGACGGCCACCGGGTCACTGTGGCTCGAGGCGTCCACGGTGGAGCGTTTGACGCCGCCTTCAAAATAGAACTGGTGCGTCTTGGAGCGGGTCGTAAAATCGATCCCGGCGAGGAGCATCGAATTGTTCGCGTAGCGATTTTCGAGATACGCGGGGATCGTGACCAGTTCGCCGGCCCAGGAAAGCGGCGACTCCCGGTAGAGCGGCTTCAGGTGGGCGCCGAGCACACTGCGGCAGTCGGGTTGGGCCTGCACCAACGAGACCAGGGCCAGCGCGAGGCCAATTAACGCGCCTCGCGGCGGGTGCGAACGCGACAGAGAGGCAACCCGCGAGGCGGGTTGCCAGAACTCAGGAGAGGGCCGGACGTGGATTGCGGCATGCATGGTTTTTGGCTGGTTGGATTGACGGGGGGTGTTGCCAGGGGAGGCCTTCACCGTGAAAGCGGCGTGAGATTGGAGGCGGGGCGGGGAGTGGCGGCGGTCGGTGGCCCGGCGGCGTGCGTGGTCGAGGCCGCCGCGGTCAGGGGCGAGGGCGGACACTGCAATTCAACTCGGGCCGGGTGCCTTCCGCCCCGGCGATGGAAGGTCAGGCTGCTCTTCTTGCAGCCTTCGAGGCACTCGCCGCAGCGGATGCACTCTTGGTTTTCAAGGATGCTGCGCTTTCCATCCCGCGTGATGGCGTTTATCCGGCAAGCGGAATTGCAGACGCTGCAGCCAACGCACTGGAGGTTTGGGCCCAGCACCGACGCCCCTGGGAGCTTGGCGATCCAGCCGAGAATCAGCCCAATCGGGCAGAGGGTCTTGCAGAACGGCCGATGGATCAGCACCGAGGCAACAATCAGGACACCGACCAACACCCAACCGGCTGCGTAGAGGGAGTTGAAATTGAAGAGGACCGCAAACGGATCGATTTTCTTGTAGAGGTTCGTCCGGGTGACCGCGAGTTGGACGATCAGCGCGAAGAGCGCGAGCGCGCGAACCGCCCGCATCATCGTCTGGGCCCGCTCGCTCTGCAGGTATCGGAGTCGGTTGCCGAGGAAGAGAAACTCCTGCAACGCGCCCATGTGACAAATCCAGCCGCAAAACACCCGGCCGAAGAGATAGGTGAGGGGAAGGAGACCCAGCAGATAGACCAGGGTCTGCCACTTGTAGTCGTGGCCGAGCAGGTTCAGCACGGAATACTGCAGGCTTTGAATCGGACACGGACAGGCGCCCTTGTAGAAACCGAGCACGGCGACGGAACAGGTGAGGAATACCGCCCGCAGATTCCGCGTGGCACTGAAACGCACAAGGAGGCCGGCCACGAGGGTGGCGAACAGAATGCCGAGGACCCATTTGAACGCCTTGGCTTCACCACGGAATTCGGCGTGATCGTGCTTGTCCGGTGTCGCGGCGCTCTCGATGCTGCCAAACTCGTCGGCCGCGGCCACCGCTTGGAACCCGTCGCCCGGAGCGGGACTCGCGGCAGCCGTCGGAACGGCGGAGCTACTCGGAGCGGGTGAGTCGGCGGGGAATGCGACTGGTGGTGCCACCAGGCTGGTCGCCGCGAACAGAATCAAGATCCGAAGCCGTTGCCCGATGCGTTTCATGGGAGATTTCCGTGAGGGAGGTTTCTGTTCCTTGGACTAATTGCCGCGCGTCACAGTTTGGCGGGCTTGGCTTCGATGGAAAACGTGCCCCAACCGCCATCCTTGTCGCAGCTGCGCTTGGCGGTCAGTGTGGCCTGGCCGCCGGGATTTGGCGCAATGGCGACCTTGATCCGGCGCTCCCAGACATTGGGCGCCGGACTCTGCCAGGGAGTCGCCCCGAGAATGTTCAACCCGATTCCTTGAATCTTGGTTTCCTTCATCTCCACGGGGCAGTTGTTGTGCGTCAGGTCGACGCGGAGCCGAAAAATCACGGTCGTGCCGGCGGCGTAGGGTCCCTGCGAAGCATCATCGACCCCGAGCTTGATCTCGCAGGCGGACCCCAAACCGGCCGGCAGCAGCGATAGGGCCAAGAAGACGACGAGGCCGCAGACCGTCCGGAAGGGGCTAAACTGCGGCGACCCGCAGCCGGCGAAGCCCACCAGTGCACGAGCGGCACCGCTTAGGCGTGCTAGTAGCACGGATACAAAACCCCCTTCGGGCTTGGACGCGAAAAAGAGGTGGCGCAGTTTCATCGTCCGAAGAAACCCCGGTTGGCGGGAATTATTACAGCCGCGAGCGCGCCGATTCCAAAATGGAGTCCGGGAACCGGCGGCCGACCGCAGGAAATTTACCCGGTAAGTTTTCCAGAAATGTAATGTCGGCCCACGACCGGGGTTTCACTCGTCGAATCCGATTATCCATCAAAAATGAAAACCAAAAACTTGTTCGTCACGATGTTCTTCGGCCTCGGTCTTCTGACCCAGGCTCTCATTGCCCAAGGCGGCCCGGCCAATGGCCGGGGCAATGCCCGCCCCGAGACGGCGCCCATAGCCAATCCCGAAGAGTGTCCCTACGTCGTGAATGGGGAATGCCCGGGCTGCCTGATCGGCTCGCCCGAGGAATGCCCCTTTGCCATCGACGGCATTTGCCCGGGAACTCCCGTGGGCCCCAACGGGACTCAACCCGGCATGCCAGGCGCACGCTTGAATCCGGATGCCGATCCCAAGCTCGATGGCACGGGCGGGCGCGGCAAGCCCGCCAACCCGGATGGCCCGCAGGACGGATCGGCCCCGGGCCAAGGTTACCGCGGCGGCCGCGGCTGACCCATTCGATCTTCCGTTAGTCCAATCAGCCTAACCGGCGCCGGCTTCATCTCCGGCGCCGTTTTCATTTCTGCCTTCGCCTCCCATGGCGAAAGCATGCTGGAAGACTTCAGGCGCGGCGCAGGGGGCCGCGGCAAAAACCGAGTGTCCCTAAAAATCCGCCAGACGAGCGCGAGCCGCGAGTGAGCGCGCGGACCGTCAATGCCTTGGTCAGCGCCGCGAGGTGACTGGCGGTCCTTCACCGAGGCGAACTTCGCAAGACCAGCCCCCGGCCCTTAACCTTGGGCGGCCAGTCTTGAGGCGAGGCCTCGGATGTGGCGGTCATCGGTACCGCAGCAGCCGCCGAGGATGTTGAGGCCGGCGTCGCGGCCCAACTCCACCATGGCCGAGGCAAACTGTTCGGGTTCTGCCTCGACCAACTTCTCTCTCCCGTCCAGCGCTTCCGGGCTCATGGCCGCGGTGTTGCCCAGCAGGCCGACGATCCGTTGCCTCACCATCGCCGAAGAGTTGACTGGGTGAAAAAGTGCCGCACGGGCAAAGTCCGGGTGCGTGCAATTGAGCAAGTAAGCGGTCGGTTGCGGTGACACTTGTTCATCTATTGCGGCGACGGCGGCGTTCAGGGACGTGCCATCAAGGAGCGTACCGGCCGGGCGCACGACAAAACTTACGACGAAAGGCTGGCCGGTGTTGGCCATCGCCGCCGCCAGCCCCAGCGCTTCGCTCAGTGCGGGCAGGGTGATGCCGAAGAGAAAATCAACCCCGGCCGCCGCCAGCCGCTCGGCCTGCCAACGATGAAAATCCCCGGCCGCCTTGGCGCCCATGGCCGCCCCGGGTTGATAGGCATCACCCCGGCAGCCGATGAGTCCGCCGATCACCACTTTTGCGGCGTAGTGGCCGAATTCGTCGCGGAGTCCCTGGAGCAGACGAACATTGTCGCCATTGACGTCCACGTCGCCGTGGCCGGCAGCCGCGATGTTTTCCTCGGTGGCACGCCAGGTGGGCGCCGACATCACCATTGGCAGATCGTGGTCGAAGCCAATCTGCAGATACTGGCGATAGATGTTCTCCAGCCGCCGCCGTTTTGCCGGGTTATAGACGAAGGCAGAGTTGACGACGTGCGGGTCGAGTGCCGCCGCGGGGTCGCGCCGCAGCCGCTCAATCACCGCGCCCTCGCCCAGAATGCGCGAGTAGTTCCGCAGATAGTCCGGGAAGGGCAATGAACGCATACGAAACGTGGAGTAGTGACTGGAGCTGAGCAGCGACCGTGGGTTTGGTCTCAGCGGAAGATGGCCAGGGCCACGGAAGCAAACTCGGAATGGCGGATCTGAGTTTCGAATTCACGGCCCCACACGATCCATGACGCGGTGAGTTGCCAACGGTGGCCGCGAACCACGACTCCAGCTTCTCCCGCCGGAACAAAGGGGCGGCGCTCAACGCTCGTACTGGAGCGAAAGGTGTTACCATCGAGGGAGAGGTTGCGTGCAACCGCGAGTGCTCCGGCGCCGGCAAAAGCGTGAGCGCCCCAGGTAGCGGAGTCTCGAGCGGGCGGCAGTGCACCGATTCCCCGGATGAGTGACGTTCCGAAATCCTTCGGCGTGCGCCAGCCGCCGCGGACCTGAACCTGGGCATAGGCCTGAGTCAAAACGTTGCCGACCATCGCGCCCTGAACGAACAGGGCGTCACCGCTCCAGTCCGTGCTGTCGCCCCAGGCGAGGTGACGTTGCCGACGTTCGTAGACCACATTGAGAATTGGTTCGGTATGGAGCTGGAAATCCCAACCGCGCGGCTGCGCTACGCCAAAGGTGCGATGTACGGTCTTCTGGGTCTGCTCGGCAAGCGACGGAGGTCCGACCAGGCCGGAGATGAGCTTCAAGGCGGCATAGTGGTCAGCGGTAAAGCGCTGCCACGACACACCGATATATAGCAGCCCAGCGTATGGCCGGTCGTTCGGGTCGGGGCGGGTCAGAGTTGTATCGGCCGGCGTGACCATGACCTGACCAAAGTCAAAGCCGGCGGCGAGAGTGCCGGCCCTTTGCAGCCCGGGCAGACGGAGCACTTGAGGCCAGAGCACGTCGCGCTCGGATGCGCACCTCGTAAAAGAAAAGCTGACGCCGTTGGTGTAGTAGCGGTCGGAATTGGCTGGCAGGTCGTTTTCCACGCGGGTTGCCATGGACCAAGGGGTCCCACTCTCCGGCGCGGCGGTAACCTGGGCCCCAAGAAACACCCCGAAAACAAAGGAAAGGAGGCGTCGGCACACGGCTGTGGTCGGTCGGTGGTTCACTGTGAAGGGCAGAGGACGAATATTTACCCCTTTCATGTATGAGTGTATGCGCATATAAAATATTAAGTCAAGCGCCCTTCCGCCCCGGCGGAGCCTGAACCAAGAGCGAGGGGAGGTGGAGGACCAGCGAGTGCATTCGCACGGCCCGCCTCCGCTGGGTTGGGCGAGACCAGTGGCTGCGATGACCGCCATCATCTCGGCGAGGGCGATCCTGCGCGTAAGCAGATTACGTGGGCAGCTTTCCTTCAACAATATTGGCCGCGAAACGTCTCCAGCGCCCTAGCGGACGAAGGAGCGATCGACTTCGGAACTCGGCGGTCGGTCAGGAGCTGATCTCCCAATAGCGGCGTTTCAAAAGGAACCTTCTGGGAACGATGCAGCGCACCGGGCGCTGAATTGGTGGAATCGGGCACGTTGACGGTGATGCAAAAACCGTCGCCCAATGAATGCCACGAAAAATCCAACGATCGCTTACCTGAGCGTTTCGACCGCAGAACAGGAGACTGATTCACAGGAGCACCAAGGGCTCGAGTATTGCCGCATAGATCCAGGCGCATAGATCCAGGGTCAAATCGAGAATCGAGACCGAGATGCGCGCCGGCAATGCTGTTTCTGTCGCCATTCCGATGGGACCCCGTGTTGACGGTCCTACGCGATGCCAGGAGGTCTGGGTTCGAACTCAAAGCAGAGGGCCGTCGGTGCAATCTTCGGGGCAAACTCAGACTCGCCTCCGGTCCCATTCTCGGGCTCGGTGGGGGGCATGACAAACGCGCCGTCGCCACTCCCGCAAACCTGGGACCTCACCTCCTATTTCCCGTCGTTCGACGGACCGGAATTCCGGACCTTCACGGCGGCTCTCGCGACCGATCTGAAAACCTCGCTCGCCCACGCCTCGGCGTTGTCTGGGCTCACGGCCGGAGCCGCCAGCGTCAACGCCTGGGTGGGCGCGTTTACCGCGTGGGAGGGCCTGGTGGTGCGGTTGACGCACCTGGCCTCGTACCTCGGCTGTCTCAGCGCCGCGGACTCGGCGAGCGAAGTCTACCAGGCGGAGGAAGCGCGGCTGTCGCTGCTGTCCGCCGAGGAGTCGAAGTTGAAGACGCAGCTGCTCCGGGGGCTGCGGTCGGCCGATGACGCGGCCTTCGCGGCGCTGCTGGCCGCGCCGCAGATGGGCCAGGCCACCCACGCGCTCCGGCGTTTCCGGGCGGAGGCGGTCTTCCAGATGGCGGCCGAGCACGAAGCGCTCGCCTCCGACCTTGGCGTCGACGGGTTCAAGGCCTGGAGCCGGCTCTACGATACGCTCACGGGCAAGATGGCGTTCGAGATGACGTTTCCCGACGGGCACCGCGAAACGGTGCCGATGGCCAACCGGCGCGCGCTGATGACGAATCCGAACCGCGCGATCCGCCGCGCGGCCTTCACCGAGGGGAACAAGATCTGGTCGGCCGCCGGCGATACCTGCGCCGCGGCGCTCAACGCCCTCGCCGGCACGCGCCACACGCTCTACGCCCGGCGCGGCCGCGGGCATTTCCTCGATGCTCCGCTGCACGATGCCGCGGTGGCCCGGGAGACGCTCGACGCGATGGTCGGCGCCATCACCGAAAACTACGCGCTGCCGCGGCGGATCATGGGCATCAGCGCACGGTTGCAGGGCACCCCGGCGCTCGCCTGGTACGATCTCGACACGCCGTGCCCCCTCGATCCGATGCCGCCGCTCACCTGGGAGGAGGGTGTGGCGATGGTGCAGGGCGCTTTTGACGCCTCGTATCCGAGACTCGGTGACTACTTTCGCACGTCGGTCGCCCGGCGCTGGCTGGAGGCCGAGCCGCGGGCGAACAAACGTGCGGGGGCGTTTTGCACCGGCTCGCCGCTGACGCGCGAAGAGCGGATTTACATGACCTTCAACGGCACGGTGGGCGATGTCGTCACGCTCGCCCACGAGGCGGGCCATGCCTGGCATTCGCATCTGCTCGGCGACCTGCGGCCGGTGGCGCGGGAGTATCCGATGACGCTGGCGGAGACGGCCTCGACCTTTGCGGAGAAGATCCTCGTGCACGGGCTGATCTCCGCGCCGGGACTCACGCCGGCGCGCCGCGCGTTCCTGCTCGACATGGAGACCAACCACATGCCGGCCTACCTGCTCAACATCCCGGTGCGTTTCATGTTCGAGCGCCGGTTTTACGAGGAGCGCAAGGCGGGCCTCGTGAGCGTGTCGCGCCTGTGCGAGCTCATGACGCAGGCACAGCGCGAAGTGTACGGCGAGGCGCTGGCGGTCGGAGCCGAGGACCCGTGGTTCTGGGCCTCGAAGCTGCATTTCTTCATCGCGGAGCTCTCGTTCTATAATTTCCCCTACACGTTCGGTTTCCTGCTGAGCCAGGCGCTGTTCGCGCAATTTCAACGCGAGGGGGCCGTCTTCCTGCCGCGCTATGAGGAATTCCTGCGGGCCACCGGACGCGCCTCCTGCGAAGAAGCCGTGCGGACCACGCTCGGCTGGGAAATCCGCGAGCCGGCATTTTGGTCCGGAGCGATCGCGGCCTGCCAGCCGCCGATCGATGCCTTTGAACAGGCGGTCGGGGAGCGCGCCCGAGGTTGATCGCTCCCCGTCTGGTCTGCCGGAAACGGCACCTCGCAGAATTACTCCGTCGCGTTATTCGCCCAACCTGCGCGGCTTTTCATAGGTAGAGTAACCCAATGGGTTACCCGAAAAGCCCGGCGGTCTTGCGGTGGAAGCCATCCGCGCGGCTTCACCGTACGTGGCATTCAATCGTGCGCGCCGTGGCGGCGTAGGGCAGCCGGAAGACACCGGTGGGCGAACGGATTTCGCGGCCGTCGACGATCGCGCGCGGCTCGTCCGTTGTCCGCTGCAGCACGAGCGTGGTGCGCGCGCCGCGAATCGGCAGCTCGGCCCGGACGCGGTCGAGCCCGGCCAGCAGGTGTGGCGCCAGCACGAGCTCGCGCGGCTGCGGTCGCACCCCGAGAAGGTGGTGCACGAAGAACATCACGATTTCCGCCCAGGTCCAAACCACGATGCCGACCGGCGGCAGAGGCGGCGTGGCGCGCGCGCCGTAGAATTCCCACCACGCGCCACCCTGGCCGCCTTGGACCGCGGCGAGCCAGCGCAACACGCGCCACACGCGTTCGTGATTGCCGGCTTCGAGGTTGGCGCGCGCGACGAACATCGAGGCAAACGGCCATGGGCCCGGCGAGTCGGGTTCGGAGGAGACGTGGTAGCGCCCGTAGCCGCCGTCGCTCCAGCGCTGGTTCCACAGCGCCTCCATCGCGTCGAGCGTCGCGCGGGCGACGGCACCCTGCGGGTCGACGACGCCGTAGATGATCGGCAGGACGCAGCTCGAATCGGGATCGCTGAGACTCTCGCGTTCGGTGGCGAGCGGCATCCCGGGAGGCAGTCCGGCGCGGTCGGGCGGATCGAAAGTGCGCTGCACCGAGCCGTCGGGCAGGCGGCGTTTGATGAGCAGGCCCTTTGCGACGAGGGCATGGCGCGGGTGCGAGAGGTAGGCGGCCTTCATCCTTTGCGCCGCGTCGCGCCAGTGCTGTGCGCCGCGGACATCGCCGGCGATCTGCTCCGTGATGTCGGCCAGCGCCTCGAAGCCGACGATGCTCCAGCATTGGTAGCTGTTCTCGAAACCCTCGCGCACGCCGTAGCGGGCGTCGCGCTCCCAGTATTCGCGGGAATTGCGGAGCAGGCCGGAATCGGGATCGACGAATTCGGGGCGCTGCAAATAGGCGCCGACCGCGGTGATTTTGGCGAGATGCCGGCGGATCAGGCGGTCGTCGCCGGTCCAAACCCAGTGGGTCCACAGCGCGTGGAGCAGCGCGCCATTCTGATCGAGCTCCATCAGGTCGGGTGGGCGCGTGCGGCTGCTGTCGACCGTGCCGCCATCGGGGCCAACGCAATTCGCGAGCATGCGATCGAGCAACCGGGGCGCGGGGTCGTCCGCGCGGGGATCGGTGAGGCCGCACATCGACGCGGCCATGGCGAGCATGCTCTGGTCGCGCACCCACTCGAGGTTGTACTGCCAGATGCTGCCGTCCATCTTGCCGCTCGTGGCGACGGCCGCGCGCAGGCCGGACTTCGAAACATCGAAGAGGTGCGCGAGCGTCGCGTCTCCGGGAGCGAATTGCGCGGTGCGATTCCAGTAGGCGGCGGACGTGGCGTGAAGCGCGGCGGCGGCGGCAGGGTCGGCCCGCAGGGGCGCATCGCCGGTGGACAACACGAGCGTGCAGGTGCGTTCTTCGCCGGGCGCGAGCGACCCGAAATCAAAAGCCAGGTGGCGGTCTCCCGTGCCGGTGGCCTCGGCCGATGTCAGGTGCAGGGTAGGGAAGCCGCGGGCGCTGAGCTCACGCTTAATGCGGTCGACGGCATACTCGTCGAAGAGCATGAGGTTGGGGTAGAGGAGGGCGCGGGCGGAGACCACCGCCGGTGCGGCGCCGGTATTGCGCATGCGCACCGTGCGTATCAGCGCGGCGCATCCCGCAGGCGTGGTGAACTCCTCGACGACGGCGATGCTGCCCGCGGTCCACTCGAGCCGGACCGTGGGCGCACCGCCGCGAATGGCCCACGTCGCACGGCTCGTGGCGAACTCGGGGACATAGCCGCGGTTGTCGATCGAGACGTAGAAGCGGGTGTGTTCCGCGCCGCGTTCGGGGTGATAGAGAAAGCTGCTGGCCTTGCGGCTAAAATGCTCGGGCGACATGACAAAGAGCCCGGCGTGCGTGCCGGCCTCGGGGGTCGCGGCGGTTTGGAGGACGACTTGGATGAGTCCGTTGCCGAGCACATAGTACTCGAGTCCGGCGCGGTAGGAGACGTAGTCGCGATGAAACGCCTGGCCGGCGCCGTCGGGCGTGGACGGCAGTGTCGAGGAGTTCGGCGCCGCGGCCGTGCGTGCGCCGGCGGCGGCGAGCGGAGCGGCGAGCGAGCTGGCGAATCCGGCGACGGTGGATTGAGCGATGAAGTGACGTCGATTCATGTCGGAGCGGTGGTGACGCCTAGCGTGACAGGGTAGCCCGCCCGTAATCAACGCCGTGTCGGTGAAAAGTATTCACGCATTTCGGTCCTCCTTGGGTTGCGCGCGATTCAACGACGCCGTTAACTCCATCAACCTTGGTTCGATTCTCCCGCCCGCTCATGAAATCTCTTCACCGCCCCGCGCTCCTTTGGACCCACCTTTTTGCATTCTTGATCGGCAACCTGGGCTTTGCCGCGACGGCAAAGCCGCCCCCTGACGACCTCACGCCTCAGGTCGGTGACGGCTATCGCGGGATCTGGTATATGAACCAGCCCCTGAAGAACGAGTATGGGTACAAGTATAGTGGCGGCTTCGCGACCTACCCGCAGCAGCACATCCCGATCGCGGTGTATGCTCCCTCCCAGCGCAAGACGTTCTTCGTCCTCGGCGGCTCGGCCGGCCGCGTGTCGGAACGCAATGACGAACTCCAGCATCTGGTTTCCTACTACGACCACGTCACCGGCACCGTGCCCCGGCCGGTTCGGCTGCTGCAGAAGCGCACCGAGGACGCCCACGACAACCCGACCCTCGCGATCGATGCTGCCGGGCACCTCTTTGTCTTCTCGTCGGCGCACGGCGTTTCCCGCCCGTCGTATATTCATCGTTCTCGGAAACCCTGGGACATTGCGGAGTGGGAGCTGCTGGACACGACCAACTTTTCCTATCCGCAGCCGTGGTATCTCCCAAAAACCCGCCGGTTTCTCTTCCTCCACACGATCTATGTGAAGGGCGAGCGCACGCTCAACTGGAAGACCTCGGCCGACGGCCAGACGTGGAGCGCGCCGCAGCTGATCGCACACATGGAAATGGGCAGCTATCAGGTTTCGGCGCGGCGGGGCGACACGGACCGGCTCGCGACGGCGTTCGACATCCATCCAAGCCATGGCCGCGACGGCAAGGGGCTCAATTATCGGACCAACGTCTATTACGCCGAGACGCGGGACGGCGGCACGACTTGGACGAGTGTCGACGGCCGGCCGCTGGCGCTGCCGCTGCGGGAGGCGAAGAATGCCGCGCTGGTGCGCGACTATCGGACCGAGAATCTCAATGTTTACCTGAAGGACATTGCGTTCACGGCGGCGGGCCATCCGGTGCTGCTCTACCTGACGTCCAAAGGCTTCAACCCGGGGCCGCCGTCCGGGCCGTATCAGTGGCACACGGCGCGCTGGACGGGCCGGGCGTGGGAGATTCGGCCTTTCACGACCTCGGATCACAACTACGATCACGGCTCGCTCTACATTGAGGACGACGGGACGTGGCGGGTGATCGCGCCGACGGCGCCGGGCCCGCAGCCCTTCGGAACCGGCGGCGACATGGTGATGTGGGTGAGTCGCGACGAAGGCGGCCGATGGGAAGTCGCGCAGGCGCTCACGCATGACTCGCGTTACAACCATACGTACGCGCGCAAGCCGGTGAACGCGCATCCGGATTTCTATGCGCTGTGGGCGGATGGCTCGCCGTTGGCGCCAACGCCGTCGTCGATCTACTTCGCGACCAAGGCCGGTCGCGTTTTCCGGCTGCCTGAGCGCATGACCGGTGCGACCGCGAAGCCCGAGTTGGTGCCGTGAGCGGCGCATCTCGTTTTCCTGCCACTCAAGAATCCCCCCCTTGTTCGTAGTTCCGCCTTCAGGCGGAATTCGGCCGGCCGCCGCCTGAAGGCGGGACTACG
>JBIJCX010000613.1:0-3254 GCA_044344465.1 Opitutaceae bacterium
CGGATATCGGCGCGGCTCTTTTTCTGCATGGCTGCGCCCTTTTCTTTGCGCTCTTCCTTTGGCACGCCCTGCATCTCCTCCCGCGACTTCGCGAGGATGGCCGTGATCTTGGTCTTCTGATCGGCGGTGAGGCTGCCGACGGCCGTCTCAATGCGCTCGATTTGCTGTTCGGGGGTCATTCCGCCGCGGCCCTTTTTCTCTTGGGCTTGGAGTGCGGGAATGGACGTCATCACGCAAAGCGCGAGGGCGGCGACGAGGACTTTCATGGATTTCATTGAATGGCGATTTTGGGTTTGAGTTTCAGCATTTTACGCTGAATCCGGCAGAATCCGGACTCGGAGCAAGACGCCCCTCCGCCCAAATGGTTACAGGGCTCCGGCGCAGGCTTGCCGCGCGCTCTCCTCCGGCCCAGCGTCGCCGCCCATGATTGAGGTTTCCGCCCTCACCAAACGCTACGGCCAGTTCACCGCCGTGCGGGATTTGTCGTTCACCGTGCGCCCGGGTGAGGTGCTGGGGCTGGTCGGCCCGAACGGCGCGGGAAAAACCAGCACGTTGCGCTGCCTCGCCGGCATCATTCCCGCCACCGCCGGCTCCGTGCGGATTGCCGGGCATGATGTCGCCGCCGACGCGGTGGCGGCCAAACGCGCGCTCGCGTTTTTCCCCGATGAACCGCGGCTTTTCGAGTACCTGACGGTGCGGCAGCATCTCAACTTCGTCGCCCGGATCTACGGGGTCGCCGATCACGAGCGCCTCGCGCAGCCCCTGCTCGAGGAATTTGAAATCGCGGACAAGGCGGGGCAGCTGCCGGGCGAACTGTCGCGCGGCATGAAACAGAAGCTCGCCATCGCCTGCGGCCTGTTGCACGAGCCGCGGGTCATGTTCTTCGACGAGCCGCTCACAGGGCTCGATCCCCTGGGCATCCGGCGGATGAAAAATTCGATTGTGAAACGCGCGCGGGCGGGCGCGACGATCGTCCTGAGTTCCCACCTGCTCCACCTGCTCGAGGAGGTGTGCTCGCACGTGCTCATCCTGAAGCAGGGCGACAAAATCGCCGACGGCACGCTCGCCGAGGTCGCCGCGCGGTTTGGGAACGGCGATGCGAACGTGAATCTGGAGGAGATTTTCATCCGGGCCACCGGAGGCTCGGAGAACTGACCGGGCCGCCGACCGTGAATCGCCGTCACGTACCGTTTCCCAAGCCCGGTCATCCTGAGCGCAGCGAAGGATCCAGTTGGAGTCTCTTCGCCATGAGCCGATGCGAAAACCATGCTGGATTCTTCGCTGCGCTCAGAATGACAGGGTAGGGCCGTCGCCCAGGATCTCCCATGCTCGGCGCCCTGCTTTATCTCCGGCTCACGTCGTTCCAGAACTGGCTGCGTTCGCGGGTGCGGCGGCTGCGGCAGCCGAAATACCTCATCGGGGCGATCGTCGGCGTCGGCTACTTTTATTTCTTCTTCTTCCGTCCGCTTGGCGGCCCGGTGCCGCGCGGTGCCCGTCATGCCGCCGTCACCCAGGCCATGCCGGCGGTGGCCGCCGCGCTGCCGACCGACTGGCTGCCGGTCGCGGCGGCGGTGGGCGCGCTGTTGTTGCTCGTCTTCGTCGTATTCATGTGGGTCGTACCGACCGAGCGGGCGGCGCTGGGATTCAGCGAGGCGGAAATCGCGTTCCTGTTTCCGGCGCCAATCCAACGGCGCTCGCTCGTTCACTTCCGGCTCCTGAGCGCGCAGTTCCGGAGTCTGTTCGGCGCGACGATCATGATGCTGTTTTCGAACCGCTGGAGTTTTCTCGGCGGCAACGCGCTGACCCATGCGATCGGCTGGTGGTTCATTTTTTCCGCGATCAACCTTCATTTCAGCGGGGCCAAATTCACGCTCACGCGGCTGTCCGATCAGGGCTTCGGGACGTGGCGCCGCCGCGTCCTCGTCTTCGCCGTCCTGGCCGGCGTGGTGGCGGCGACGATCGCCCGGCTCCCGGCCACCGCGCGGTTGCCCGCGCTGGGTGACGGATTGAGCCTGCAACCGATTGCCACCTGGCTCGTGACGCTGACCGGAACCGGCCCCCTCGGCTGGCTGCTCTGGCCCGGCAAACTCATCCTGGGTCCTTTTCTGGCCGCCGACACGTTCCGGTTCATGGTGTCGCTGGGGCCGGCCTTGCTCGTCATTGTGGTGCATTATTTGTGGGTCGTGCGGACTGCCATTGCGTTTGAGGACGCCTCGATCGAGTTCGCCGAGAAACGGGGCGCGCGGACGGCGGCGTGGCGGTCGGGCGGCCGGCGGTTTCGCGCACCTCCGTCCGCCGGGCGCGCCGAACCGTTTCGGCTTCGCAGCCATGGCCGACCCGAGCTCGCGTTCCTTTGGAAAAACCTCCTATCGACCTGGCCCTATTTCAATCTGCGGGTCCTGGGCGCCGCCGCGGTCCTGATCGTCGCCGGCTGCCTCTGGCTCAATGCGCAACCCGGCTGGCGCGGACTCATGCCCGGCTTCGGCGCCGCGGCGCTGGTGTTCGGCGCCTACACCCTCGTGCTGGGACCGCAATTTGCGCGCCAGGACATTCGCGGCGATCTCGTGAACGCGGACATCCTGAAAAGCTATCCGCTGCCCGGCTGGCAGATAGTGCTCGGGGAAATGCTCACGCCGGTTGCGATTCTGACCGGCGTGCTCTGGCTCGCGCTGCTCCTGCTCGCGTTCACGTTCCATTTCGGCCGGAGCGATCCTGCCTGGCTCACGCTGCCGGTGCGGATCGGCGGCACCCTCGGCCTCGCGGTGAACGCGCCGGCGCTCGTTTTCCTGCAACTGCTGGTGCCCAGTGCCGCGGCCCTGTTCTTCCCCGGGTGGTTTCAAACCAGCCGGACCCGCGGCGGTGGCCCGGAGATCGTGGGCCAGCGGATGATTTTCTTCTTCGCGCAGACGCTGACGATGGTGCTCGCGATCCTGCCCGCCGCGCTTGTGGCGGCGATCCCGTTTGCGGCCATCGCGCTGTTGCACCAGACCGGAACCCTCGCGCTCCTCGGCGCCTGTTTCCTCGGCGCGACCCTGATGCTGGGCGTGCTCGTGGCCGAAATCGGCTGCGGGCTCTGGCTGTTGGGCGACCGGTTCGAGAAACTGGACTTGTCCGCGGAGCTCCACCCGTAAACCTGTCTCCATGCCCGGGAAAGCGCATCTGACGCGTCTCACCAAGCTGGCGGCCGATGCCGTGGGCGGGGCGCAGCGCACGCTGCCACCGGATATTCGGGCCCTCGCCCGCGGGGTCGTGGT
>JBIJCX010000614.1:0-3246 GCA_044344465.1 Opitutaceae bacterium
CGTTGGGCAGCAACGTGCCGACCTCCGGCAGCGCATCCTTGGGCAGGTACAGTCGCGCAATCTCGGCATCGCCCCGGCGCAACTTGCTTTCCACCTCGGCGAAGGCGTCGCGCGTTTTGGGGAGGATGCGAAAGCCGTCGCGCGCCAGGGCGACGGCCGGGCGCACGTTCTCGGCCCATTTCCGGACGCCCCATTTTTGATGCGCCGTCCAAAGCCCCGCGGCCAAACCCGGCACGCAGACCGCACCATAGCCGTAGCTGCGATCCTCGGCTGGTCGCTGCACATACGCCGCGACATCGAGCGACCCGGCCGCGTCCATGGCGTCCACCACGTGCGTGCGGCCCGACTTCGCCTCAAAGAAAAGCAGCATGAGCTTGCCGCCCAGGCCCGACCCAAATGGCTCCGCCACGCCGATGGCCAACGAGGTTGCGACGGCGGCATCGATCGCGTTGCCGCCGGAGCGGAGAACCGCCACACCGATCGCGACCGCCTGCGGATGCGCGGCCACGACCATGGCGTGCGGCGCCGTGACGGGCTCGACCTTGACCAGAACCTCGGCCCGGGCAGCCGCGCTAACAACGAAGAGGACGAGAAACGAGACGAGTTTTCTTGCGATCATGGAATGAAGCAACCCGGGCAGAGTGCGCCACACCGGGTGAAGATGGAAAGCTCCAAACCGCCGCGGAAACTGATAACCGTCAACCGCGCCGTGCCGGCGTTTGCCAGCGCCGTGAACGACGCCTTACTTCGATCGCATGAATCGCTTCGTCCGCCGGCTGGCGTCGCTCTTGGTCCTGTGCTTCGCGTCGGCCGGCGCCGAGGAGTCCTACCGGCTGCCGCCGCAGCCAATGATCGAGCTTGTCGACGCGCCGGCGACACCGGCTGTGCTGCTCAGCCCGGACCGACGCGACTTGCTGCTGCTCGAACCCGCCGAACTGCCGACGATCGCGGAACTCGCACAACCGGAACTCCGGCTCGCCGGCCTGCGCATCAACCCGGTCGTCAACGGGCCCAGCCGCACCGTCAACTACACCGGATTCGTGGTGAAGGCGGTCGACGGCGCCGCCGAGCGACGAATTTCCGGCCTGCCGGCCGGCGCCCACGTGACGCATCGCGCCTGGTCGCGGCGCGGCGCCCATCTCGCGCTGGCCGTGATCCGCGAAAACGGGATCGAGCTTTGGATCGCCGACCGGGCGACCGCGCAGGCCCGGCGCGTCACGCCCCCCATCCTCAACGCGGTGTTCGGCGAGCCCTTCGCCTGGCTCGACGAGTCGACGCTCGTGATTCGCCGCGTGCCCGCCGACCGCGGCGCTGCTCCGCGCGCGTCACAAATTCCTGCGGGACCCGTGGTGCAGGAGACGCTCGGCCGCCGGGCCGCCGCGCGCACGTTCGAGGATTTGCTGGCCAACACCCACGACGAGGCGCTCTTTGACCACTACGCCACCGCCGAACTCGCGCTCGTCTCGCTGGACGGCTCGCTGGCGGCGCTACCCGTGCGCGGAGTGATTACAAGCGTCATGGCATCGCCCGACGGCCGGCATCTCCTCGTGGAGTCCGTGCACCGGCCCTACTCCTACCTGGTGCCGGCGAGCCGTTTCCCGCTGCGCATCGAGGTGTTCGATCGCGCCGGCCGCCACGAATGCCGTGTGGCCGATCTGCCGCTGCGCGAGGGCATCGCCGAAGGCGCGGTGCGACCCGGGCCGCGCAGCGTCTCCTGGCGCGCCGACCAGCCCGCGACGCTCAGCTGGGTGCGCGCCCTCGAGCGCAGCGAGGCCGGCGCGAAGCCGACGCGGCGCGACATCTGGTTCACCCAGGCCGCGCCGTTCGACGGCAAGCCGGTCGAACAACAACGGTTCGAATTTCGCGTGCAAGGCATCGACTGGGGCGACGACACACTCGCCCTCGTCACCGAGTCGTGGACCGCCACCCGGCGCATCCGCACCTGGCGCGTGACGCCGGGCCGGCCGGGCGCCGCACCGGAACTGCTCTTCGACCGCTCGACCGAAGATCGCTATCGCGATCCCGGCCGGCCCGTCTTGGGGCGAAACCGCTTCGGCCGCCTCGTGCTGCAACGGAGCACCGACGGGGCCAGGCTCTTCTTCAGCGGCGTGGGCGCGTCGCCGGAGGGCAGCCGGCCGTTCCTGGACGAATTCGATCTGGCGAACAAACGCCCGCGGCGCATCTGGCAATCCGAACCGCCGGCCTACGAGGAGTTCGTGGTGTTCGCCGATGCGGCACTCACCCGCGCCATCACGCGCCGCGAATCGGAATCGGCGCCGCCCAATTTCCACGTCCGCGATCTCCGCAACGGCGACCTGACCCCGATCACGGCGTTTCCCCATCCCTATCCCCAGTTCGCCACCGTAAAGAAAGAGCTCATCCGCTACCGGCGCGCCGATGGCGTGGCGCTCTCGGGCACGCTATACCTCCCGCCGGGCTACACGCCGGCGAGCGGTCCGCGGCCGGCGCTGATCTGGGCCTATCCGCGTGAATTTCTGAGTGCCGAGGCCGCCGGGCAGATCGCGACGTCACCGCACCGCTTCGCCCGCATCAGCGCCACCGGGCCGCTGCCGTTGTTGCTGGCCGGATACGTGGTGCTGGCCGACCCGGCGATGCCGATCGTCGGCCGGGACGGCCGTCCGCCCAACGACACCTATCTCCAGCAACTTGTCGCCAACGCGCAGGCGGCGATCGACGAACTCGTCCGCCGCGGGGTGGCCGACCGGCAGCGCATCGCGGTGGGCGGGCATTCCTACGGCGCCTTCATGACCGCCAACCTGCTCGCCCACTCGAACCTGTTCCGCGCCGGCATTGCCCGCAGCGGCGCGTACAATCGCTCGCTCACGCCGTTTGGCTTCCAGCACGAAACCCGCTCGTTCTGGCAGGCGCCGACGGTCTATGCCGCGATGTCTCCCTTCAACTACGCCGACAAGATCAAGGCGCCGCTGCTCCTCGTCCACGGCGAGGCGGACAATAATTCGGGCACATTCCCGCTGCAGAGCGAACGCTTCTACCATGCGCTCAAGGGCCACGGTGCCAACGCGCGCTTTGTCCTCCTGCCGCACGAGTCCCACGCCTACCGCGCGCGCGAATCGATCCTGCACCTGCTCTGGGAAACGACCACCTGGCTCGACACCCACGTGAAGCACGCGCGGCCGGCGGCGCCGGCCAGGTGATCCGGCCGAAACGAGGGATCAGTTTCCCTGCAATTCGGGCCCGCGAGCGACGTTTCCAGGGAAACTGATC
>JBIJCX010000280.1:0-11454 GCA_044344465.1 Opitutaceae bacterium
TCACCCGCGGGACAATCAACGCCTCTTCCCACCGAGTCTCGGCGCGGGTGCGAACCTCGACGACCGCCTCCGTAATCGGAGCCCGCTCAAGGTGCTCAAAAACCTCTTGCGGATTGATCTCAATATTAGCCAGCGGCATCTGCCCTCGTTTTTTGTTGGCTTGATCCGACCGCGTCGAGGCCAAACTCCGAAAGATCGAGGTCGTGGACCCGGAGCTGCGCCGTCATCAACTGGTGCAGCATCGTGCGGAACAGCGCGCTCAGGGTGGCGTGTTTGCGGCGGTGGTGTTTTTCCTTCGCATCGAGCGCGGCGAACGTCGCGGCGATTTCTTTCTGCTCTTCGAGCGCCGGCACGGGAATCAGGTAAGTCTTCAGGTAGCCGCACGTGAGTGCGCCCTTCGTGCTGCCGCCGGCCTGACTGATCGACCGGAGATGCTCGTAACGCGTCTGCATGAACCAGAGCACGAATTCCGGGAGCACTCGATCCGAGGTGAACTGGGCGTAGGCGAGATGCTGATTGATGCACGTCTCGAACCGGACGAGTGCCGTGTTTCCGAGCGTCTTTCCCTGGCCGGTGATCGCCACGAGCAAGCTGCCGGACTTCACGCGCGGCAGGTGGCATTCCTTGGCGGCGAGATCGGTCACGAATTGATCCGCCTCGGTGATAAATCGGTCGTGGATTCGCGCGCTGTTGAGCCACGGAATGGTGCCGCCCTCCCAATAGCTAGCGTTGTCACGCTTGGGCGTCGAACCGTTGCCGACTTTGGCCAGTTTTCCCAGCGCGACGAGTTCCCAACTTTCCGGGACAGGGCCGAGGTCGGTTTGTTTTTGAGGTTCGCCGCCTTTGCCCTCCGAAGCCTTGGCGAAGGAGGGACAGCCGCGGGTGAAGAGCTGGTGGAGGAGGGTTCTTTTCAGTTCGGCGGTTTTCTCGATCAGCCGCTCCTGCTGCTCCATCGCCTGCTGCACCAGCCCCAGCACCGCCGCGATCTTCCGCTGCTCGCGGAGCGGTGGCAGGGGAAGTGGGAACGTCTCCACGATGCCTTTGTTGATGTTCTTTTGAGTCGCCTGGATGTTTCGAGCCGAGAGCGCCTCCTTGTGCGCACGGAGGCAGAAAACCAAAAACTCCGGCCAATGGTCCTTCGTCGGAATGATCGCGAGTATCGCCTGGTTCGTCGAAACAGGGATGCGGTTGATCGCGGTCGCTCCAATGGTGGCATACATGGAAAGCAGCACCGATCCCGCAGGGACCAGCCAAGTGCTGGAATTTTCCAAACCGGCCGGCGTGATTCTTTCTTTCGTTCGGTCGAGGTAAAGTCCCGTCGCCGTCATGTCCTCGATGAGGACAAATGGGATTTCTCCGTCCCAATAATTCGCTACCTTTCGACTGGGAGTGCCACCGGCCCTCATGCGTTCAGCAATCTGCCTTGTCTCCAAGACCCTCCAATCGGTCGGAACAGGAAAATCAGGCCACGCGCTCATAGCTCGGTGAGTTTTGAGAGCACGGTTCGCAGCGTCTTGTTCGTTTCACACGCATCTTCCTCCAAAACGTCGAGCTCCTCGATGACCTCGACGAGTGGACGATATTCGTCGGCGGTGCCGACGTGAATGTAACGGCTCGGGGAAATATTGTAATCGTTCTTCGCGATCTCGTCGGTGCCTAGGATCCGGCTGAATTTCTCGACTTCCTTCCACGCGAGAAACGTCTCCGCGATGCGCGTGACCGCCTCCTCCGGCAGATAATTCTTCGGGTCGCCTTTCACGAAGTCGCGGCTCGCGTTGAGGAGCAGCATTTTTCCGGCCCGGCTCTTCAGCTTGGCGCGGTTGAGCACGATGATGATGCCGGGCGCGGTCGTGTTGTAGAAAAGATTTTCCGGGAGGTAGATCACGCCCTCGATCACGTCCTGCGCGACGAACCACTGGCGGACTTCCTTTTCCTTGTTGGAATTGGCGTTGCCGGAGCCGCGCGAGGCGGCGCCTGTGTCGAGCACGACCGCCGCTCGGCCGCCGGCCTGCCCTGAGCCTGTCGAAGGGGCTTTGAGGCTGGCGAGAATATGCTGCATCCAGCCCCAGTCGGCCTTGTTGCCGGGAAAGCCCGCGCCCTTCGGGAAACGGTCGAAGGGGTCGGCCTCGTAGTCCTGCTCCTTGAACCAGTCCTGATTCCACATGGGATTGGCCACGACGCGGTCGAAGGTCTGGAGCCGGTTGCCGGCACGGAATTTCGGATTCTTGAACGTGTTCCCGATCTCGATGCGACCTTCGAGGTCGTGGATGATCATGTTCATGTTGGCCATGGCCCAACTCGAGGGCTCGTATTCCTGACCGTGGAGCTTGAGGGGAGCATGCTTCGCAACCTCAACCCCGGCCCCTCTCCCAGAGGGCGAGGGGAGTTTCTTCTTCGCGGCCATGCGCTCGCGGAGGACGAGGTCGAGCTTGATGAGGAGGCCGGCGGAGCCGCAGGTGGGATCGTAGCAGTCCATGCCGGGCTCGGGCTCCATGATTCGCGCCATGACAAAGCCGACCTCGGCGGGCGTGTATTGCTCGCCACCACTGCGACCGGCGCCCTCGGCGAATTTGCGGATGAGGTATTCGTAGCTGCGGCCGATGATGTCGGGCTCGACGTCGCGCAGGCCGAGGCGCTTGGCGCTGATCGCCTCGATGAGGGCAGAGAGGCGGTCGTCGTCGAGGTCGCGCGAGCCGTGGGTGGTGGCGTTGAAATCGACGCGGTCGAGGATGCCCTTGAGCAGCGGGTTGGCGTCGGCGATGGCGCGAAGATGCGTGGTGAGTTGCTCGCCGATTTTGGCCGAGAGCGTGCGGATGACGGACCACACGGGATCGTCGGGCGACTTCGGCTCGAGCGGCAGGTGGAAGCGGACGAGCTTCTTGTCGTGCCGCACGAGCTTGAATGCCTTGGCCCGGCCGCCGACTTCTTCCGCGATGCGGTTCAGCTCGTCGTCGAAAACGTCGCAGAGGCGCTTGGTGAAGATGAGCGGGAGGATGTAATCCTTGTATTTGCCGGCGTCCTTCGCGCCGCGGATCGAACACGCGGCGTCCCAGATCCAGTTTTCGAGCGATTTGTCGGCGGGAGTGACGGGCATTCTGTGGAAACGGTATGGACTGGTGCAGCAGATTGGAGAAAGGCAAAAAAATCAGAGTTGGATCGCCGCAGCCGGCATAGCGGCGCAGATCCCCCGGGCACGCAAGCCCGGGGGCGCAGACGAGTGCTCTTACCGCCAGGTCTTCCGCCACGCCGCAAATTCCGCCGGCCGCAACCGGTAGCGGGCGAAGTTTCCCTCGTGCAGACTCGTGAGCTCGGTCTCGGTTATCTCGGCGAAGCGCTTTCGGTCGGCCGCCTCCGGCAGTTTCTCCGCCTCGCGCCGGACGAAGGCCGCCGCCGCCTTCTTGTCCATGCCATCGCGGACGACCGCGGCGACGACCTCCTTCAAACGCTCGCGATGCCGCAGCCGAAACGCGTCGGGTTCGCCCAGGGATTGGCGGACCGCCGAGTAGCGGGCGCAGGAGCGCTCGTAGGCCCACTCGAAGACGTCCCGCAGATAGTCGACACGGTTTAACTCGTAGACGCCGAGGATGGCATTCGTGTAGTCGGACTGCGGCACATCGACGAACGACAGCGGGCCGAGATTGCGCTGCACCAGCGGAATGTTGGCGGCGAGCCGCGACACGCGCTTGTTTACATCCTCGAATGGCTGGAGATAGGGCAGCTGGACCATCGCAAAAAACGCCTGTTCGAAGGCATCCTCGATGGCCGTGGCCGTGGCGAGGATTTGATCGAAGCACTCCTCGATGGCCGACGGCACTTCCAACGGATGAAAGACCGAGCCGCCGATGGCGACCGCGTGAGTGCGCAGACGCCCGCCCGCCGCCGGATCCGGCAGCAGATTTTCCGCGAGCAACGCGTGGAGGTTGCAGAGCGTGTAGCGGTTGAAACCGATTTCGCCGGCGTGCTCGGCCAGCAGCTCGATCGCCGCCTTGTGATTGAGGATCATCTGCGTCTCGGCCGCGGCCTTGCCCTCGGCGTTCTCGCCGAGTTCCAGGAGCCGCTGCGTTTCCAGCAGCGAGTAGGTGTTGCCCTCGAGCCGGCTCGAATTCCACGACAGGTCGATGAGCAGCCGGTCCATCACCTTGCGCAGATGCGTGCCGGCCGGCAGCGCTTCGCCGGTGGTCCGGCCGAGGGCCGCGAGTTTCTTTCGCAGCGCGGGCGGCAGATACGCGGACACATTCGGACGGTAGCCGTCGAGAAACGAGAGATCGTAGCCGACCGGCTTGCGCTGCGTCAGCGGCCGGTTGATGCGCCGTTTGATTTCTCCGGCCGCGGCGGAAAGCGGGATGCGGAGTGCCGTGTCGCCCGCATACTTTGCCGGAGGCTCGGCGACCGCGATTCCGCGGGGCAAGTGATAACGCCGGCCGGCCCGGGAACTCAGCGCACCGAGACGGTCTTCGCGCACAAGCTGGGCAAGCCGGCGCTGCAGGGTGCGGCGGGCCAGCGAACGCGGCAGCTCTTCGGCGATATCCTCCAACGAGGCCGGGTGCGAAAGATTCGCCACGACCTCGAGGATGTCGGCCAGTTCGGCCTCTGGAACCTGTTTCGGCATGGCGCAAGATGTGGCGCAAAGCGGCTTCTTGCGCCACAAAAAAACAGGATGTGTTTGGATTCTGTCAATTGCTGAACAATTATACATTCACAAACAATAAGTTACGTATTTAATCACTTTCCGGTCGTTGTGGCGCAAAGTCCGAGTTTGCGCCACTTCTACAGTCTGATCCTGCTTCCTGGGATATTCTACCGCCGCTCCACCTGAAACCGAATCGTCTGCTGCCCACGCAGCGCGGTCAGATCGACCGTGCCGCGGTCGTCGGGTGCGAGCTTCACGGCCCCGGCGGTCGCCGCGACCACGCGCCAGCCGTCGGGCACGCGGGCGCGCAGCAGGGTTTGCCGGGGTGGGTTGCGATCCGGCAGGGCGACATCGGCGACGACCTCGCCGGCCGCGAGCCGCGATGCCATGCGGATTGAAACCTCGCCGAACGCGGTGGGCGCGCGCTCGACCTTGATCGTCTTGCCGTCCTCGAGCCAGCGCCGCGACGTGCCGAAGAACAGGCGCAGGGTCTCCGGCCGGCCGTCGTCGTCGCGGTCGGAATCCTGCACGAGCAGGTACCGGAGCATCGAGAGCACATGCGCGTTGGCGGCGCTGTTCGGCGGGCAGTAGAAAAACCGGCCGCCGTCGTCGACCGGATCGAGGGTCGAACCCTCGCCCCCGACAAAGGTGTTGCGCGTGAGCCCCTGGGCGAGCGTGCCGTAGAAGCTGACGAGCGTGCGCTCGGGATCGTCGCGGCGCAGGGTGTCGAGCGCATAGCGCGTGCCGTAGAGCGGGTTCACCCGGTCCTCGCCGGTCCAGAAATTGAACTGGGCCCCGCCCGAGCGCACCATGCCGAGGAAGAGGCCGCCGTTCTGCTCCTGGTAGCGAGGTATCCAGTTTTCCTGTTCGCTGCCCGCCGGGAAGATGCCGCTGCCGATGGTGTAGCCGATGATGATGTTCCAGTAGCTGCCGATGCGGGAGTGCAGGATGGGATCATGGGCGGGTTCGCCGCCATCGAGCGCGATGGGGACGAACGGCGGCGTGGTCGTGTGGACCGTGGCCTGCTCGATGGCGCGGAGCACGACCGGGCGAAAGGCGGCCGCGGCGGCGGTGTAGTGGCGGGCGGCATCGGTTTCGCCGAGCTCGGCCAGCAGCGCGCCGAGATCGCGCAGCGCGCGCCAGGCCTTGGCATTGGCGTTGAGGCTCTGCACCGGGGTGTGGATGTCGCCGCAATACTGTTCCTGCGGATACAGCCCGTTCGGGCCGGTGCGCCCGCGGTCGAGCCGCCCGGCCTCCGCTTCCCAGCGGGGGCGAAACGCCTGTACCGCCGTCGCGTCGCGCGTCTGCCAGTAGTAGCGGAAGAGATTGTTCAGCTTGAACGCAGCCTGGTGCTGTTCGAGACCTTGGCGCGTGAAATCGAAGAGCGGTCCCATGAGCCGCCGCATGTCACGCTCCTGGCCCCAGACCAGCAGGGCGAGGGCGGCATCGCTGCCCTCGGCGGAGTAGATCCGATCGTACTGGTTGCCGGCGCTGTACCGGATGCTGTCGCCATTGATGAGCTGGAAGTCCTGGCAAATGGAGTTGCGCCAGGCGTGGTTCACGCGGGCCTCGGGGACCTCCACCTGCATGCCGCGGGCGATGATTTTCCGCCAGGTGTCGGCGCAGCCCTCGCGCTGGGCGGTGTAGGTGGTCAGGCTCAACGCCGGCGCGGCGCTGGCCGCGAGCGGCTGCGTGGGAATCGCGAGCGTGGCGGCCGTGTTCGCCCGCAGCCGGGCGACCATGCGGTTGCGTTCGCGTTTCCACCCCGCATCGAAAATTCCCAGCACGCGCCCGGCGGAATCCGTCAACCGGCCCGCGGCAAAGGTGACCGTGCTGCCGGCGCCGACCTCCACCGCGACGAACCCGTTGGCGCCTTGGGCCAGGTCGAACTTCACGAAGACCACACCGTGTTCCGCCAGCGCCGGATCGGTGCTGGCGAAGGCCTCCAGCCGGTAGATTTCGGGCGGCAGGCTGGTCTTCACCAGGTTGAGTGGTACCTTGCCTTCCGATTGGACCGGCGACCGGTGCGTGTACCGGATTTCCGGGATGGGCAGCCAGCCTTCCGCGAGGGTGGGTTCGCTCAACCGGTCGCGGAGGCCGCCGAAAAGAAACTCGTCGGGTCCCACGCGAAACGTGAACGGCACGCCGTTTTCGTTCCAGCTCCGGGAGCCGCCGGCCAGATTGACGCCGCTGCCGTTGGCGATGAGCCGCGCCTTCACCTTGGCGTTGGGTGCGCTCAGCACGATGGGGTAGTAACGAAAGTCGGCGTGGACGTAGCGCGGCGGCGGCAGCAGCGGGGCGATGAACTCGTAGCTGGCGCCGTTGGGCTGGGCCATGGCGGCCTCGCCCCAGACGTCGCGTTTGGCCGCGAGCGCCGCGGCGAGCGAGGGAAGGGGGGCCGGAGTGGCGAGGGCGTTGCCCGCGGCGAGCAGCAGCGCGGTGCAGCGGGCGAGTTGGCCGGGAATACCACGGCGCGGCTGGGCGCAGGATAGGATGGGCATGGGATTTAGCGCGAATGTCTGTTGGCGACGCGGCGCCCTCGCCGCGTCTCGCTCGACCACCGCAGCGGGGGCGCTGCGGCTCCAGGTTTCAGAGGGTGAGGGTGCTGCATCACGGCGGCGAAATAATCCGTCGAGGAGCTGCAGCGCGATCCTCTAATCAAGCCCGACGCGCCTGGTGCGAATAATCCTGTAAAAAAATTGGCCGTTCGTTACCAAAAGACCGTGCCGCGATTTTCTTTCCTGCTACGTTTTCTGGCGACAATTGCCGGCCTGGCGTTCGCCGGATGCACGAGTTCCACCGATTCGCCGCGGCCCGCCGGCGCCTCCTCCGCGCCCGCCGCGTCCGCTGTCGGATCATCGGTCCGGCCAGCCCCAAAACCGCGCGACGCCTACGTGCTGCTCTCGGGTGGGGGCACGCCGCTCAGCAACAACTACTCGCACTACCTGCAGGCGCAGGGCATTGCGGCCTACTTCGGACGCGAGTGTCCGCCGGACACGACGTGGGTGTTTTTCGGGGTCGGCAACCGCGCGGGCGACGCCCCGGTGCTCGCCGACACCCGCCGCGACTCGAAGCCGGAAGGTCGGCCGGTGCAGGCGTGGCTCGCGGGGTCGCTGCCGCGCAACCGCCCGGCGACGAAGGAAAGTTTCCTGCGCGCGCTGCGCGACGAGGTGCTGCCAACGGTGCGAGGAGGCGGCACGCTGTATCTGTTTGTCGGCGACCATGGCGAACTCGCCGGCACCGGCGAAAAACGCGAAAGCGCGATCACGCTCTGGCAGCTTAAACGTGGCCGGCGCCGGGCGGGGGCATGGTACACGGACGAAAAGGAAGTGCTGGGCGTGTCCGAGTTGCGGCAGGTGCTGGCCGAAGGGCTGGGGGACGGGTGCGTGGTATTTTGCATGACGCAGTGCCACTCCGGCGGCTTCCATGAACTCGGCGTCGCGCGCGAAATGATGGCGCCCCGCGAATGGTTCATGGCGGCGCCGGCATGGACCGCCGGCCGTGCGCCCGGGGTGCGGCTGCGCGTCGTCGGGTTTACCGCGACCGACGAAGCCTCGCCCGCGGCCGGCTGCGAACCCGATCCGGATCCGAAAAACTGGGCCGGTTACGAACGCTTCCTGCCGGAGCGGCTGCTCGGGATCGATCTCATGACCGGGCAGACGAAAGGTCGGATGTCCTGCTCGCTGGCCGAGGCGCACGAGACCGCGACGCTCATCGATCACACCATCGACAAGCCGCGATCGACCTCCGAGCATTATCTCGAAGCCTGGGCGCGGCTGATCGAAACCCGGCTCGCGACGACGCTCAGCCTGACCGACCGCACGCAGCAGGCGGTGGCCGCATATCAACGGGCCGTGGATCGCGGGCCGGTTGCGGCGGGAGACGACGCGCTGCGCGAGCGCCAGGCGCAGTTCGAGCGCTTCACGCTGCGCTTGGTTGAACAGGTGCCGGCGGCAAAGACGCTCTTGCTGGCCGGCACCCGGCAGCAGCTCGAGTCGGTCGTCCGGCCGCGGGGTGAACGCGGCGGCGGAGGAGGAGGAGGGGGTCGCGCGGCCCGCCGGACCTCGCTGGCTGAATTGCGCAAGGCCTGGAACGAGACGCTCCGCCCCGCGTGGAAAGCCGCCGTGCTGGGCGGTGTCGTGCCCGACCTTGCCGGCGCGGCGCTCGAATTTGAAAAGCACCTGCTCGAGCTCGAAGACGGCGGGCGCAATTTTCTGCTCGCGCGCGGGGGTGACGACTCGCCGGTGTTGAACGAGATTTACTGGAATTCCGGCTATGCGGAACCAGCGGCCCTGGAGCCCGCGAAAGCCGCGGCGGTCGCGCAGTGGGGAAACGAGCGGCGCGCGAGGATCGTCGCGTGGGGATCAAGAGTGGTAGACCCCCAGGTCCGCGCCGCGGCGGAAAAGATCGGACCGGGGCCGGTGTTTGCCGAGGAACCGCCGTTGCCCCTGAGCCGAAAAACCGCGGCGGAGCGGGTGCTGTTTTATCGCCGGGTGCTCGCCGCCTGGCAGTTCCTCTTGACGATGGATGCCCGGCCGGCGTTGGCGGAACTGCGAACGCTGATCGAACTCGAGCGATTGCCCCTGCGGCGGACGGATCGCTGAAACGGGGTGAACCATGTGTTGCACGCGGCGCGGCTTCGTTATTTCTGCTTGCCGTTGAGTTTGGCGCAGGCGTAGTAACTCCCGCTCTGACGGTTGCGAAGCAGGTTCGTGACGTTGGCCCTTCACCACCACACTTGGCCTTCTCCCGTTAAGGGCAGAGGCGAAAAGAGGGAGGCGGAGACGCCGACTCACAGATCAGCTTGGCTCCGTAGGATACGACAGCATAGTTGGTTAAAGAGTTGGCCCGGGTGGTGGAACTGGTAGACACGCAGGTCTCAGAAGCCTGTGCTTAACCGCATGGGGGTTCGAGTCCCCCCTCGGGCACCAACTTCATAGGTAAAATCACTGCTGTCCGGTCATTGAAGGGTGTGTATAATTGCGCTGTGTCAGTGAACTTGTCCCAAGAGACATATTGCGCACACGCGATCTAACATATTGGAAATAAGATTGATGCGGCACATCAGAGGGGGTGGGAAGTTTTCTGCGAAATGGGCGCTTTTGGAATAGTTGTCACAACTCAGTTCCGAAATGTCTTCCGACCCCAGTCTCACTCGTGCGGAACGGCCTTTTGACATTTTTCATGCGGAAATGGGACAAGTTCTTCGTTCTGCCGTGGGGGGGCGGCGACCGGGAGTGTCTCTCCGTCGGCCAGCCGGACCGCCGCCCCGAGGATTTGGACATTTCATCACGACATCGGCGACAAGTTTTCTGACACAGCGCAGCAGTGGCCCCGTCGATACGGTGATGCGATCGGAATCGCCGCGGCCGTTGGCTTGAGTGGTGTTCACGGGACGAAGCTAAGGAAGAGCGAAATAATAACTTGAGCAAAAGCTTGAAACTATGCCGTGCGCGGCCAGCGTTGGTATATTCCCGACCCGATTATTATTGAGCAGGTCAAGAGGAAGTACCGGTCCCTCGATGAAATGATGGACGAGAGGATGCGTCGGCAGTGGGCGGCGACGGAGGCGTTAGCGCTGGGCTGGGGCGGCGTGAGCGCCGTAGCTGAGGCGACGGGCTTGGCCCGCAATACAGTGATGGCGGGAATGCGTGAAGTTACCCATCGGCGGAGATACCCGAGGACCAAGCTAAATGCACGGATCCGCAGTGTGGGTGGCGGGCGAAAGCCGCTGATCCAAACTGATCCTGGATTACAGCAAGCCCTGGAAAAATTGGTGGATCCTGCGACACGGGGACATCCAGAATCGCCGCTGCGCTGGACCTGCAAGAGCACCGCCAATCTCGCCGATGAACTGAGCAGGCAGCGACATCCGGTGACGGACCGCACCGTAGCCATGTTGTTGAAGGCGGGCGGTTACAGTCTGCAGGCCAATCGAAAGATGCGGGAGGGGGCATCCCATCGGGACCGCGACGCCCAATTCGAGTACATCAATCGGCAGGTCGTCGCGCTACAGAAGCAGTTCCAACCGGTCATCTCGATCGATACCAAGAAGAAGGAACTGATAGGGGAGTTCCTCAATGCCGGAAGGGAATGGGAGCCGGCAGGCCAGCCCGTCCGGGTCAATGTCCACGATTTCCCGGATAAGGAACTGGGCAAAGCGATACCCTATGGAGTGTACGACTTGGCCAGCAACGAGGGCTGGGTCAGTGTCGGCATCGATCATGATACCGCAGAGTTTGCCGTGGCCAGTATCGGTCGTTGGTGGCGGCAAATGGGCATCCAACGGTTTCCCAAAGCCACGACCCTGTTGATCACCGCCGACGGCGGCGGCAGCAACGGCAGCCGCAACCGGCTTTGGAAAGTAGCGCTCCAAACCTTGGCCGACGAATTGAGGCTGCAATTGCAAGTCTGCCATTTTCCGCCCGGAACCAGCAAGTGGAACAAGATTGAGCATCGCCTCTTCTGTTTCATCACCAAGAATTGGCGCGGTCGCCCCTTGGTCAGTTACAAGACTGTCGTTAACCTCATCGCCAGCACCACGACGCGAACGGGTCTAAAAGTGCGCGCCGCGTTGGATCAAGGACACTATGAGACCGGCATCGTCGTCACCGATGAACAACTCGCTCAGGTCAATATAACTCCAGCCTCCTTCCACGGTGAGTGGAATTATACAATTCGGCCAAAAGCCTAAATACAGACCTCCTGACATAGTCGGGGCAATTTTTCGCGATTTTCAGAGGGCAGAGCCCATTTCTGCAAGGGACATGGGGTGCGGACCAAAACTGTCCGCTTTTTTGATCTGCGGTACAACGGAGTCCTAT